>CAZXCQ010000282.1:0-8253 GCA_964639275.1 uncultured Desulfobacteraceae bacterium | reverse complement strand
TCTTGTCTTTGTTTCAAACGCTGAACCTGTGAACCCTGAACCTGTGAACGGCTACGCAAAACTGTTACGCTAATCCCTTTTTCGCAAAAAAGGCGCCAAGAGATCGATAGGCAACGGAAAGATCGTGGTTGAGTTGCTCTCAGAAGATATCTCTCTCAAGGTCTGAAGGTATCTCAGCTGCAAGGCCTCGGGGTGTTTACTGATGATACCGGCGGCCTCGGCCAGCCTGTTGGCGGCCTGGTATTCGCCTTCCGCATTGATGACCTTTGCCCTTCGTTCCCTCTCGGCCTCCGCCTGTCTGGCCATGGCCCGCTGCATCTCCTGGGGGAGGTCGATGTGCTTGACCTCAACGTTGGTCACCTTTATCCCCCACGGGTCGGTGTGCTTGTCCAGGATATTTTGCAACCGGGTGTTGATCTTTTCCCTTTCTGCCAGGAGTTCGTCCAGTTCGACCTGACCGCAAACGCTCCGCAAGGTGGTCTGTGCCAGCTGTGAGGTGGCAAAGAGGTAGTTCTCCACCTCGATGGTCGCCTTGGTAGAATCCATGACCCTGAAATAGACCACGGCATTCACCTTGACCGAGACGTTATCCCGGGTAATCACGTCCTGGGCCGGCACATCCATGGCCACCAGACGCAGACTCACCTTGACCATCTTATCCACGATCGGGATCAGTATAATGAGCCCGGGACCCTTGGTCTTGATGACACGGCCAAGACGGAAAATAACACCGCGCTCGTACTCCTTGAGGATCTTGATGGCTGATGCAAGAAAAAGCACTATCAGCACCAATGCCAAAATGTAGAACATTTTACCGCCTCCCTTGTCTAAGTTTCCTGATCATCGCTCTTCTTTACCTCCAACAACAACCCCTCCACACCCGTCACCACCACCTTCTCTCCTGGCTCAAGCCTTTCCCCTGCCTTTGCCCGCCAGTACTCCCCATGGACAAAGATCAGGCCTTCCGGATCAATCATCTCTGTCACCACACCCGATTCCCCCAAAAGGCCCTCTGTCCCCAGTCTGGGCTTTGCGCGATAGGCCCTAAATGCCAGTCCCGCAACAACAACAAAAAACCCGCCCACCAGGAGGATCGTGGGCATCATCAGTTCGAGCGAAACCCTCACATCCTCAAACAGCATAATAGAGCCCAGGGTCAGCGAAACCAGGCCCCCTATGGAGAGGATCCCATAGCTGGCCACCTTGACCTCGGCGATAAAAAATATGATGGCCAGGGCAATCAATAGCAGGCCGGCGTAATTGACCGGTAGGGTTTGAAAGGAAAAAAAGGCGAGAACAAGAGATATGGCCCCTATGACACCCGGAAAGATTGCCCCCGGGTGGGAGAGTTCAAAGTAGAGCCCGGCAAGTCCGATCATCATCAAGATATAGGCGATGTTCGGGTCGCTTATCGTCTTTAGTACCCTGTCGCGGAATCCGGGCCGGTAGTATTTTTTTTCGAGTCCTGCGGTCTTGAGGGTCATTTTACTTCCCTCAACATCGACTTCTCTACCGTCGAGTCGCCGGAGCAGCTCGTCGATATCCTTTGCAACCAGATCAACCACCTTTTTTTCCACCGCTTCTTCCGCGGTGATGGAGACACTCTCGCGGATCGCCTTTTCTACCCATTCCCCGTTTCTTCCCTTGTCTTCGGCGATCCCCCGGGCGTAGGCGGCCATGTCATTGACCACCTTTTTTGACATGGTCTTTTCGATGTCCCGGCCCCCGGCTGTCACGGGATGGGCGGCACCGATGTTGGTGCCCGGCGCCATGGCGGCAACATGACCTGCCACCGTGACCATAACCCCTGCTGAGGCAGCCCCGGCCCCCCTGGGGCCTACCCAAACGGCCACAGGGACCGATGAATTGAGTATGGCCTTTATGATTGTCCGCATCGAGGAGGCCAGCCCCCCGGGGGTATCCAGGCGCAGTATGCACAGTCTGGCCCCTTGCTTTTTTGCTTGCTCCAGGCCTCTTGTCACGTACAGGGCCGTTCCGGGATTGATGGGGCCTTCAAGCTCGATGATCATGACTTCATCACCGGCCAGGGCGCCTTTGGACGTCCCAAAGACCAGCATGCCGGCGGCAGCAAGGCTTATCAGTGCATAACAGAAGCAGATCTTGATCCATGACCTAGCCATCTTTTTTCACCTCCAGACCCAGGTGTCCCATGACCTTCTGGACATCCTCCCAGACCTGTCGTTTTGCGGACGGATACCTCAAGAGATAGGCCGGATGGTAAGTCGGCATGAGCGGGATCTCCCTGTAGGAATGCCAGATTCCCCTCTCCTCGGTGATCTTGAACTTGGGGCCTATGAGGCTTTGGCCGGCTATCCGGCCAAGGGAGCAAATGACCCTGGGCCTGATAATATCGAGCTGTCTTTCCAAAAAGGGGAGGCAGGCCTCGATCTCATCTCTCTCAGGGTCGCGATTTCCGGGTGGCCGACATTTTACCACGTTGCAGATATAGACCTCTTTTCTGGCCAGCCTCATGCCATTCTCGATGATCTTGGTCAAGAGCCTCCCCGCCTCACCCACAAAGGGCCGGCCCGCCATGTCTTCTTCGTGCCCCGGCCCTTCCCCTATAAAGACCAGTTTGGCCAGAGGAGACCCCTCGCCAAATACCAGGCGGGTCCTGTTTCTATGGAGTTTGCATCGCTGGCACTCCCCGATAGAGGTCCTCAATGCCTCCAGGCTGCCTGCCTGATCCCTTTGGTCGGGGGCGCCGCCAGGAGAGTCGGGCGCCTGGGCCTGGGTGGCGTTGATCCCAGGTCCTGCCGACCCGAGATAGTTCAGCGTCTCATCCGAGAGAGGGGGTGGATCGAGCCCCATCTCCTTATGGGCGTCAATCAGTTTTCCCAGATGGGCAAAGATCTCTTTTATCTCCGCCTCCACCTTCAAGACCCGTCACCTCCCCGGAGCACCTTTGCCCGATCCAGGATCAAATGGGCGACTTCTTCCTTTGTCATCAGGGGTGAATCCTCCACCTGCCCGTCTCCGTAAATCATCTTGACCCGGTTGGTGTCGGCCTCAAACCCGGTATCATCCCTTGAGACATCGTTTGCAACAATCATATCAAGGCCCTTGGATCTCAGTTTTTGCCGGGCATTTGCCAGCAGATCCTCTGTCTCAGCGGCAAATCCAACCAGAATAGCCGGGAAATCCTTTTTGGTGTCTCCCAGCTCTGCCAGGATATCAGGCGTCTTGACCAGTTCGAGCGACAGGGAGTCATCACCCTTTTTTATCTTTTGTCTTGCGCTTTGCCGCGGTCTATAATCCGATACGGCCGCGGCCTTGATGACAATATCACATTGGGGACGATTTTCGAATACCGCCTCCCTCATCTCCTCTGCCGTCTTTACCGCGAAAAACCTGATGCCAAATGGCTGCCTTAATGATGTTGGCCCGCTTACCAGGACCACCTCTGCCCCCCGTTGCCTGGCTGCCCGGGCCAGGGCATACCCCATCTTCCCCGTGGATCGGTTGGTAATATACCTGACGGGGTCCATGGGTTCTACGGTCGGTCCGGCAGTCACAAGGACCTTTAGCCCGGAGAGATCCTGGGGGGTCATCAGGATCCGGGCCTGCTCCATAATCTCCTCTGGCTCCGGGAGTCGCCCGGGGCCCTCGGTGCGGCAGGCGAGCGGCCCTTCGCCAGGCTCCATAACGGTAACCGCCCTCTCCCTGAGGAGGTTCAGGTTGTCCTGGACAGAAGGGTTTATAAACATCTGGCTGTTCATCGAAGGACAGACCAGAACCCTGGCCGTGGCCGCGAGCACCAGGGTGGAGAGAAAGTCATCGGCGATCCCATGGGCCAGCTTGGCGATCAGGTTGGCCGTTGCCGGCGCAATGATGATCAGGTCTGTCTCCTGTGCCCAGGTAATATGGTCGATGGCGGTCCCTGCCTGACCAAACATATCCCAGATGACCCTGTTTCCCGAAAGGGCCTCAAAGGTGAGGGGGCCTACAAAACGTGTGGCATTTGACGTCATGGCCACCCGGGTGTGGACATCTGCCCTCACGAGAAGCCTGACCAGTTCGGCGGCCTTATAGGCGGCAATTCCCCCGCTCACACCGACAATGACCTTTTTCCCCTTCATCCTTGACCTTTCATCTTATTGCAGATTGCGATCAAGATGATCGTAATTCATTTCCCCAGATGGTCAGCAACAAAGCTGATTCGTAACGCATTGCTGAGGTCTTGTAAAAGTCCTTTAATGTCATTCCGGCGAAAGCCGGAATCCAGGATTTTCAACTACTTCTGGTCCCCGGTTTTCACCGGGGTGACGGCCACTTTGGCCTCTTTGTCATTCCGGCCCCGTATCAAATACGGGATAAACTCCAGCCGGAATCCAGTTCCTCAAGACGCGCTACTGCATTTATGAAACCATGTACTTGGGGATTAATCTCAGTAGCCGCCAGACTCTTCCAACTCCTTGTTGCCGATTTTGGCAAGCCAGGCATTGTTTATCATGGGCATCATGGCTTTTCGCGCCGCATCGGCCTCGGAGCTGTCCTTGAAAAAGCCCACGCGGAGTCTTACCCAGTCCTTTCCTTTTACCCTTGCCCTGGTGAGGTAGACACGATACCCCTTTTTCATAAGGGCAATGGCGGCCGGCACGATCCGGCCTGGCCTCTCTACGGACATGACATTGATCACCCAGTGCCTTGGCCCCAGTTTCTCCAGGTTCTCTTTGGCCTCTGATGGGGTAAGAAGTCTCAGGTCAAGGCCCTCCGGTAGAGGCTTGTCCGCAAAGCCCTCCTCCACATTGACTGGACCGAATTTATCCATGTTGAGACGAAAGAGACTGGGCCATTTCATAGGGTCGTTATAGACATTCTGGAGCCCTGCGATCTTGGAGAGGGTATCTCCGTGGCGAACCTTGTAATGGCCTTCCACGCCTTCTCTGTCTTTTTCTGGTGGCGGCGGTTTCTCGTGCTTCAGGGCCACCACCCTTTCCTTGTCTTTTCCCGGTTCAGGCCGTTTGTCCTGGGGCGGATAGGCCCCCCTTTTTGCCGCAGGGGGGGCCTCAGCAATCTTCAAAGAGGCCTTTTTGTCCGGCCCACCCGTCTCTTTTTCCCTGTTCTTTCCGGGTTTGGGCTGTTCCTCCCGGGGCGGGGTTATCTCCTTTTTTGCCATAGGGTGGGCCTGATCACTGCCCGGCGATGCCCTTTTCTCCGACTCATCTGCCCCCGCTTTTGGTGCCGAATCCTTTATATATGGCGGGGTCTTTATCCGCACAATCCTCTTGGCCCTCTTGGCCTCTTGGGGTTCTTCATTTGAGCAGCCCAATGGCAGAAAAAACGCAAGGGAGATCGACAGGATAACCAGGGTGGGTCTTATCGGGGGTATCAGACCGCCTTTGACGGATTTGCCCATGCCATTCATGCTATCCCTCTCATCCCCTTATGATCGTCTGATCCGGGAGGTTCGCGAATCCAACGTCAGCATACAGGGACCTCAAATACGGGTGTTTGGAGCGGTTTTTGCCCAGGACAATACTGACGCTATTCTAAGCCCAAAAACAGGCCCTGACAACAAAAAACTGCTGAGATGGTAGTTATTTGGCCAGACCCTGGCGAGAGGGTGAAATATAGTGACGGGCATACTCCCTGACAGGGTGGCCATCCAGGACATGAAACTGCTTGATCCTTTTGAGTGTGACAGGGGAAAGTGTCCCTATCGGCATGTAGATGACCTTTTTGCCCAGGCGGGCCGCCATGCTCTGACACCACCCCGAGGGTGGCGTGGCCGCCACGTAAACAACGTGCTTTTCAAGGCTGTAGTCGAGGGCTGCCATCAGCAACCTCTCCGGCTTGGTTCGGGCCATATGGAAAAAGGGGTCTTTCCATATGTCATAGACGCGCAAGGGGGGGTAGGTGAGCATAAAACCCCCGTATTGACACCTGGAAATCCCCGGGCCTTCCATGACCTCCCCCGCAGGCGTGCTGTAAAAGGCCATATCCGATTCCTGGTCGTGCTCCCCGAGCCAGGTGACGCACCAGGGGAAGCCCTCTTTCCCATCCTTGTCTGGAAGATCAGGGTCAAAAATTACGACCACCGATCCAACCCTCCCTCTGATCGGCCTCTCTTCTTTTACGTATACCTCCCCCCGGCTCCATTGCCTTATGGTCTCTCTGATATCCAGGCCATCCTGCATGGAACTGGTAAAGGGTTCGATACGGGAGTTCTCTTCGGCCCTGATCTCCAAGGCCTTTTTTTGGAGGTACTTTCCATACCCCTCAATGACCACGTCCTCAGGGGGGTAAGAACAGATCGAAAAACCCTTAAACCCTTCACGCCACTCACCCGGATAGGTCTCCTGCTCTTTTCTCCTGACCGGCACCGACACCAGACGCCTTCTGAGGGTCTTGAGCCGGCGGTGAAACCTTATCCGCTTCTGGTCAAGAAAGAGGTCCTCCCCTCTGAGGCGGAGGACCGGGAGACCGGGCTCTTTGGTCTGCCAGGGATACTCGCTCCCCTTTTTCCACACCTCATAAGAGAAATTGTCGTCTGCGGCCCCCCGGGCCGCGATAATGAGCTGGTAGAAGTTGGGTACGAGATGCCCGGTGAGGAAGGCATAATTTCTGGAGAACTTATTCAGGATTCTTATCTGGCTCAGTGACAACTCCTCCCGGCTGTTCTTCCGGTGTTCCTCTCTGGAAGCGGCTATCAACTGGCTATTGATCCGGAGCCTGTCCAGTTTCTTGTAGCCCTCATCGGATCTGGCCCGCTCGTAGGCCGCAGCGAGGAAGGGCATCTCAGTCATGATCTCCTGGCTTGACTCCTCGTGCAGATGCGCCAGGCCAATCCCTTCTCGCCTTCTCCGGCCGATGACCTGGGTCTGCGGCTCGCGGAGCATCTTGAGGATCCCCGGCGTATGAGACAACCCCCCGACAAAGAGGGTCCTTCCCCCCTTCTTGTTCAGCTGCTGGAGATGATAGGCCATGGTCTTTTCCCGCAGGGTGTCCTTGGGGGACGAAGGGGCGTTCCAGTGAAGGCTGACATAGGCCTGGCAATAGGCAAAATGGCCGATCTTCTTGGCGGCATAAGGGTCCGGCATCGAAGAGAAATCCAGGGGGTATCCTTCTGTATCCCGGTCGATAAAATGCACCGGGATCCCCCTTTCGAGTGCCATCCTGGCCGCCTCGACCTGGCCGTCGGTGGGTTCCAAAAGGAGATAGGTAAAGGTGCCATCCCTTTCCTGGTAGTGGACGACCGAGAGAAGCGGAAGCCTTTTGACCCCCTCCAGTAACCTGTCTTTTAGTGTATCAGGATACTCGACGGCCACATGATCCGGTCTGAACTCCTCAAACTGCCGTCTCACCTCTATGGCGAATTCCATCCTGTTGTGGAGGATCGGGACCAGTCGGATATTCTCCCACTCAATGCGTGTCTTCATGGCCCATCTCATCCAGCAGGTCGTTGAAATATTCCGCCGCACCGCGGTCAAGGATCATGGCGGCAGCCTCCTTGAGGTATCCTGTCATCGGGCTTTGCAGGTGGGCTGTTGGCCCTTTCCCGCGACCTTCTTCGGCAAGCCTTTTTAGGGCATAGCGCGCAATATTGATACCATCCCTGACCGAATAGCGTTCATCGGCCCCATGGGCGGCCTGGAGGAACTCGACCACATAGTCAAGGATCTTGTCATCCGCAAAGGGGAGGTTTCTTTTTAAGATCAATAGCTCTTCCTCCCGGTCAGGGAAATCGATATGGATCTGTGGCTGGAGCCTGGAGTGGATATATTCGGGGAGCTCAAAGGTGCTGGCGTCGTCATTCATCGTGGTGCAGAGGCGAAAATCGGGATGGGCCTTTATCTTGATGCCCGCCACGATCGATTCCACATATCGCCGACTATCCAGGAGCGGGGCCAAGGAGGCCCAGCTCTTCTCGCTCATCCTGTTGCCCTCATCGATGACCGCGACGCCTCCCTTGATCATGGCAGAAACCACGGGGCTGGCCGCATATTTGATCTGTCTTTCCTCGGAGATGACCGGGGTTACGATCAGGTCCTCGGGTCTGGTATCCATGGTGGCCTGAAACAGATAGACCGGCCTGTTGGATACCCTCCCGGCATGATAGGCCAGGGTCGTTTTCCCGACACCGGGTTTACCCACCAACCGAGGACTCAGGGGCAGATCATCTTCCCCCAGCACGAGCCATGCTGCCAGGACCTGGGTGACAAGCTCAGGCTGCCCAACCCAGGTCATGGGCACCAGGTCGGGTTCACACAGGTGGAGCTCTACACCCTC
>CAZXCQ010000281.1:0-8253 GCA_964639275.1 uncultured Desulfobacteraceae bacterium | reverse complement strand
TCTCTAACGGTCTCAGACAGGGATACACCCTTCAAAACGGAACCCCCATACCCCTCTCCAAGAACCAATCTTCAGAAAGCTATATTGATACAAAAGATACAGTTGCTCTCTTCAAGAGCCTGCAGGCAAATCCCGGCGATTCCCTGGGATCACGGCCGGTAATAAAGGATATGGAAAACAGAGGTGACTGTCAAGCGAGCGACGGGCCGGGACACCCGGTGGCTCACTTTTACCCTATCCACCGTCTCCAACGGAATGCCACCAGGTGTCTCATCGAATTGACTCAAAATTTTACCTGCTGTATAATTAAACAACAAAAAAACACAGGCCTTCACAGGTTTCCCGATGAATCGGGATTCAGGGCGACAGAAAAACAAAGTGGTGTTGAGGCGGGATGGCCATCATCCTAACAGTCCCGAAGAGGACTATCCGATTCCACAATGAGAGGAGGCGACATTACCGATGACAAGACACCTATACAGACCGGTACTGCTGTTTGTGGTGGGGGCGCTCTGGTTTTCAGGGTGTGCGATTTCCAAGGGAACTAAAGAATATGCGGACCAGTTCTTTACCCAGGGAGAGGCCTGGTTTAAGCAGGGGGAATATGATCTGGCCATCGAAGACTTTACAAAGGCGATCGAAATGGCCCCTGATGGAAAGGACAATTCCGTGGTCTACTATAACCGGGGGCTGGCCTATTATAGGAATCGGGACTATGGTCGAGCCATTTATGATTTTGACCGGGCACTGGAATTGACACCGAAAGGGGAGGGGGGCCGGGCAGGAGCTATTTCTCCCAAGGCTGAATTTGAACTCTTTAATATCTATAAGGCCCGGGGAGACGCCTGGTTCTATAAGGGGGGGTATATCCAGGCCATTGACGATTACTCGGAGGCACTCAAGGTCGGGGAGCAGAGAAAGGAACTGCCCTCGGTCTATAATAGCCGGGGATGGGCCTGGGTACAAAGTGGAGACTACGACCGAGCCATTGCGGATTTCAGTGCGGCCTTGAAAACAGAGCCGGGACTGGCACAAAGCTACTATGGTCGGGGGTATGCGTGGTGGAAAAAGGGCGATCTTCAGAGGGCCCTGTCCAATGCCAGAAAGGCAGTTGACCTAAGGCCTGCCAACAGCACATATGATGATTTTTTCTTTGAGCTGCGCACCTTCCAGAAAAAGGCGGCAGAAAAGGAAGCCCGCTAGGCCCCCGCCTGGGGCTGTGTATGCGGCTAGAGCAACCGATACATCACAAATGCGTCAACAAGACCCAGGTCCTTGTGTCTGAATGCCTTTGGCAGGGTTCCTACGACATCAAAGCCCAGTTTCTTCCAGAGCCGGATCGACGGCTTGTTGGTGGCGACAACCAAATTGAATTGCATGGCCTTGAATCCCAGCCCCCTGGCTTCGGCGATTGAATGCTCACCCAGGGCCGTGCCAATGCCCCTGTTTCTTGCCCTCGAACTGACCATGTAGCCAGCATTGCAGACATGGGAGCCGAGGTCGGGTTGGTTGGGTCGAAGGTAGTAGGTCCCAAGGACCTCACCTTTATTTACAGCGACGTAGGTTGCAGTGGGTGTGACCATCCAGTACTGATACCCCGCCTCCCGGGTTGTGCTGGGTGAATGGGGATAGGTGTCCCCTCGACGAAATACCTCTTTGAGTATCTCCCAAATTCCATCAAAATCGGTCTCGAGCGCCTTTCTGATCTCCATAGACCTGTATCTGCTCCTGCCTGCCGGGTTGAGACGATCTCCCTGATCATTTCTGCCCTTTCTTGACCCGGACATAACCCTTTCTTTCCAGGTTCTTACCCTCTCCTTTTGAGATATTCCGCCAGAAACATCCCCAGCATGGCCAGACATTCCATATCAAGGTATTTCTGCGCGCGCCGCTCAAAAAGAAGCTTGATCTGGGCAGGGAACTCATTGTCCGCATCGTTAAAGAGCATCAGAATGGGGACCCTGGGCAGGGGATCAAAACGGGTGGATAGATCATAGGCGAGATCCATTTCCGGAGATCGGCCGCCGAGAGCCTGGCATGCCTTTCTTAGACCGGAAAGATTCCTCGCGAAGTGCCCTGCAATCGATCGCTCTGTGGTATTGACAAAGGCACCGGCAAAAGGTGCAGCATCCCTGAAGTCCTTATAGGATACCCAGTCATCTCCCCTGGGGGTGAATTCCGGGCACATCAGGAGGTATTTGAAGAGCACAACGCTGATGGCAAAGTCAGACTCCTTTCCGTTAGGTGAGAAAACGCCGTCGGGGGAGATGCGGTAGGGTCGCCCGAAAAAGTCAATGACTGCCGCCCCATCATCTATCTGAATCCCCAGTGTCTCCTGCACGGCCCCGAGGTTCAGCCGCGCAACCTGGGAGAGGTAATCACGATAGGTCTTTTTGAATACATTCGACTTCTCTGTCATGGCTTTCCTATCTTAGGCCTCTCATCAGGCATAGCGCTAGCGCAGCTTCGCCTTAAATCGACGAGTTAAGGAAAATTGTAATCCATCGTTTGTCCGTCCCGCGCCCGGTACGGGCTGGGGAGGCGAAGCAATGCTGGATGGTGGATGCTTGATACTGGAAAAATGAATAGAAAAAATCCTTTAGAATCCAGTATCCAGAGACCAGCATCCAGTATCGGCCCAATTTTTCGCCAGGGACCGTTTAAAACCTGACAAAGATATTGAGATGTTTGTCTATGTGGCCAGCTCAATATCAAAAGGCGGTCCGCCCTTGGCACCTACCACAAACGAACAACCTTTTTTCCATCCCTTAGCTCTCCCCTCACTTTCTCCATGTGTCGAAGCGCTGCGATCTCTCTTTCAAGATCCAGAGGCCTTATCTGAAGCCGCTCCACAAGGAGCCTGGGCTCGATTCCGCCGGTCTCTTCCAGTATCCGGAGGATCCTTTTCTGGACCTCGTTGACTTCAACCCGACCCCTCTGTTCCTTTAAGGACTTGGCGCTGTGTACGGCCCACGGGTCACAGGACCGGGCCGGTGAAAGGGCGTCCATATAACAGTCCTCGCACAGGACCTGTCCGTGATGTTCCCGCTCTTCTCCTGCCTCTATCGACTCATTACATCGATCACATTTCATTTTTCAACCTCCTTAGGAAAAGTCAAATCCGAATACCGCACCTCTATTTTCCAATATTAACATCTGAGCTTGAGAGTCCAAAGTTCTCTCGTCATGGCGGACTTGATCCGGCATCCAGGTCTCCTCCCCCCAATCATTGAGATATTACCATTTGAGGCCTTGGTTTGGAAGTGGGCCAATATCTTTTGGGCATCGCTTAAATCTAAAGACTGTCCAGGTATTCGCTCCACATCTGGCCCCGCAGCAGGTCAACGAGCCTGAATTTGGTCTCGAGATCACCCATAAGCCCGGGGTCGCACCTCTTTATCTCGGTTTCCAGGTCAGGGCAGATGTAGTGATGGCAGATAAAGGGCCTGGATTTTGGACCAAGGGTGCACCCGGTCTGCCCCAGGAACCGACACCCTTTTTTTGAAAAGGTCTCCCTTGTACACCCCTGTTTTTGCCCGGACAGCCTGAGAAAAAGGATATCCTTCTCAGTGAAAAGATAGTGAACCCTGGTACAGCATGTGGCTTTACACCCGGGGCATACCCGCACCACATACTCATTTTGCAGTTTCGCCACTTCAGAGATCAGGTCTTCTATCTTTTTCACTGTTTCCGACAGCATCAGCGGACATGGTGCTCCAAGATTTTGACTATGAGGTGCTGCTTTGCAAAAAATGGGTTCCCCATGCTGCATGCTTCACACGCTTTACAGACCTACAGCATAACTCATCGCCTTTGTCTTCTAAATGTCAAGCGTTTTCTGCTGCCAAATTGCCACATGATCTCGATTCAAACGATGGGGCGTTGGCTGTTTTGGCGGGGACGCTGCGTTCGACGATCAAAAAGCAGCTGTTGGCCATCAAATATCTCTTTCACTTTGGTCGATGATATGTAAGTCTTGAATCATCATAGATTCATATGAAAGGAGGAGGATATATGAAAAGGATAAGTCTGTACAAAGAGAACGACTTTGACGAAAAGGGGATGAAGAGCTACCTTGTGCACGATTCACCCTATTTCAAGATCCTTAATTTCAATTTTAGGGCAGGCCAGGAGCTTCCCATTCATTCCCATGAGATAGAGGGACAGCTCAGCATAGTCGTGCTTGAAGGCGAAGGGGAATTCCTGGGAAAAGATGGTGCCACTCTCCCTGCAAGGGCAGGAGATGTCTTGATCTCAGAAATTGCTGAACCCCATGGCGTGCGAGCCAGAGGTGATTTGAGGGTCCTTGTGACGATTGCCCCACCCATATGAGAATTGTATCGCGGTTCGTCGTATGGACGCTGAGAAAAGAGACCGTCATGCAGGCGCGCTGGATCTCCTCTTTGAATGCCGTCTCTTTCGCCGGGAAGAGGGTGTTTTGACGGCTCCCAGTTCCCTGATCGGCTGCGGTGGCACCTTCAATAACGCTCGATTGGGGTGCACGCAACTCAGCGAGTTTCCCAGGTATTTCTCGATTGGGGGGATGTAGAAGGAATCCTTCTCACAGGCGAAACTCACTGAAATCCCGGTAGCGCCGGCACGGCCGGTCCGCCCGATCCGATGCACATAGTCTTCGGGCTGCCGGGGGAGGGTAAAATTGATGACGTGGCTGATGCCCTCGATGTGCAGGCCGCGTGCCGCCACATCAGTAGCAACCAAAACGCGAATCTTTCCATTGCGGAAATTTTCAAGATTTTTGATTCGCTTGCTTTGGGGGACGTCACCGGAAAGGAAGGCGCAATTGATGCGGTACTGCTTCAGACGATCTGCCAGGCGTCTGGTTTGATCCTTTCGATTCGTGAAAACGAGGACCCTCTCCAGATTCTCACCGGCAATCAGATTCAGCAGAAGGGCGAACTTTTCTTCGGCGGTGACAATATAGATCAGCTGTCTGACCGATTCCGCCGCCACCTGTGCCGGTTCGATCTCTACGTGGACCGGATCCAGCGTCCACTGCTCGGCCAGCCGTTCCACCTCAGGTGTGAGCGTGGCGCTGAAAAACATTGTCTGGCGCTTGTCTTTGGGTGGCATAGCGTTGACGATCTGGCGGACATCGGGGATAAACCCCATATCCAGCAATCGGTCGGCTTCATCGATAACAAGGATTTCAACTTTGTGAAGCTGCAACTGCCTTTGCCTGTGGAAATCGAGCAATCGTCCCGGAGTGGCGACGATGATATCGACGATTTTTTCTGCCAGAGCTCGCTTTTGTTTGCCGTAGCCTAATCCACCGAAAACAGACTGGATCTGAATATCAGTGTATTTTCCGATGGCAAGGGCGTCTTTTTCAATTTGAAGCACCAGTTCCCGTGTAGGGGCCAGGATCAATACACGGGGAATACCCGGTCGTCGCTTGCCCTGGAAGGGTTTCCTCAGCAACTGGGTATAGATATTGAGCAGAAAGGCGGCGCTCTTGCCGGTTCCTGTCTGTGCCTTTCCCGTGGTATCCGAACCGGCGATGGCTTCGGGAAGGATCTCCGCCTGTATCGGCGTACAGTATTGAAAGCCCAGGTCAGCGATAGCATGCATAATTTCTACGGGGAGGGCAAGATCATGAAAGCGGCTCTGCCCTTGGGCATCGGGCACGTCAAATTGGGAGATTTCCCAGACAGCCCGCAGCTCTTTCCCTTTGCTTGGGCGCCTTGATCTATGTGAATTGTGTTTGTCCCCTGAATCCTGGAGGGCAGCTATGTCAGGAAGGACGTCTATGCCAGCGCTGACGGGTAAAAATGCGTCGTATGCTTTTTGCGATGGCTCATTTTCGTTTGTTCTTTCTACTGGGAGGTCGCGAGATTTGTGTATTAGATGTTTAAACAATAATTTACCTTTCTTATTTCGCTATACAGTCCGAAGTTCTGTCATTCCTGGGAATCAGGAACGCATCAGTCGTTGATTTTACTGGATTCCCGCCTTGGCAGGAATGGCGGTTAGCCAATGGGGTATTTCTCTAAAATTCACTTGCCAGGCGATAACTTTGGACTCTCAAGGGAATTATAGATCCAAAATTCAGACCCAATTTCGAGGTTATTTTCGCGCAATCGCCAACAGAATTGCCTTTCAGTTATATTAGATGCAGGCAGCGACTACCATTGCCGTGAGGGGATCAGGATTCGGTGGCCTGTGTCTCATCAACCTCAATGGTCTGATCCTTCTTGCCCTGCCGCCTTTCCATCTTTCTCTTGGCCTTTTTCTTTCGGTTGACTTCTTTCTGAAACTTCTCAGAACTACGTCTATTTCGCTTCGCCATGATACCCCCTCCCAATACCTATGCCTGATGCACCCTCCCAGCCATACTTCCTAACCACACCAACGCCCGGTCCAGGCTTATCAGGCTTTATCTTTGAGCAGCGTTCAGAAACGCCGTCTCCCACCTTGTCTTACTCTGCTTCGATTTCCGTTGTGTCTAATGCCTTCGGTACGGGCTCGTGCTTCATTTACCTTAATCGTTCGCCCCTTTAACGCTTTACCATCCAACCCATCTATCGCCGAGCGGGCACTAGCACTATCTGGCATTTCCACAAATCCGAATCCTTTTGATCTGCCAGTATGCGTATCCATTATGACTCTGCTAGATTCGACAATGCCAAAGGCTTCAAAAGTCTTCTGCAACTCCTCTTGGGTGACCTCGTATGATAAGTTGCCTACATAGATGTTCATTTTGACCTCCTTTTGATTCAAAATATTCCGTGATTTTTGATTCAGCGCTTTCTGTATCTTCTCAATAAATCGAGGCAAGTGTTTTCTAAAACTGCTTTTCTTACCGTGATTTGCGTGTAGCCTTGTGCCTAACTTGGTTGGCTAGCTCTATTGCCTTCTTACGGGCTGCTACGGCCCCCTTCTTGGCCTTTTTATAGGCCATATCCGCCTGCCTTTTGCCTCTTTGTATGCCTGATTCGCTCGATTATAGGCCTCATCACATATTTTGTTCGCTTCAAGTTTAGCCTCGGCCCGGGCATCTGCCGCTTGTGTGTCTGTTTCAGACTTACTCTTCATTTTAAACATCCTTTACAGTAATTCTCTTGCATTTGATGAATAAGTCATTCATTTTATGTATCAATCGTCTACCACCCGCATAGCGGTTGGTTTGAGGAAATTCCCTAAATCCTGGTCTGGCACTCCTGATGGTGACCACGGGTCCTCACTTTTTGAGATCCACAAGCCGTCTGGCACACGCATCGGCAACGTCACGATCGGGCTCTTTCTCCCCGGGCATTGTGGCCCACCCCTGTTTCTTAACATAGTCGGCTCTCTTCCAGGAACTCAGTTTTTTCAACTCCTTGAGTCGCTCTTCCCTGTTTGGATCTTTCATAAACTGTGCAACGGAAATTGGTGTCAGTCGTTCAATAACAGCATTTTCGGCCATTTGTTTAGCTTCAGCCATGGCAGTGCTATTCGTCACCACCCATCCTGCCGAGAAAATGACGATAAGCAAAACGATCGAGCCGACTGCCATACCCCACAGAAATGGTTTTAGATATTCCTTTTTCATCATAATTGCCTCCTTTAAGGTTGATATGGTTGATCTGTAGGACTTTTCCTCCAAAGAACAGAAGTCACTTCCGAAATTGAAATCCGTTTTTCCTAGAGATTTATTGGTAGTACTGCTGCTATCAATGCAATGGTTAAGATTTACTCTGCTCGGATTGCAGGATCAGGCTGAAGGATAAGAACATAATGAAAGGAGAAGCGATCTGAATAGAGAGGAAAAAGACAAGGGATTAAAAAACGCTTCTTGAAGCCTTAGACTATTATTCAAACACCCTTTTTCGCCATGGTATTTCAGGCTCCCAACAGAACGTCCCGGTCCCATCGGAAGCATGATTAAGGCATTTTGAGTACATTTTTCATGGAAAGACCCCCTTCTTGGGTCAAAAGATTACAGGAAAAGAATCTAGCCTTTGCCAAGCCATTCATCAATTACCTTTTTGTCAAAGCGCCAGACTCCACCGATCCGAATGCAAGGGATTTTTCCTTCTTTGGCTGATTTCCATATCGTTATTTGATGCAATTTTAAATAATTCGCCATTTCTTTGGTTGTCATAATCTGTGCCAAAATATATTTCTCTAATTTTTATTATATTCCGATTATTTTTTTTTAAAATTTAAGACAATAATTTTATGACCATTATTTAAAAATGGGTAGTGTCACCTGATCATTGTTAGATTTGCGGGTAGGCAAGGATCTCACCTATT
>CAZXCQ010000280.1:0-8262 GCA_964639275.1 uncultured Desulfobacteraceae bacterium | reverse complement strand
CTATGGCGCGTGATTTCTTTACGCTCTCTTACGGGCGAGTTATACACCCGAAAAATGGAATCCCCATACCCCGGTTTTTAAAAGCCTAAAGTGTTACTATCTTTTGAATAAATCGGGCCAAGTGATTTCTCAGATCGCTTTTCTGGCCTGTGGAGAAAACCCCTCCCTTTCGGATAGAGATTGGCTTCCATCAGAAAAAATCGGAGAAACTGGTATGTAGCCCTGTTGACTGGGGCGGTGTCCCTGGCACTGGGGCTTGGCTTTTCCACCACCCGATTTGGACAGCGTGCCGATGGCCTTTTTCTTGATACCATTGCCCCCTTGCTTGGCTCAACCCGCGAGGTTGATGATCAGATCGTTATCCTGATCAGCGAAAAAGACTATTCAGACGCCAGAACACCCCTGGCCTTATGGGGCACCCCCCTGATTCCCCTTCTGGAAAGGATCGAAACCGGCAGACCCGAGGCCGTCGGGCTCGACATGATTTTACCCCAGTTCCCCCTGGGACGGATCGTCAAAGATCATGACAGCAGGGTGTTCAGGGGACTAAGGCGGATATCAAGATCCTGCCGGCTGGTCTCCGGCTATGCCGTCACCCCCAAAGGCGATATCAAGGAGCCCTTTATCTTCTACCAGAAGATCCTGGGACCGCAGGGATATGGGTATCTCAATCTCACCCCTGATCCGGATGGCGTGTGCCGTAAACAGGTCCTTATCCTCCCTACAACCAAAAAAGGCAAAAACCTTTACGCATTCCCCTGGCTCCTCTCCGGACTCAAAGGAGAGCCCCCTCGTGAGATCATGCCTGATTGGCGCCACCCGGCAAGGATACAAACCCTCAGCTTTGGTAAGGCCATGGAGACCGACCCGGCCGTCTTTAATGGCAAGGTTGTCGTGATTGGAGTCGGCTTTGAATTTGAAGACAAACACAGATCACCCGCATCAAAAAAGGAAGAGGCCGGGGCAATCTTCCATTCGCGGGTCATAGAGGCCCTGAGAAGCGGCAGGGCGCTTCTGGCCCCTGCCTGGCCCTATTCGGTTCTTGGGCCGGCTGCCCTGGTGGTATTCCTCATGCTCATCCTTTGTCGAAGGGCCTCCCAGCGCAAGGTAATTATAACGGGGATCTCGATATTGACCGGGCTTTTTACGCTCATGGTGGGGGGCCTGGCCGCCGGCATTGTCCTCAGACCCTCGGCCGCGGTGGTGAGTCTTGTGATGACCAGTTCGTTTCAGCTTTTCCAGGGCTATTTGAGCGTCAAAGAGACGTTTGGCCGTTACATCTCGCGTGAGGTGAGGGACGAGATCCTCTCCGGCCGGATTCCCCTCGATGGTGAACTAAAGGAGGTGACGGTCCTCTTTGCCGACCTGAGGGACTTTACCCCGATGGCCGAGGCCACACCACCCAAAGAGGTGGTGAAGATCATAAACGGATATTTCGAGGAGATGGCCGGGGCCATCAGGATGCACGGCGGGCTGGTCTTGCAGTACATCGGAGATGAGATCTTCGCCGTATTCGGGGCGCCGGTGCCGGTAAAGGATCATGCCAGGCTGGCTGTAAGGGCAGCCCTGGAGATGCGCAGGCGGCTGGGATTGGTAAATCAGAGACTCGCTCAGCAGGGCTATGCCCCCCTTAGAAACGGCATCGGGATCCACACCGGTGAAGTCCTGGCCGCAAATATCGGCGGCGGGGACCGGCTTTCCTATTCACTGGTGGGGGACACCGTCAACCTTGCCTCCCGTCTTCAAGGACTAAACAAGAAGTTTGGAACCAAGATAATCATCAGCGAAGAAACACTCGCCCGGATTGGAGAAGAGGTCCAGGTCAAACAGCTCCCAACAACCCCCATCAAAGGAAAAAGTAAGACCGTTCACATCTTTGCGGTGGCATCGGAATGACGCCATTTGCAATTCCACCGCTGTTGCGCTAAGATCGCCTGGAGGCACCAAGCAGGCTGCCATGAACACAGAAAGATCGACGTATCAATTTGGCTTTCTTCAAAACTGACACCTGGACAGGGCAATGGGGGTTCGGAACCCTCACTGCCCGGCTTTCAAAAAGCCAAATTGTACATTATATGTGAGATTCTCAATCGCAAAAATGGCTATTTTCCGGGATTTTGGCTGGTCTTTTTGCAGCGTCGGGGATAACGCCAATCAATGGCCATACCCGAAACGGAGGGAACTCATGAAGAACCTTTTTTGCTCAATCTGTCTGGCACTCTTTATCCTCGCCACAGGGCCCTTGGCGGCGCCAGTTGCGGGCCAGGACCTCCGGGAATTGCAGATAACCGAGATTGAGGGGCAGTTCCTGGATCCGCAAGGCAAACCCTTGCAGGAATTCGATTACCTCAAGCCGGGCCGGGAATACCGGCTCATGCCAGGGGCCAGGATCGAACTTTCGACCCTGGACGGCAAATACTCGTATCGCACAAAAGGCCCCGGCATACTTGGATTGCAAAGATCGGGGCCAACCCTGAATGGAAAGCCGATTGAACGCCATACCCTCAAGTCTTCCCTACAAAACGTGGTCGCCAGCGGCACCCACAGCCGCGAGCTGGGGGGCACGCTCATGCGGAGCCGGGAGGGGGTTCAGGTGGAGGCCCGAACAAAAGATGGGGGAACCAAGATCCTGCCCCTCTACTCCGGCTACTATGCCCTTGTAATCGGATGCGGGGGCTATAATAAGGGCTGGCCCATGCTACCCAATCCGCTCCAGGATGCCCGGGACATTGCCAAGGTGCTCGAACAGATCGGGTGGGATGTAAATCTCCTGCTGGACCCTGACTGGGCCTCTTTGCGTAAGGCCCTCAACTCCTTGATTACCGGGCCGGGCCGGGACAGGGATAAGGCGATTCTGGTCTGGTTTTCCGGCCACGGCCACACCCTGGCTGAGGCGGATGGCTCAGACCTGGGTTATATCGTCCCGGTTGACGCCCCCGACCCTGACGTGGACGAAATGGGATTTATGCAACGGGCCATCAGCATGCGGGAGATCGAGACCGTGGCCCGACGTATCCAGTCAAAACATGTCATGATGGTCTTTGACTCCTGCTTTTCCGGGGCCATATTCCAGCTCAGCCGTGCCAAACCGCCCCCATTTATCCAGGAAAAGGTCGCCCGGCCGGTGCGCCAGTTCCTCACTGCGGGAAACAAGGATGAGAAGGTCCCGGATAAGTCCCTCTTCAAGACCGTTTTTGTCCAGGGTGTGCGCGACCTCGACGCCGACCGGAACAAGGACGGCTATGTGACGGGCCAGGAACTGGGCGCCTACCTGCAGGAACAGGTGGTCAATTACTCACGCAAGGCCCAGCATCCCCAGTACGGCAAAATAAACAACCCCAAACTGGACAAGGGGGATTTTGTGCTCGTGGCCAGACCCCTGTCGGGCAAAAAGACCGCCGGGACGGTCGTCGCGGGCAGGCCGCAGGGACCGCAAAGGGGGGCAGCGACCCCCCAGCCCAAGATAGTGGCCGACAAGACCGCCAGCCTTTCGATAGATCTGGGACGAGGGCCGGGACCTGGCGGTATCCCCGCTGAAGAGGAGATCCACAAGGCGATCAAAGACTGGCAAAGCGCATGGAATGGCAAAGACCCACAGGCCATCCTGGATCTTTACACGGAAACCGCGTCAATTATGACCGCAACGAGGAAAGGACCCCATACATTTTCAAAGGAGGGTTTTGCCAGGATAATTGAAAAAAAGCTCCGCGCCATGAGAAAGCGTGGGTTCAACATAAGGGCGGACAAGGTGGAATCAATTACGATCCAGGGGGACAGGGCCCGGGCAAACCTGATGTATACAGCCACGACATCGCCCGAGGGCTATCATCGCCCGATGCCTGACCGCGAGCCCGAATCCGAGGTCAAGATCATGGCCCATTTTGAATTTGTAAAGCAAGGACCCCGGTGGCTCATCAGGACTTTTAGATTTAAGCGGTTGTGATTCTGGAGGATAAGCATGTCAAATCAAACAAAGGAGATCAGGGTTGAGTTTCCAAAGGGGCTTATGGGGGGTGTATACTCAAACAATATGGTGGTCACGCATACAAGAGAGGAGTTTATTATGGACTTCTTGATGGTGGCCCCACCCTCCGGCGCTGTCACTGCCAGGGTCATTGTCAGCCCCGGCCATATAAAACGGATACTGAATGCCCTGAATCAAAATATATTGAATTACGAGGAGAAATTTGGCGCCATTCAGGTGGCCGAAGAACCAAAAGAAAAGATCACTCTTCAATAAGGACAACGGGGCTATCGGCCTTTTGATCTTATTCTTTCGTATCAATTTGGCCTTTTTCAAAATCCCCATTCCCCCGGTTTCAAACGGCTAAAGTGTTACATTCCTTCTTTTTTATGAAATTCTGCGATCTTAACTGTGAATACGCGGCCTGGCCCGAAGATGACTCCCTCGATGGCTCGGGAAGCTGCAGGACCTTTCAGGCCATCTACTGCAAAAAGAAAGGGCGCCATGTCCACAAAAACGTGCCCTGCCAGGAGAAAACGAATAGGACCACGGGCACATCCAGCGAGGCGTGAGCGAGCAGCCCGCTTTGAGGATGGCCTATCCCCTAAAGCTCTGCCTTCTCCAGGTATTTGCTTATGGCCCCATCGTAGTGGGAGGTCAATCGAAACACCTTCTTTGCCAATCCGAAACGGGTCTCCAGGGTGGTCGCACACCCGCCGGTCTCCATCTCTTCCAAGACCTTCTCATAGTCTGCCGGGTCCACTATGACCGTGACATCTTTAAAGTTCTTGGCAGAAGATCGAAGCATCGACGGCCCCCCTATGTCGATGTTTTCAATGGCCTCATCCAGACTCACCCCTTCCCTGGCCACCGTCTTTTCGAATTCATAGAGATTGACCACCACCATATCAATGGCCTTGATTCCATGCTCTTTCATCATCGCGACATGTTTTGGGTTGGCACGGAGACCCAGGAGCCCGCCATGGACCTTGGGGTGGAGGGTCTTTACGCGGCCGTCCATCATTTCGGGAAACCCGGTGTACTCTGAAATGTCGGTCACCATTATCCCGCCCTCTCGAAGTGCCCTCGCCGTTCCCCCTGTGGAGAGGATCTCCACGCCAAACCTGGAAAGCGATTTGGCAAAATCCACGATCCCGCTCTTATCCGTCACACTGATGATTGCCCTTTCGATCTTACCCATCTTTTTACCTCCAAGAATAGATTGTCTACCCCAAGCCCTTGCTAGATCCATCAGGCCATATCCCCTGACCCACAGACCACCCCTATCTTTTTTTCTTTTGGGCCCGTGTCTTCTCTTTTACTTCAATCTGACGAATCCCCTTGACCCAATCACCCTCCTTGAATTCCCCCGCATACCTTTCACCACCAGGGAGGATAAAGACCCCCTTCCCATGGGGTCTCCCATCCCTGAATTCTCCCACATACTGCCCTTTACCCGGATGGGTCATGGCCCCGTGTCCGTGGGGCAGCCCATCCTTCCATTCGCCCTCATATCTCCCACCATCGGGATAGATTTCAATCCCATGCCCATCCATGACATCCTTATTGAATTCCCCTACATATCTTGACCCATCCGGATAGGTCTCAGTCCCTTTTCCGTGTCTTTTCCCATCCTTCCATTCTCCCTCGTACTTCCCGCCATCCGCATAGATCAGGGTCCCTTTTCCATTGGGTGTCCCATCCTTGAATTCACCGGCGTATTTTGAACCATCCGGATAGGTATAGGTCCCGCGGCCATGAATGGTCCCCCCCTTGAATTCTCCTACATATGTTCTACCATCCGGATAGGTATAGGTCCCCTGTCCATGGGGTTTGTCATTTTTGACATCCCCCTGGTATTTCCCGCCATCATAAAAGACATAAACCCCTTTTCCATCTCTTTTCCCATCCCTCCATCCGCCGACATACCTTGAACCATCAGGAAAGGTGTAAATCCCATGCCCATGTTTTTTGCCACCCTTCCATTCCCCTTCATACCTCCCACCATCGGAAAAGTGGTAAACCCCCTTCCCCTCTCTTTTTCCATCCCTGAATTCCCCCTCATATCTTGAACCATCGGGAGCGGTATAGACCCCGTTGCCATGTCTTTTGCCATCTTTCCATTCCCCCACATATTTCCTGCCGTCAAGAAAGGTCAAGGTCCCCCGTCCATGGGGTTTCCCGTCCTTGAAATGACCCTTATATTGAAAACGATATCGCGTAGAGGTCAAAGTCCCCTGTCCGTTTTTGCAGTCACCTTCAATACATCTTCCAAGTGTCTCTGCTGGGAAAAGAAAGACCAAAAACAGCAAGAAGAAGAAACAGAGGAACGACGGCAGGACAAAAAAGATTCGATCAATTATGTCATTCATGTCCGGGAACCCGTATCAGCTTGTTTCTAGTTGCAGAATCCAGTCTTCCGGTCGTCGATAAGGCATTATCTTTCTGAAACTTTTTTATGGCGCGCGTGGTATTTTTACCCCGGATACCATCTACCGGTCCGGGATCATAGCCGAGTTCTTTGAGCCTCTTCTGGGCCTGATAGACCAGCGTCTTGATCTTTAGTCTCTGTAGGTCCTTTTCTTGCTGGGATCTTCGCAGCCTTTGCTCGAAAAGTCTATTTTGACGGATAATTCTTCGGTTTTCCCCCTTTAGCCTCAAAACCTCTTCACTCAGGACCGATCTCCACCGTACCACCTTTGCCATCTCTTTCTCGTTTTCCATCCTGATCTCCTTGTTCTTCTTCTTCAGGAGATCTATTTCCTTTTTCAAGTTTGTGTTTTCGGTCCTCAGCCCGGCGACCTCTTTCTGGACCTGTTCCTTGCCTGTCTCTCCCCGATCAGCCTCTTTTGTTGTGTCACCTTTTGAAAACCCATGGGTGCCACACCCCTGAACAACAACTCCCACAGATGCAAAAAGGAGGAATAAAGATATCCGAAATATTATCCGTCTCATTTGATAACCCCGTGGTATTGGATTCTTCCCAACAGATCATAAACCTTATCTGTCAAAAGGATAGGTCGTCAAGGGAGTTTTGTCATCTCCGCCACCTGGCCCCGCTTTTCTTGAGCGCAGAAAGATCGAGACCCCATGCTACGCCTTTCCCCTCTTTATTGACGTATTAAGGCTCATTGGTGTCCCAAATAATCGCTAATTCTGTTACGGAAACCTATCTTATTTATCTCTTAGTGCTTGTAGGCCCTGTATTTGCTGGAGTATTTGAGTGATGGAGTACTGGATTTTATCTTTTTCTCAACACTCCAGTACTTTATTACTCCAGGTCTCCAACTTGGTAAAATGCTGCTTGAGCCGATATTATCAATGGCTTTCAAAGATAGGGATTATCATTTTTGGACAGGTTTGATTAGGGCTATTTGTAACATCTCAATAATTAGGGGGAGGACACCTGGATTCCGGGGCTTGCCCCGGAATCCAGATCTTCTGACAATAAACATTCTTACCGCTAATTATTGAGAAGATACGGCTATTTCAAAAAGAACATGTCACACGGGTTCCAGGGCCCTTACACCGGTCCTGTGAACCGATTCGGTATTGTGTCATACCCACCAAAGGGGTTATACTGGCCTTGTGGTCCACAAGAGAATGGGGGTGATGGATGTGAAAAAGATTGGACTGGTATTTCTGATCATTATCCTTGCCGCAGTCGCCTTTCTCTACTACCTCTGGAGTCAGGCCACAAGCCTCCCTGAATGGTACACCACCGGAGCCGCGGGCACGGACGAGGGATCTGTCATTGTCTTTGGGAAAGACATTGAGGAGATGGAAAAACGACTCAAGAAAAAGATCCAGGATCAGATAACAAAGACTCCCGCCGGGGACAAAACCGTAGAGGTTGCGCTCAGTGAGAGTGATGCAAATGGCCTGTTTGCCACCATAATTGCTCAAAATGCCAAAAAATACGAATATCTCAAGTCCATAAAGGCATCAAAGACCCGCATAAGGGATGGTAAGCTGGACTTCGGTGTTGTGGTGAATACCTCAGATATATTTACGGATAGAGCAGGGGAGGCGATGGGAGCAACCGGTCCCAGGGTAATCAATATCCCCGGATTTATCAAGGACCGGGAGGTTTATCTGGGGCTGGTGGGAAATTACGGTCTAAAAAATGGCAGGTTGAAATTGGATGAAGACGGGAAGATACGGATTGGGAGCCTCAGTTTTTCTCTCTCTGAGGCCTTAAAAAGGCTGGGCGTTTCAGAAGATCGACTCAAGGGGACAGTAAAGGACATGGAGCTGGGTAAATTGAAGATAAATAACATAGAAATCATCCGAAATAC
>CAZXCQ010000279.1:0-8310 GCA_964639275.1 uncultured Desulfobacteraceae bacterium | reverse complement strand
TAGTTCCATTGTTGGCAGAATTTGCATTGCATTTTTGGCCCTGGCCTTGTCCCTACCGGGGTGCGGAGATCAGGCAGAGACAGGGGTTGATAAGAAAAATGGGCACAGCCGAACAAAAATGGTCACGGTGAGCCATGCTGATGCGACCCCTCCCCAAGGGGGTGTCGAATACGTAGGGGTGCTGGTGGCCCAGCGCAAAGTAGGTGTATTCAGTGAATTGGGAGGCACGATCGAAAGGCTACTCTTTGAAAAAGGCGATAGGGTCCGCGAAGGAGATCTACTCGCCGAGGTGAGTACGAGCAGCTTCCACCTGAAGGTCCGGCAGGCGCGGGCGGCAAGGGAGGCGGCAGAAAGCCAGATTGAGAAACTCCAGAGGGGGAGTAGACCACAGGAGATCGAGATCGCCAGGGCCGCGCTGGAAGAGGCCGAGGCCGCCCTGTTTGAGGCTGAAAAGGATTTCAAGAGAATCGAAGAGCTTTACAAAATCCGGGCAGTCTCCAAGAGGGAATATGATGCGGCCGTCAGAAAACTCGATACTGCCCAGGCAAGAAGGGAATCTGCCCAGCAACAGGTGGTCCTTACGCTAAAAGGTCCCAGGGAAGAGGATATCAAGAACGCCCGCGCGAATCTGGACCAGGCCACGGCTGCCCTGGCACTGGCAAAAGACCAGCTCAAAAAATCAATGCTTCTCGCCCCCTGCGAGGGCATCGTCGCCTTCCGGGACGTCGAGGTGGGGGAGGTCATAGCACCGGGGAGTCCGATCACCCAAGTGATCGACCTGGACCGCCTGAAGATAAAGGTATCTTTGGGAGAAAAGGATATCTATGTCTTAAGAGATAACAGGCGTTTTCCCTTTATTATCGACGCTATTCCCGGAGAGGAGTTCCATTGCCGGTTGATCTTTCTCTCCCCCGCCGCAGACACCGCCACCCGCTCCTTTCCTGTAGAACTCCTGGTGGAGGAAACCGACCCGCGGATGGCCGATGGTATGACCGTCAGGATACGGTTTCCTGTCGCTGACAAGCAGAGGAGTATCAAGGTCCCGGCCGCATGGCTGTCCGAAGAAAATGGAAAGATAGGTCTCTATATGGTCGAGGATGGAAAGGCCCTGTTCAAAGAAGTGGTTCTTGGCAACTATTATGACCAGCGGGTTGAAATTCTCTCCGGTATCCCTGACAAGGCCCTGGTCATCACAAACCCCGCCGGGCTCAAGACGGGTGATCCTGTAAAGGTCACCTATTAAAGCATGAGCTGATATGTTTCTTACCAAATTTGGCTTATCAAGACCCATTGTCGTCCGGATGGTACTCTTCCTGATCGTGGTGTTTGGCATATACTCTTACAGGGAGATGCCAAAATATCTGGACCCGGATATCACCATCGGCGAAGGCCTCATCATCACCCTCTGCCCGGGGTTCTCCCCTGAGGAGATGGAAAAACTGGTCACCAAAAAGATCGAGGAAGAACTGGAAGGGATCGCCGAGATCCGGCGATACGAATCCAACTCCTTTGAAAGCACCTCAAAGATCCACGTCTTTTTTAACACCCGCCTTTCAGAATACGAAATCGACCAGGCCATGCAGGAGATCAGAAATGCCGTAGACCGGGTAGAGGACCTCCCCAAGGAGGCAAAGGTCCCGAGGGTCGTTGAGATTGATATAGCCATATTTCCCGTGTGCATGGTGGGGTTGTCAGGCCAGCTCCCCATGATGCAGCTTCAGGACATCGCGGGGGAGATCGCTGATACCCTTGAAAATATCAAGGGGGTCTCAGAGGTCGAGATCGTCGGAGAGAGGGAACAGGAGATATGGGTCGAGCTAAATCCCCGGCGCATGTCGGCCTATGGGATCTCCATACCCGAAGTGGCACAGGCCATTGCCAATAGGGTACAAAATCTGCCCGGCGGAACGGTGGAGATGGGCGATCACGAGACCGCAATACGGATGGTCGGGGAACCGGCAAGACCTGAAGATCTGGGCGATATCGTGCTCAAGAGTGTGAAGGGCGGCACCGTCTATCTGAGTGATATCGCCGAGATCACCCCGACCCTCGAAAAACCCCGGACCCTCACCTTTATAGACAAGAAGAACGCCTTGGTTCTCGCCATAAAAAGAAAAAAGCGGACAAACATGATACAGATTGTCGATGATGTAAAAAAAACCCTCAAAGAGATGCCGGCCCAGTACCCCGGTCTCAAAACGACCCTTTACTTTGATCAGTCAAGAGAGATCAAAAAGCGGATCAACGAACTCCAGACCAATGCCTTTCTGGGTATTATCCTGGTATTCTTGATCCTCTGGGTCTCCATGGGCCTGCGCAATGCGATCTTTGCCTCTGTCGGTATCCCCGTTTCCTTCCTTCTCACCTTTGTCATGATGAACGCCTTTGGTCTTTCCATAAATGTCCTGACCCTTTTTGGCCTAATCCTCGTCCTTGGTGTGGTCGTGGATGACGCCATAGTGGTGCTTGAAAATGTCTATCGCCACCTGGAAAAGGGGAAGTCGCTTTTCAAAGCGACCCTTGAGGGGAGCCGTGAGGTCCTGGGCCCTGTCATCGCGTCCGCCACAACTACAATGGCCGCCTTTTTCCCTATCCTGATTATGGTCGGCGGCATTATCGGCCGGTATATGGCCGACCTCCCAAAGGTGGTGATCTTCGCCCTTTCCGCCTCGCTCTTTGAGGTCTTTTTTATGCTTCCCTCCCATGTGGTTGAACTGACACCCAAAAAGGCCCTTGCAAAGACCCGAAAGAGACACCTGGACATATTTCGGCCTTTGCGGAGGATCTACTACCCCTATCTGAGGGTCATCCTTCGACACCGCTATGTCTCGGTACTCGTCATTGTCCTATCGACCGTACTGGCCTTCTTTCTTTACTTTCAAACCGATTTCGTCATGTTCCCGAAGAGCGATGTCTTTCCCAGGTTCAATATCTACTTTGACCTCCCCCCCAATTCAACCTTAGAGCGATCCACGGAGACCCTGATGACCCTTTCCGATCTCGTCAAAGAGCGGATCGGCGACGAACTTGAAGCCCCTATTGCCGTGGCAGGGATGAAAGAGGTCAATTACGAACCGATATACGGCAGGCATTACGGCCTGTTGATCGTACTCCTAAAGGCCGGTAAGGAAAGAAAACACAGTGTCGTGGAACTGATGGACCGGGTCAGAGACGATGCAGGCCGGCTCCTCACCTCACTCGGGGCCACCTCCTTTGTCCTGGAGAGGCTTATTGAAGGTCCACCCGTGGGTGCGGATGTTGATCTAAAGATACAATCACCCAGCTGGGAAAGCTCCGCCGCCATATCCCGGATGATCAGGGAAGAGATGGCCAGGCACAAAGGAATCGTGGACATACAAGACGATTTTTCAAGAGAAAAGCAGTTTATGGAGATCACGGTTGATGAGGCAAAGGCCGGAAGGCTCGGAATCGACCAGAACCACCTGGTAATGGCTGTTCAGTCTGTGTTTTACGGCCTCCCCGTGGCAACCTACAACCAAGGGGATGAAGAACAGGAAATCAAGCTAAAATACCTCCCAGGATACCGACACGACTTTGATGACCTCTTGAACCTGAAGGTGGTGGTGCCGGGACATGGTGAGATCCCGCTCAAGGAATTGGCCAATATCCGTCTCACCCCGGGGTTTCACAACATTTACCACTACAACGGAAAGCAGACTGTCCGAGTTTCGGCAAACATCAAGGAATTGCAGGAGGATCAAGAAGGCCTGTTCGGGTTCCTGTCCCACCTCAGTGGTGACAAGATGACCGCCGTAAAGGCCAATAGCATCGCTAGAGATTATTTCAACAGCATCCGGCAGAATTTCCCGGGCGCAAGGTTGATTGCGGGAGGACTCCAGGAAGAAACCAACACGTCTCTCATGGAGCTTGGCAAGGCAGCAATATTGGCCCTTTTTCTTATATTCTTTATCCTCGCCCTTCAGTTCAACTCCTTTACCCAGCCCTTTATCATAATGATTACAATCCCCTTTGTGACCCTGGGTGTCATGGTCGGATTGCTCGTCAGCAACAACCCACTCACCTTTGTGACACTCATTGGACTTTTGACCCTCACAGGAATCGTGGTCAACGATTCTTTGGTCCTGATTGACTTTATCAATCGTTATCGAAAAGAACACCCAAAACAACTGTATCTGGCCATCGTCCGGGGTTGTCATGTTCGCATGAGGCCCATTGTGTTGACATCTCTCACCACCATTTTTGGTTTGGTACCCATGGCCTTTGGAGTGGGCGGAAAGTCGATCTTCTGGGCCCCCCTGGCCACCGCCATAATCTGGGGACTTGGCTTTTCCACCCTGCTTATACTCTCTATGGTTCCGGCCTATTATGCCATCCTGGAGGACATCGGCTACCTGATCCGCCACCGCAGACGCAGAAAGGCAGACACCTTAGGCGAGATAGACAAGGCCTTTCAGTTCGAAGAGTTACAGCCCTATATGAAGTAAGACATCTTGACGGAATCTCCCCGGTACCACCCGCCATCCCGTCTGGTTCTATAGTCAACATCTTGACAGCCAAAATCATGTCCTTCCATCAGTGGCGTCAACTTTGGTGCGTTTTGGCTCAACCATAAAAAGATGACGACGATAAACGAGATGGGTGGGAAGGTCCAATTCGTCATCGACATGCAGACCAGCGGTTACCTGGACGAGGGCCTTCTCAGAGAGATTGCCACGAACATCGGGCAGATCACAATGACGGGCAATGTCTCAAAAAGCGCCATTTATACGCTTGATGGAAAATTGATTGCCTTTGCCCTTTCGCAGGATGACGGAAATCTCTTTATCGGCTATGTATCCGACCTGTCCAAAGGGACTATTAAGACGGGCATCTCAAACAAAACCCAAACAGATAGGCCCTGGAAAAATCACCGGCATGAACGCCGGTGATAGCGAGGATCTCAGCGCTTGATTTCCACCCGGAGCGGATCCGGGGCAGACGCCGGAAGCCAGGATTCAACCCCCCGACCTATTAAGCTGTTACAGCGAATCCGACCCCCTCTGACATTCAAACGGGCTTTACACATCCCTGGAATTGAAGTATCAATTGGGGCAAAGGAGAGGAACAATGATCAAGGAGAGTGTAAAAAAGATCCTGGATGAATTACCTGAAGGGGTAGCGCTTGTAGGGGCGGCCAAGACACGGACACCCGAAGAGGTCCTGGAGGCCATTGAGGCCGGGCTTGAGATCATCGGTCATAACTACGTGCAGGAGGCCGAAAAGGCCTTTGACGCCGTTGGCCGGAGGGCAAAATGGCACATGATCGGGCACCTGCAGAGTAACAAGGCCAACAAGGCCGTCGGCCTATTTGATATGATCGAGACCGTGGATTCGGTCAAGCTGGCCAGGGCCATTGATAGGGCATGCCAGAAGATAGGCAAGGTGATGCCGGTCCTGATCGAGATCAACAGCGGCGAGGAGTCTCAAAAGGCGGGTGTGATGCCAGGAGACGCGGCGGCGCTTATCCAGGAGATCTCTGAGCTGGAAAACATCAAGATCATGGGCCTCATGACCATGGGACCGTTTGCCGGGGACCCTGAAGATGCCCGACCGTACTTTCAAAAGACAAGGAGGCTTTTTGAAGAGATGAGGAGACTGAGCCTTCCCGGCGTGGAGATGAAGTATCTCTCCATGGGCATGTCCAATTCTTACAAGGTCGCCCTTGAAGAAGGGGCCAACATGGTAAGGATTGGGACAAGACTATTTGGGGAACGGGACTATGGATAAGGTGAAAGGTATAAGGCACAGGGTCTAATGTCTGTTGGCCGCCATAGTAACTGGTTCATTTGTGAGTGTGATTTTCCATGAGGCGGTAGTTTCCGCATATGGCGTGAAGAAAGGAGATTGACTGGCGTAAGTGGGTTTTGTGGCCAAAGAGATGAGACGGATGATGGGAAAGGCCATCTACCATCTCGATATGATCAGGGATGGAGATCATGTCCTGGTAGCTGTCTCGGGTGGAAAGGACAGCCTCTCCCTGCTGTGGCTTATGAGGGAACGGATAGGGCGGATACCCATTGAATATAAGATCACGGCGGTACACGTGAACCCGGGGTTTGGGGCGGACTCTGCAGGCCGGATGAAATCCTTTTTTTTGAGGCATGGATTTGAGCACAAGGTCATTGAGAGCGATATCGGTCCCAGGGCACACGGACCGGAAAATCGAGAAAACCCGTGCTTTCTCTGCTCTCGCCTGAGACGGAAACTCCTTTTTGAACTGGCAGCGGATCTGGGGTGTAATCGGATTGCATTTGGACACCACAAAGATGACCTGATCGAGACGTTCTTTCTCAATGTCTTCTACGCCGGCTCGGTCAGCACCATGCTCCCGGTCCAGCAATTTTTCGGTGGAAAATTGACCGTGATCAGACCCCTCTATCTGATAGATGAGGACGTCATCACGCGGTATTTCAAGGCCATGGGTTGGGAAAGCGTCAATTTGGGTTGTCCGACCGCTGGTTCTTCAAAAAGGGAAGAGATCAAAAGGATGCTCAATCGTTTTTATAGATCAAACCGAAAGGTAAAGGGAAATATCTTCCACGCCATACAAAACGTTAGACCCGAATACCTGCCATGCCCCTTTCAGGCGGAAAGAAAGGGGAGGCAGGGGGGCGTGTGAGCGGGCAGTCTGGTGAGGAGGGAGCGGGATGATCTTTTTTGGCTATCCGGGGCCGGCCGGCCTTATCGCCGAGCGGCTCTCCTTTCGGACTTTTTCTTTAGACGCAAGAGACGGTTAAGGCGGGCGAACGCCCTGGTATAGCCTGGTTTTATCCTCAAGGCCTCAGAGAAATGAGCGATTGCCTTATCCAGATCCCCTTGATGCTCTAACGCAATTCCCATATTGAAGTGCGCCCGGGGATTATCGGGTTTTAAGCGTAGGGCCATGGCAAGATGGCTTATCCCCTCACTCACCTTCCCCTGATGCGTCAATAAGGCCCCCAGGTTATTGTGCGCCTCAGGGTAATCAGGCTTGACCTTGACCGCCTCAAAATAGCAGGCGATGGCCTCTTCGATACGGGTTTCGCGTGCAAAGGCGTTTCCCAGATTGTAGTGTGCCAGCCAGGCATCAGGGTTTTTCGAGATCGTGTCCTGCCACAGGGGTTTTGCTCCAACGCATTGGAGACCCGGCGGAGAAGAAAGCAGCCGAAGGAAGGATGATCCCTTGATCCCCTGCCCAGGGCCCGACAAGGGGGTTGGATGGGCACTCATGGAAAAATGGACTGTCTCTACCGGGGTTTGACCGGGAGATCGCTGAGGAGAGTCTGGAACGCTAACGACAATGTCCTCCTTTCTTGGCCCATTCCAGACCCTCACAAAATCCAAGGTCACACGCCTTCTTCAGGTCAGCGCATCCTTTGTCTTCCTTTTTGAGCGACAGATACGCAACCCCCCGGTTATTGTATGCGATCGGATAATTCGGGGCGAGTTCTATGACCTTGTTGTAATTATTGATGGCCTTGTCGTATTGCGCTAGCCTGGCATATGCATCCCCGCGGGCACCATAGGCCGCCGTATACGTGGGCGCAAGTTCAATGGCCTTGTCATAGTCTTGAATGGCCCTGGCGGTCTGGTTGAGCCCCTTATATGCAACCCCGCGATTATAATAGGCCCTTTCATCGGTTGGGTTGAGCTCCACGGCCTTGTCAAAGTCCTGGATGGCCTTGTCGTATTGCTGGAGCTGGGCATGCGCAATCCCCCGAGTGATGTAAGCAAACATATGATCTGGCCTAAGCTCCAAAACCTTGTCATAGTCCTGGATGGCTTTGTCAAATCTCCTGAGATCGGCATACCCGAGCCCCCGCCTCATATAGGCGTCCACATAGCTTGGGTCCAGCTCAATGGCCTTATCATAATCCTGAATGGCCTTGTCGTATTGTTTGAGGCTGACATAGAAAAATGCCCGGTTGATATAAAAAAGCAGATTGTTCGGCTCCAGTTCTATGGCCTTGTCAAAATCCTGGTGGGCCTTGTCGTATTGCCCGAGCCTGGCATATGCAATCCCCCGGTTATTGTAAGCCTTCGCATCGCGGGGGTTCAGCTCAATGGCCTTGTCATAGTCCTGGATGGTTTTTGTGTCTCTCGGTCTTTTTTGTGGTATCTTCTTCTGCACTTCCGGCTTGTCGTTTTCACACCGGGCCAATAGTAGAGAAAGGCAGCAGACCATGATAACAAAAAACAAAGGCACGCCTACCCGCTTCATAAGGACCTCCTTACAGTCATCTCGCTTTTTGAAATCCCTGACGCTATCAAGCTATAATAGTGATTGTTGATCTGTCAAAGAAAATGTAG
>CAZXCQ010000278.1:0-8326 GCA_964639275.1 uncultured Desulfobacteraceae bacterium | reverse complement strand
ATCGGGATCTTGAATCGGGGAGAAATTAACTGCGCGAAGCGCTTAGTTCAACTCAAATTTACTTGTTATCTTTGCGCATTTTTTGCAAGAAGACTTTGGGAGTTCAAGGTTACCACCTAACCCATATGGCACGATGTGTTCATCAGTCAAACTCTCAGTCGAACCACAATAGATGCATTTACCCACGGGCGGGTAAATATGCTTATCATATTCCGGCGCTTTGGTAAAAATCATGTTTTAGTTTGATCGGGGATATAACGCCCGCAATCACCTGACAGCGGAAGCCGCAGGCTGTAGCTGGTCTGGTGCATTGCGATGTTCTACATTGCACGTTTCTACCTTAACCAGTTTTGGCAAGTTTCTCGGATTCTTGGTCAACAGCTCGGATAATGGATTGAATGGAATCCACCTCAGATTCTTCAAAATATGGTTCACCACACTGTCTGCAAACCCAGGCAGGAACATCATCCAGGCTAAGATGAATTCCCTTCCTATCAATGTGGAATGGAACAGTTGACTTTTTCATTTCGCCCTGACAATGCATGCATTTCATAACTTTTTCCTCACTCTATAATTGTTTGTCCACTCCTCCTCATCGGGAAGGTATGCCGTAATAATGGCCAAATACTCGTCCTTTGTAGCACACAGAACATGTATCGGTCTGTCGGAGGTGCCTTTGCCTAACAAAAGGGAGCTATGTCCTCTAGGATCTTCAGGGTAATCTTCGATTACTTCAGCGATATCCAAGACCATGCGAATCTCCGTTGTCGATATCATGCGATCAGGTCTCGACATTTGACGTAATGCGTGTTGTGAAAACAAAATACGCTTAGATGCCTTATCCCGAATTTTATCCAGAAGGGATTTCTTATCATCCATAATTAATTACTTTCTTGCTCAAAAAGTGGCTAAGAATTTCTTTGTGTCGAACAGTTAGGATAGATGGAAAAAATTCCATCTATTGCCATATTGTTATATAAAATATGGAAAAAAGCCTATTGGATTTTCCATATATTACATGATCGTCTTGATAGTATGGAAAATTCGAAAAAATTTCGCCACGATCCCAAACTCGGGCTCGTGGATCAGGTTCGACAGGTCCTGCAGTATCACCACTTCGCCTATCCCATTGAAACCTTGATATCGCATTTGGCGGTTCAAAAAAAGGTCGGCGCCTCCACCCAGGGTCAGGCCTTCAAAAACACAAAACCCCATCTCTCACTTCAAGAAATGGGGTCGTGGATATTCGCCCATGGTGCCCTCTATTAAGGATTATCTTTAGCCAGAGCTCTGGCTTCTGACCTATGGATGCCTACTCGGTCTGGTTGTGCCAGATTTGCACTGGTAAAAAGGGTCCTTTCCTGGTGCCAACCGATTTTATTGAGCCAAAAGAGCAAAACCCACAGGTCCCGCGGAAATAGGGTGTGAACCGGGAACCATTGAATCGGTGAGCGGGTGTGCGTTGTAAATGGCCTCAAAACCCGGGAAGCTTAAACTTGACCGTGACCTCTCCCGTATCCCGATCGATCTTGACCATGCCGCCGGATTCCTCCGTAGCCGAAATCTTCTGTCCGGTGGCCATTTCCATCAGGCCGCTTATAAAGGACAGGCCGGAGTTGAGCACCGCCTCCACCTTCTCAGGGGGTTGTCCGGAAAGTATGGATGCGCCTCTCTCCTCAGGGGGTTCTTCCGGGGCCAGCTCCTCCATCTCCGCCGTTTCTTCTCCTGTGACATCAAGGGGTTCTTTCTTTTCTCCCAGCACTTCAGGATTCAGGTAATACGGGGTATCCTCGGGGATGGCCTCGGATTCCGCGCCCTCTTTGACCGGCAATAACGGTTCCTCCCCCATCATCTCTCGCAACTGGTTCAACATCTCGGTGCGCTTTTCGTGTGTGAACTCCACTATATCGGTCGTGCCTTCAAAAACCCCCTTGAACAGATCGGTTTTTAATTGAAGCCCTGCCATGATCTTGTCTTCGATGCTGTCCTTGGCAATGATGTTGACGACGTTCACGCACCGGCTTTTCTGCCCGATCCGGCTGACACGACCGACCCGCTGATTCAAGCGGGCGGGGTTCCAGGGAAGCTCGAAATTGACCACGCAGTCGGCGGCCTGCAGGTTGAGTCCGGTCCCCCCTGCATCCGTAGAGAGGAACACCCTGCAATCGGGGTTGTGGGTGAATTCGTCTATAAGGGCCTGACGTTTGTTGACCGGTATCTTGCCTGAGAGCTCCACAAAGGGGATCCTGGCCTCTGAAAGGTGTCTTCCGATGAGAAAGGTCATGGTCGTCCATTCGCTGAAGATGACCATTTTTCGGCCGCTCTGAACGACCAGTTCATCGATCACACTCTCCAGTTCGCTCAGTTTGGGGGAGATGTGGGTCTTTCGGTCGATGAGATAGGTGGAGTTACACACCATCCGCATCCGGAGCAGGATCTCCTGAATCCGGCGCAGGTCCATCGGTGTCAGGAATTTCTTGTTGATGAGGGGGAGCAGGGCCTGGAGATATCCCTGGTGTATCTTGCGCTGTTTTTCGTGGAGATCGACAAAGTAGTTGTTTTGCACCTCTTCGGGGAGTTCGGAGAGGACCTCTTCCTTTTTTCGCCGGATCACGATGGGCTTGAGCTTTTCATGCAGCCGGTCCAGATTGCAGTACCCCTGAATCTTCCCCCTCTTCTTCCGGCTGATCATAAAATGATCGGCCGCAAACTGCCATAAGGGGGTCAGCAGATGGGGGTCCAGAAACTGCACAATGGAATAGACATCCTCCAGACGGTTTTCGAGGGGTGTGCCTGTGAGCACCAGGGCGTGTTTTTTGGGGATCCGCTTGACCGCGTCAGCGGTTTTGGTGGAGAAGTTTTTGATGCGCTGGGCTTCATCCAGGATGACCAGATCGGGTTTGAACCTGGACACCAGGGTGACATCCCTGAGCAGGGCCTCATAGTTGGTGATCTTAAAATAACCGGCGTTTCCCTCATAGATGGCACGACGTTTTCCGGGCGGGCCGGCCACCACCACGGCCTGCTCATCTGAGAACCGTTCGATTTCCCGTCTCCACTGCTCCTTCAGTGATGCCATGGTGACCACAAGGACATTCGAAAAACCGAAGATCTTCTTTTTCAGAATGGCCAGGGCAATGGCCTGAAGGGTCTTTCCCAATCCCATTTCATCCCCGATCAGGGCTGCCTTCCTGAAAAGGGAGAACCGGATGCCGCTCTCCTGATAGGGATACAGCTGGGCCTTTAATTGAAGGGGTGGGATTTGCTGTTCACGTTCAAGTTCAACAAGCTGTTTTTCCTCAAGATACCGTTCGAGCTGGAAGAGGACGGAATCCTGAACACGAACGCCCTTGTGCCGATTGATACCCGAGAGCAGCCCCATGAGATCTGAGAGATCTGCGCCCACAAATCGGCCGTCTTTATCAAAACATCGGGTGAGTAGAGGCCGCATATTCCGCATCTCGGATGCAGGCCGTTCGGAAAAGAGTCGCGGCTGTTGGGTCTCTGACTCCCAGAAGATGTCGAAAAACGGGAATCGCTCTCTGGTCAAACGCTGATTCAAGCCCCGTTTCCTTTTGAAATGCTGGGTCAGAAAGATGAGATGCTTGCAGGTCCCCAGCCGGTTGGTCAGGTAGTCGGGGCAGGAGCAATGGCCCCGTCCTTTCAGTGGATCGTGAAGGGTCACGACATACTGTCTTCCCGCCCTGGTCTCTACCAGGTGAGATCCTTTGATCATTTCCCCTTCGGTGACAAGGAACTCTTCGGTCCTGGCCCGACGTCGTCTGTCGTCCAGGGCCTGGGCTCGAATCTCATCGGCTGTGAGAAATTGCTCCCTCATCTCATCCAATGGACCGGCCATGGCATCCGTCATCCCCGGTTCGCTGTAAAGAAGGTTGCGGGTTTCCAGAAGGACCGCCACGGTGTGTTTGCACCCCCTTCCAGGGTAGGGGCAGTCGCATGACGTCTCAAGAGCCTGGTCCAAAAGCCGCACCCGGGTGGTGTAATCGCCGTAGTTGCCATCTACCTCGTACACGAAAACACCCTGTTCGGCGTTCGACTCCTTGAGCATAAAGGAACCGTTTTCGTAGATGTCCAGCCCACGCCGGTAGATGATGGGGGAATCAGACACGTATTTTTGAATGTAGTCTTTTGTGAGGTTGAACATGGGTCTCTCTCCTGTTTGGTTTTCTTAACTGTCCGCCTGAAACCTCTCCGATGAGCGCCAGGCAGGAGCATCGGGAGCCGGTTGGATTCGTAAACGGGATCCGTCACGGATCATGTTTACTCCGCTCTTCCGGCGTATCGAAAATCGTTGTCAAAGTCAATATGGAATGTGCGGCCTCTCGGCTTTGATCCCCGGGACGGGGGTTCCTCGGGTTCCCGTGCCCTAATACCAGTTTTGAAAAAGCCGCAACATTTTGGCTTTTTGAAACCCGGGCAATGGGGATTCCAAACCCCCCTTGCCCTTTCCAGGGGCAAATTTTGAAGAAAGGAAAATTGATAGTCTCGTAAGAGGTCGAAAATCCTCTCTTTCCGTCATTCCGGCGAAAGCCGGAATCCAGTTCTTTTAGTCACTTACAAAACCCCTGGACCCCGTTTTTCAACGGGGTGACGACTTTTTACGAAACCATCACTCTTGAAAAAGGGCACGTCGATACAAAAAAAACTTGTAGCCGTTCAGGGTTTCAGAGTTCAAAGGTTCCGAGTTGTTTTTTTACTGAACTCTGTTTAAGACAAATGAGCCTCAATGGATCTCTCAATCGAATTTTTGTTCCGCCATTTTAGGCATGAACCAAGCTCCTGTGCCACGAATTTGCTTTTTCAACCCAAAGTCGCAACGAAAGTTCAGACGTGACACATCAATGACTGAAATATGGATTGAACATCGAACCTCTGAACCCTGAACCTTTAACCCCGTGAACGGTTACAAAAACTTCAAGGTTTTCATTTTTGTGCCGATATAGGTATTAACAGGATTTGTTGTGCATCAATTTCTTCGCACAACCCTCCTCCACATGCCCCTCTTCAGAGGCAGGGCCTGAAATGGCCCTGCCTCCTCTCCAATTGGTTCGACTGGCCGTGATTTCTAAACGCTCTCTAACGGTCTCAGAGGGAGCATTACCGGTTTGTTACAAGTCTGGTCTACCTGACATAACGGGGTGCAGGGAGTTATGGCTGTGTGATGCCTACCCCCTCCCTGTTCCCGGTCCTCTGGGCAGGAGTAGAAAAGGACCTAAATGCTGCTCGGAACGACGGGTATATAACCAGGACATGTCATTTTGGCCGAGGACCGGGCCAGGGGGTCCCCCAACCATAACTCCCTGAAATGACGAAAACCTCCCGGCAGTCACTTCAGAAAAGCCCTCATCCTCGCCTAAGGGCATTTATGCATGTCAAGGCAAGGTAAGATTAACAAACCTGTAATGCTCCCGTCTCAGACAGGCCTGCCTGCCGCGGGCAGGGATACACCCTTCAAAATGGAACCCCCATACCCCTCTCCAAGTGCCAATTTACAGAAAGCTAAATTGACACGATTTTCTTACCCCTCCATTTTCGAGTTCCTGGATCACAAGCCTTATGGTCGGCTCCCAGATCGGGGCAAAACAGAGTTCGATCAGAAAAGGGGGACAAATAATGTCCATGAGAAGAGGGAGAAGTCCATGGGTTGCGACAACAAGCTTTTTAATTTCAATAAGTTGAACGAAATTCCACATCAAATTATCCAGTCCAAGAGAATAATCAATCCTGGTTATTACAGAGACCACAAAATTTTTTCTTGACAAAAGGGAAAGATGCTGGTATGTGGTATACCAACCACCAGTTCCCATATCAAAGGTAATAAAATGCTTTTTAACAATGTGAAAAAGATAGAGGCTCCATCAAGCTTGGGTGAAATGGCCTATGAGGCAATTAAGGAAGCGCTTCTGGAGATGGATTTGAATCAGATGCCCGATGAGGGTCGTCTTGATGAACGGGGCCTCGCTGAAAGGCTCGGCATAAGCCGAACTCCTTTGAGAGAGGCAATTAACCGGCTGGTCTCCGAGGGGTTCCTTAAGGTCGTGCCTCGAAAAGGGATCTATGTGGTCAAGAAGTCGAAAAAAGAGATCATCGAGATACTGTTGGTCCGGGCAGCCCTTGAGGGTATGGCCACTAGACTTGCGGTAAAACACATTACGAAAAAAGAGATTCAGAGAATGAAGGCGATCTTTTCACCCTTTAATACATCGAACATGCATGGGCAGTTTTCAAAATACGCAGATGCCAATATTGTATTTCACGAGCTGGTTCTCCGCAGCAGTCAATGCGAAAAATTGATTGAGTTGGCCAGGAGCATCTTTGACCACATACGATGGGTTCGTTTCAGGGCCGCCACCTTCGAGGAACGTCTATTCAAAGCCCACCAAGAACACTTTGCTATCATTGATGCCCTTGAGGAGAGGGATGCGGATCTGGCTGAAAGAATGATGAGGGAGCACGTTGAGGGTCTGGTACGCTACATTGAAGAGAAGGAGAATTTTCTTCCCTAAAATAACTTTTTCGGAGGTTTGAGCGAATGAACAGGAAACACGTCCCGAGAGAAAAACTGGTTTCACCACCTTGCAGAGAGGCCTGTCCAGCGGGAGTCGATGTGCCTCGGTACATCCGGAATATCAAAGAAGGTAAGTTTGATGAGGCCTTGGCCGTGATTCATGAGGCAATCCCTTTGGCCTCCATATGCGGTTATGCCTGCTATGCTCCCTGCGAATCAAGATGTGGCAATCGACAGTTCGGTGATCCAATAGCTATAAGGGCTCTGAAGCGGACCGCCGCAGAGAGGGGGGGAGAGCTTTGGCGAAAGAATCTCACCATCGCTCCAGCAACAGGTAAGAGTGTCGCTATAGTGGGTTCAGGACCAAGCGGCCTCACGGCGGCGTATTATTTGGCCACAATGGGGCATAAGGTCACCGTTTTCGAGGCCTTAGACCAGGCAGGAGGGATGATGCGGGTAGGGATCCCCGAATATCGTCTGCCCAGAGAAGCGCTCGATAAGGAGATTGGCTACATCGAAGAGATGGGCGTTGAGATAAGGACGGGGCATCGTGTGGAATCTGTCAATCAACTCATTCAGGATGGCTTCAATGCCGTCTACTTGGCATGTGGAGCCCATAAAGGGGCGGAGCTGCGGATCCCCGGTGATGATCTCCCCGGGGTGCTGGATGGCATTGTGTTTCTGCGAAAGATCAACGAGAACGAAAAGGTGGTGATAGGCACTCGTGTCGCCATCATAGGCGGCGGAAATACGGCGGTGGATGCAGCCCGTTGTGCGATCCGTCTTGGGGCGAAAGATGTGAACGTCATCTATCGTCGATCTCAGGCAGAGATGACAGCCTACGAGGAGGAGGTGGGAGCCGCCATCATGGAGGGCATCAGGATAGAATTTTTGGCGACGCCAGTCCAGATCGCTCAAAAGGGTGGGGCCTTGGATGTAACCTTAGCCAGGATGAAACTGGGGAAGCCTGACGACAGCGGTCGCCCAAGGCCCGAACCGGTGGAGGGGGGAGAATTCAGTAGGGGCTTCGATACCGTGATCACGGCTGTCGGGCAGGTGCCAGATATTCCAGAAACCATGGGAATTGCCCTATCGGAAGGCAACCTTGTAAAGGTTGATAATGAAAGTATGGCCACCGACAGGTCAGGGGTATTTGCCGGAGGCGACCTCGTCAGCGGACCCGCTTCTATCATAGAGGCCATTTCCCATGGCAGGAAGGCCGCCTCCTCCATCGACGTATTCTTGGGAGGAAAAGGGATGACGGAACAGGAGTTGGCCCCCCCGGAAAATGAAGTGGTCGTAATGGATTATCAGACTGAGGATCAGATACGGGTGGCCATACCCTGCATCCCCATAGAAGAGCGGACCGGGAGCTTTCAGGTAGTGGATATGAGCCTCACCGAGGATTCCGCCAAAGGTGAAGCGGAACGATGCAGATGCTGTGACGCCAGGTTTTTTGAGGTGGATGTCCATGGTGAGGGTTGTAAGGAGTGTGGATATTGCTCAGAGGTATGTGGACTGGAGGTATTCGAGTCCTCAGAACAGTTTAACGTGAAAGGTTACAGGCCAATGATTGCGAGGCACAAGGAGAGATGTGTGGGGTGTATGCTGTGTTTCTTTGCATGTCCTGACTTTTCCATAGAGGTGGCTGAGAAGGCCTAGTCTGCCGTTTTGGGGGAAACGCCGGAATATCCAGCCCTGCGGGCGAGGGGCATCACCTAATAGAGTAATAAAGATTTTTCAAGAATTCAAACTGAAAGGGGAAGTGACTCATGAAACGTTATCTGGAAACTGGAA
>CAZXCQ010000277.1:0-8344 GCA_964639275.1 uncultured Desulfobacteraceae bacterium | reverse complement strand
CTGACCCAAATCTGGACGCCAATTCTGCGAAGTTATTTCTGCGCAAGCCCTAAATCCCGTTTAATCCATTTTGATTAACACCTCTTCCTAAGCGGCGAAAGCAGACCGCTGTGCATGATCTTCCCCGGAAGAGGCCGGTCCATGATTTCCTCCGCAAGCCTCGCAGCGGCGATCAGTTTTTCGAGGTCAATGCCGGTTTCGATGCCCAGTTCCTCGCACATAAAGACCATATCCTCGGTACAGATGTTCCCGGCTGCATTGTGGTCCTTAAACGCGGCAAAGGGGCAGCCCCCCAGCCCGGCCACCGAACTGTCAAACAGGTCTATTCCCATTTCAAGGGCCGCATATAGATTCGCCGCGCCAAGCCCGCGCGTGTCGTGAAGATGAAGCGCCAGACGCGCGCCGGGCGCTGCCTCTCTGACCGCCTCGATCCGACGTTTGACCTCTTCGGGGTTTGCCCAGCCCACTGTATCGGCCAGGCAAATGTTGGGCAGGGGGCGACCCTGGCTCCGGCAGGTATCGACGATGAACCTCACGCTATCAATCACAGTCGATAACGAGACGCCACCAGAGAGGTTGCAGCCAAATGCGGTCAGAATGTAGGCCTCCTTCAGTGGAAGACCGTAAGCATCATACACCTTGAGCATGTCCAGTTGGTTCCGGCGCATCTGCGCGGCCGTGCAGTTGTTATTCATCAGAGAGAAGGCATCCGTCGTATACAAGACCATCTTGCCGTACAGGTAGACGCCAGGCAGCGCGGCAATCCGTTCAAACCCGCGCCGATTTAACCACACACCCGTATAACGTACTCCTTCTCGTGGTGTGATTGCGCTAAACAGCTCCTCGGCATCGGCCATGGAAGGGACGGCCTTCGGGCTGACAAAGGATGCGAACTGAATCCATTTGAGCCCTGTTTCGGCCAGGGCATCAATCAGTCTGGCGCGGTCCTTTATAGAAAACCGCCGTTTTTCCATCTGAAATGCCTCGCGCGGCCCCTCTTCGCGGAACTCAACAAATTTGGGTAGATTGGTCATTTTCAAATCCCCATCATCTTTGCAATCACCGTCTTCATGATCTCTGTTGTGCCCGCATAGATGGTTGAGGCCCTGATATCGCGATACCATTTACAAATGGGGTATTCCTCCATAAACCCATAGCCGCCATGGAGCTGGACACAGGTATAGGCCAACCGGTTTGCCATTTCCGCGATCCACCACTTGGCCATGGAGACCTTCTTCACGATGTCCTTGCCTTCTATATGATCGGCTATGAGGTCATTCAGAAATGTTCTTCCCAGTTCAACCTCGGTTGCCATCTCCACGATCTTGAAGGTGTTGTGCTGGAATTGACTGATCGGTCGGCCAAAGGCCTCCCGTTCCTTGCAGTATTTGATGGTCTCCTCAAGCATGGTCTCGGCCGCGCTCTGGACCCGGATGGCCACCATCAGCCGCTCCTGTTGAAGCTGGGCCATCAAATACACAAACCCCCTTCCCTCCTGCCCGATCAGATTTTCGCGGGGAACCACACAATCTTCAAAGATAAGCTCGGCGGTATCCTGGAAGTCGAGTCCCATCTTCTTTAGCTTTTTGCCTTTGACAAAACCAGGGGTCCCTGCCTCAACCGCCACAAGACTGATCCCCCTGTGGGCAGGTTTTGCGTCGGGGTCGGTCTTGCAGACCACGATCACCAGGTCACAACAATGGCCATTTGAAATAAATGTCTTCTGACCGTTTAGCACATAAGACTCCCCATGGTTTACGGCCCTTGTTCGGATGGCCTGCAGGTCCGACCCTGCCCCCGGCTCTGTCATGGCGATGGCCGTAACAATGTCGCCGGTGGTGCATCCGGGAAGCCATTTCTCTTTTTGTTCCTCTGTCCCGTATTCGTGGATATAAGGGACAACGATATCGCTATGAAGAGACGTGGAAAACGCCATCGCGCGCACATGGCTCATCTCTTCTGCCATGATGACAGAGTATCGAAAATCGGCCTCCGACCCGCCATACTTCTCTTCAAGCCACGGGCAGAGAAACCCGTTCTCTCCCATCCTTTTCCATGCGCTCCGGGGCACCTCCCGCTTCTCTTCCCATTCCTCCAGATGAGGCACCACCTCGCCTTCCAGATATCTCCTGAAGGTCGACCGAAAGATCTCATGTTCCTCTGAATACATATCCCTTGCCATTCGTTCCCTCACATGTCTATTGCCACAGTTAAGTGCCTAGAGTGATCTAAAGTGCCTACAATGCCTAAAATGAGCCTTCTATCCCTATCTCCCGTAGCTACACAGGTTCAAAGTTCCAAGGTTCAGGGTTACGCACCGACGAAAATTCAATCCCACCGGAACGATATTGAGGTTTGGCCACTGGCACGCGCATTGACTTGAAAAGTGCACCGGTTAGAAAGGAGCAAGGGCTTCCTATAACCCCGAACCTTGAACCGTGAACCTGACAACCTTAATAGTTACTATCTCCCTTTGAATATAGGTTTTCTCTTCTCCTTAAAGGCCCTGATGCCCTCCTTTCTGTCTTCCGAGGTGTAGAGAATCGAGGCGCACTGGGCCTCGTAGGCCAGGGCAGAGGTCATATCGAGCTGCATACCCAGATTCACCGCCCTCTTGGCATATCTAATCGAGAGGGGCGGGTTGTCAATGATCTTTTGTGCGAGTGCTCTTGCCTCATCCATCATTCGATCCACGGTCACGACCTTATTCACAAGCCCTATTCGATGCGCCTCACGGGCATCAATAAACTCGCCGGTAAACAGCAGCTCCTTGGCCCTGGTGACACCGATGAGCCTCGGGAGCCTCTGGGTCGCTCCAGCGGCGGGCATTACGCCTATCTTCACCTCTGGCAGTCCGAAACGCGCTGTCTCAGAGGCGATGCGAAGGTCGCATACCAGGGCGAGTTCAAGACCACCGCCAATGGCCACCCCGTTGATCGCCGCGATGACCGGTTTGTCAAACCGCTCGATCCTGGTATAGAACTCTTGACTCTTTCGCTGGGCAAAATAGAACTGCGACCGGGTCAGCTGGACCTGCGAGCGCTCCTTTATGTCGGCGCCCGCGCTAAAGGCCTCCTTGCCACCGGTCAATATGACCACCTTGACCGCGTCCTCCCTTTCCAGTTGATCAAAAACAATCGAGACCTCCTCCTTTAGCCGGAAGCTCAGGGCATTTCTCCTCTCCGGCCTGTTGAGGGTCACAACGGCCATCCCCTGACCCTTTTCACAGATTATTGTCTCGTAGGTCATGCTGGTTGCTCGGTGCTGGTCACTTGATGCTGGTTGCTGGATGCTCGTTACACTTCCACAATTTTAGGCACTTTAGGCATTTCAAATTTTAGGCATTTACTGTTTGGGTCCCTTCGTATCGTTCCCTGAGCACTCGCTTCAGGATCTTTCCCGCCGGGTTCTTAGGAAGCTCCACGAGGAATTTTACGGCCTTGGGGCACTTGAATCCTGCGATCTTTCCTCTGCAAAAATCGATGATCTCCTTCTCACTGGACTCCTCTCCCGGGTTTAGCACCACAACCGCGGTGACCGCCTCACCCCACGTGGGATCGGCCAGACCGATCACCGCCGCCTCAGTGATCTTGGGGTGGGTGTAAAGGACCTCTTCCACCTCCCTGGGATAGACATTCTCGGCCCCGGTAATGATCATATCCTTTTTTCGATCCACGATATAGAGAAATCCCTCCTCATCGAGCCGGCCCAGATCGCCCGTGTGCATCCAACCGTTTCGCATGGCCTCTTGAGTGGCCTCCGGATCCTTATAATAGCCCTTCATCAGGTTATTGCCCCTAAAGACCACCTCACCCACCTGGCCTGGCGCCACGTCATTATCGCTTTTATCCACCACGCGCATCTCCACGCTAATGAGCGGGGTCCCGACACAGGCCTCCTTTCGATCGGAGTCCAGGGGCGTCAGGGTGGTGATCCCACCGGCAGCCTCAGTCATCCCGTAGTTGTCAAACATCCGGGCATTGGGAAATATCCCCTTGAGCCTTCTCCGGGTCTCTACCGGCATTATCGCGGCCCCTGAGCCCAGGAGGGTCAACAAACGCGTATCATACCTGTCAAGATCAGGCAGCTGAAGCAACATATTGAATACAGTGGGGGCAGCGGCCCAGCGGGTGATGCGCTCCCTCTGGAGGGTCTCGATGCAGTCTCTGGGATCAAAGGTCTTCTTGAGATAGATGCTCCCGCCCAGGTAGATATAGGTGAGCATGTTTCCGATTGCGGCCACGTGATAAAGGGGAAAGACCTGGAGGCAGTAGTCCCCTTCCCGGTAGGTCTGGGTATAGGCCCAGTTTATGGAGTTCCATATACATGAATTGTGGGTCAGCAAGACGCCCTTGGGTCTGCCGGTCGTCCCGGCGGTGTAGACGAGGAGGGCCACATCGTCCCCAAAGACATCCACAGGGGGGTCCTCCTCGGTCCCCCTTTCCAACAACTCCTGAAGGCCAAGGGTCTCCTCTGACGCCTCCTGGTCGAGCATCACCCATAAGCGAACCCCCTCAAGTCCAGGAGCCAGTTCCTTTGCCCGATCCTCAAAATCGCTTGAAAAGATCAGTGCAACCGCATCTGAATGGTCGAGTATCCACTTCATCTCACCAGCCGCAAGCCGCACATTGATCGGGACCACCACGCCCCCCATCTTGAATATCCCAAAAAAGGCGATCATCTGTTCGTTGCAGTTCAGGGAAAGAACGGCAATATGGTCGCCCTTCTTAAATCCCCTCGCCAGGAGGGCATTGGCAAGACAATTGCTTAGGCGGTCAAGTTGACGGTAGGTCAGTCTCTCCCCCTCATGCGAGACAAAGACCGGCCGGTCGGGATATTTTCTGGCGGTTCTGGTAAGTGTCCCTCCGAGGTTGATTGTATAGATACCCATAAAATACCTCTAAATCCCAAATTACAAGCACCAAATTACAAACAAGGTAACCGTTCACAGGTTCAGAGGTTCAAGGTTGCATTATTACGATCTTAATTCTTCAAGGGCATATCCTTGTTTGGAATTTTGAATTTTGGTCATTGTGATTTGCCTGCCCTGTTAAATAAATCGGAGATTTAATGCGAAGCATTATTTAACAGGGTAAATTATTTTTGATCTGTAATTTGGAATTTCCCCATTCTCATCCCTCGTCCTTGGTCCCTCCTCCCTCGTCCTTCGTAATTCCTACTGATGGCAGTGTTGCTTCAAAAGATCCTGTGACCTTTAATGTCCCGTGCTGATCCCTGGCCTCGATCTCACATTGAATCCGGTTTTGATCCTCGATTTTCCGTACGATCTTCCCGCTCACGGTAATCGCGTCCCCGGGACGGGTCACGCCTACAAAACGGACCCGGAATTTTTCCAGGTGCCGATTCGGGATCCAGCGGGTTATGGCCTGACCCACAAACCCCATGATCAGCAGCCCGTGGGCAATAACACCCCCAAAGCCGGCTGTCTCCCCCACCCGCTGGACCGTGTGGATGGGGTTGAAATCGCCTGAAGCACCAGCATATCTCACAAGCTGTGTCTCGGTCACCGGGTCCTTTGTGAGTGAAGGAATCTCATCCCCCACCCTTACATCTTCAAAAAAGGGCAGATCTGCCATAACCGCTCCTCCTCAGGTCCTTTCCAGAAGGGTTGCCCGGCTGATCAGGACCTTCTCACCGCCCTGATTCATGCAGGTGGTCTCCACGACATAGAATTTCATCTTGCCTGAGCGGCCCTCCTTGGTATAGGTATCTGCCGCTTCAATGGTCGCATAAAGGGTGTCGCCGGGATAGATGGGGCCAAAGTACTGGTATTCGTGTTCGGCATGGAGGATCTTCGTGGGGTTGGCACCCAGTTTCTGGCAAAGGTCAGGAAACCCGGGCCCACCCCAGAGACCCACACAGGTCCCAAAAGTGGGCGGTGCAATCACATCCCTGTACCCCTGGGCCCTGGCAGTTTCCGGATCGATATGGAGCCCATCGGGATCTCCTATGGCCTCAGCCATCTCCCGAATCTTGCAGCGCTCCACCAGGTAGCTAAACTCTGCAAGACGTTTTCCTCTCAAATCGTCGTCCATGGCCGATGCCTCGTTATGAGATTTCCAGGAATCGCAAAAACTCCTCGGGTCCCCCCCTCTGGCTCCTGAATCGGTTGGCCGGGTGGTCCTGGATCGGACGTCCGATGGCCATCCCCATAACCAGCACCTGGTCCGTCGGAATCTCCGCGTGTTTCCTGACCACATCCGGGTACCTGACCGACTGGGCAAGAAAACAGGCGCCCACCACCCTAGATCACACCAGAGTCAGCGAGCGAACGAATCTCCTTTCCTTCAAATCTCAGACCGGTGAGCACCTGGTGGGTATCACGGCCCATTTCAGGGGCCATGCGGTCTGCCAGCTCCTCCTGGTCCAGGAACAGGGCCGGGTAACCCACCTGCGGATAAGACCTCCCGGCCTCATCCATCAGATCAATCATGAGGCCCCGATGGGCCACCTGGGGATCGGTTTTCACCTGATCAACCCGGTTGACCGGTGTAGCAGGCACATCCTCCCGATCAAACAGGGCCATCCATTCATCGAGATCCCTTTTTCTCAGAATCGGCTCCAGGATTTCCCTGATCTCATCGCGGTTCTGGGTCCGTAACGGATCGGTCAAATAACGCGGGTCCCGCGCCATATCCTCCCTGCCAATGGCCCGAGCCAGACTTGACCAGAACTTGTCTTCGATGACGCCAAGGGCAATATATCGATCATCCCGGGTCCGATACACACCATAGGCCCCCCCGCGGATGAGATCGCTGCGGTTGGTCTTTCCTTTCGCAAGACCCGCGGCCAGCCTCCCGGAGACCAGCGAGAGAGAGGCATCCATCATGGCCACATCCACATAGCAACCGTCTCCGGAGTTGTCCCGGGCCAAAAGCCCGGCCAGGATGGCATGGCTTGCCATTATCCCCCCTGCCAGATCGGCCAGAGGAACGGGAAGCGCGGTGGGGAGCCGGCCCGCATCAACGGTCAGGCCCAGGATACCCGAAATGGCTAGGTAGTTGAGATCATGACCGCTCCTGAGCCGATAAGGGCCGTCCTGCCCGTAACCACTGAGCGAACAATAGATAATCGCCGCGTTGATCCGTCTTACCGGCTCATATCCCAGTCCCAGCCGGTCCATCACCCCGGGCCGAAAGGTCTCCAGGAGCACGTCATGGTCTCTGATCAACCGAAACAGGATCTCTTTGCCCTCCGGCCGCTTCAGGTTGAGGGTCATGCTCATCTTGTTTCGATTCATGGCATTAAAGACGGGGGGGTTGATCCGCCGCATATAGTCCCCGGTGCCGGGCTCTTCCACCTTCAGGACACGGGCCCCCAGGTCTGCCAGGAGTTGGCTGCACTGGGCCCCCGGCAGGAGCCGGGAGAGGTCAAGGACCCGGATATGTTCCAGCAACCGCTTCACGCCGTTCCTATTCCATCCCCAGGACCTTTTTGGCGTTTTCCAGCATCACCTTCTGCCGGACCTCGGGCCTTAGATCCAGTTGCTCAAAGTCCCGCAGCCAGCGATCCGGCTTGATAAATGGATAATCCGTCCCAAAGAGGGCCTTGTTCTGGAGGCGGCTGTTGACATCCCGGGTGAGCTGTGGGGGGAAATACTTTGGGGACCAACCAGAGAGATCTACGTAGACATTCGCCTTGTGAATAGCGATTGCGATGGATACATCGGTCCAGGGCCAGGCCGGATGGGCGCAGATGATGGTGAGCTCCGGGAAGTCCGCTGCCACGTCATCAATGGGCAATGGATCGATATATTTGAGTTTGACCCCTAGGCCGCCCGGCATCCCTGCCCCGAGACCGGTGGTCCCACAATGAAATAGGACGGGGATCTTGAGCTCTGCACACTTCTCCCACAGGGGATAAAAGCGCCGATCATTGGGAAAAAAGGCCTGTGACGCCTGTTGAAATTTTGCCCCACGGAGCCCCAGTTCTTTGACCGCCCGCTCCAGCTCCTCAATGGCGGCCTTGCCTTTCCAGGGGTCCACCCCTGCAAAACCGATAAATGTGTCCGGGAATCGTCTGACCATATCGGCCACATATTCATGTGAGATCGGTTTGATCCCGGATACGGTCTCATCATCGGTGGGCAAGAGGACTCCCATGATATCCAGGTCTTGATAGACCTTTGCCATCTCCTCTTCGGTCAGGACCTCCAGTTTGGTCTTGAAATAGGTCTCCAGCGCATCCCCGTAATGTCCTAATTTGCGTCGTCCTTCTGACGTGGAGAAATGGACGTGGATGTCAATAGCCTTCATATCCTGCCTCCTTTCAAAGAAATCAGGTAACACTTTAGCTTTTTGAAACCCGGCGAATGGGGATTCCC
>CAZXCQ010000276.1:0-8380 GCA_964639275.1 uncultured Desulfobacteraceae bacterium | reverse complement strand
GCCACAGCGATGTAAGAACCACAATGATCTATACCCATACCCTTAAAAGCCAGACCATTAAAGAGGCCAAAAGCCCGCTCGATTTCTGATTTCAGCGTTCCGGCCACCGTCAAAAAACGATCTGAGGCAGGGACTGATTACAGCAGGAAGATCCGCATGATGGCGGGGCTACGACAAAATCTATCACGAAGGTTTACTCCCAACAGAAGCAAAGGTTCTGTCAGGAGATGGGTAGGCCCATTTTGAGGGGTCTTTCCATGAATTTTATTTCCAAATTATAGAGCTTAAGGTATTGTTCAGAACGGATAGAAGTTAGAAAACAGCAAAATTGTCTCTGAGTCAAGAAAAATCAGTAATCGCCATGGTAGTTGAAAAAGGAAGGGGTTTAGATTTTGGGCAAGCCCATGTGTGGAGACCGGTGAGAGAGGTAACGGCGAGCCATTTGGGCAAGTGACGGTTTTTGTAACAACATTCGGGAGATGCGATTAACGGGCAGGTATGAGAGAGGTAGATATTATGAGTGCTAGAAAGAGATTGTCGCTGGAGAAACCCTACAATTACTTTTTCAATGCAAAAGAACCCCCTAAATTGAGGGTACAAATAGGGGAGGAATTCGAGATCGAGACAGAGGATGCCTCCTCCGGTTCGACGAAGATGCCGGAAGATGCAGAAAAGATCGGAAAAGGAGATATGTGGAATCACCGACCGCCATTGGCGAACCCCATAAGCGGGCCGGTTTATATCGAGGGAGTTGAAAGAGGTGACGTGGTTATTGTTGAAATCCTGGATATAATTCCCGCTGAGTATGGCTTTACGAGTAAGATCGAAGGGTTTGGACAACTCACCCATGATGCACGTTTCCCGAAATGCCACGGCAGTTCTGTCCGCCCCATAAGGCATTTACCAGGCCCGAGCGGGACCACATCCGACGGGAAGGCACAAATGCAACGAGACGACCCATCCAAGCCTCCCTTTGAATGGGATCTGGAACCATTTTTTGGTACTATCGGCCTCAGTCCTGAATTCGAGGTGATCTCATCTCTCCTGGGTCCTTACACTGCCAGCAAGGGAGGCAATGGAGGGAACTGGGATGCCCGAGACATTAAGAAGGGATCGAAAATATGGCTCCAGGCATTGTGCCCCGGGGGACTGTTCATGGTGGGTGATATGCACGGTTCTCAGGGTGATGGTGAATGGGGTGGTGTGGCCGATGAGACTGCGGGCCTGGGTGTGTTCAAATGTGAGGTTCTCAAGAATAAGACCATATCCTATGCCAGAATCGAGAAACGGAACTCCATTATCCAGATGAACAGCGGACGACCGCTGGAAAGGGCCCTTGACGAGGCCACCATCTGGCTGATGCAGTGGCTCATCCACGACTACGACTTTGATGAACGGGAGTGTTATGATTTTTTGGCTGTGTGCCCGGACTTTAGGTACAATATTTACCAGAGCGTTCCACAGGACTGTTACACGGTCGGGGCCGAGATTTCTAAGCGATATCTCCCGACCGAAAAATGACGAAATGTAAAAAGGAAATCAAGGATCATGTGGAAAGGGGGGCGTTGTTTCTTAAGGGACATGTCTCCAGCGATTTCGTTGTCTTAACCATCCCTGAACGGATAAGGTTTAGAGGGATGTTTTGAACCAGTTCTCTCAGGTAACAAGAGAATCCAAGAGAATGGGATTTGGTCTTGAGTTACAAAGCGAAGCGTGGCAAAACGGCATTGTAATGGCTGATACTAGAGGGGCGGCTATATCAGAATAAGACGGCAAATTGACAGACTTTGGGGAATTCAGGTGATTGCGGAACTCAGACGCAGAACCTATCTTTTGGAAGAAAATCGAAAGGGAGGTATTTTTTATGATCCATCTTGAGTTGGTTGCGTCGGCCTACCGGCTGGTGACTGACGTCTTCGGGGTTAAAGCATCCGACAACGTGCTTGTTGTTACCGATGCGGCCAAATTCAACGTGGGCGAGGCCCTTGCTTCGGTATGTCGGAGTCTGGGCTCGGAAACGGTTGTGGCTCTGATGCCGATGACCGGCGAACACGGCAATGAGCCGCCCGTTACTATCGCTGCGGCCATGAAGGTGGCGGATGTGGTGTTTGCACCGACGACCCATGCCATCACCCATACGCGGTCGCGTCTGGATGCGGCGGCGGCCGGGACACGGGTGGTTATTCTCCGCGGTGTGGACGAAGACATGATGATCCGGGGAGCCATGACCGGCGATTTCAGGGAGGTCGAGGCCATTACCGCAAAGGTGGCCCAGGCCCTGTCCGGTGCAGATACGATCCGGGTTACATCGGCAGAGGGGACCGATGTGAAGTTTAAAATTAGCGGCCGAAAGGTTTTTAGACTCGACGGGTTTTTTCAAGAGGAAATGGGGTTTGCTGCCCTTCCGGGGGGTGAAGCACCGACGGCCCCGGTTGAAGGAACCACCAACGGGACCATCGTGTTCGACTATTCCATGGACAGCATCGGGAGGCTGAGTCGTCCCCTGCGACTGGAGGTAAGGGAGGGGAGGGTCATATCGGTTGACGGTAGCCATGATGAGGTGCATATCCTCGAAAGGCATTTTGAACGCGATAAAAATGCCCGCAACATTGCCGAGTTTGCCATCGGCACCAATCCAAACGCCCGGTTGACCGGCAATCTTGCAGAGGACAAAAAACTTTGGGGGACGGTCCATTTTGCCATCGGTGACAATATGTCACTCGGCGGGGGGGTCGAGTCCATGGTCCATCTGGACGGATTGATGGTTAAACCGACCGTGGTTGCTGATGATCGCCGCGTAATCGTCCAGGAAGGTAACCTGAAAGTGTAAATGACGGCTTTGTAAGGTCTTAGGAGGTCACTGATTTTGACAGTCTCACAAAGAGTGGTCGGAATAATCATTGAAAGGAGAGAGATATGATTCATGTGGTTGCTACTATTCAACTGAAACCAGGATGTAGAGACGCATATTTGGATATCTTACGTGAAAACGTGCCCAAGGTGAAGGCCGAAGAGGGCTGCTTGGCGTATCAACCAACGGTCGATATGGAAACCGATATCCCCGTTCATGAAAAGGCCGGGGATGATACTGTCACGATCATTGAAGCCTGGGAAAGCATAGATGCGCTTAACAAACACTTTCAAGCCCCGCATATGCTTGCTTATCGAGAGAAGGCGAAAGATCTCTTCAGTAAAATCAGTATCCGGGTTCTGAAGCCTGCTTAAAACAACCATAAAAGCGTCAATTCAGCCATTTTTAAGACTGGCGCCAGAATCGGGCAATGGGGGTTCGGGATCCCCATTGCCCCGGCTTCAAAAGGCCAACTATAGCTGAATCTCTTTTAGATCCTCAGCGACCGTCAGTTTGGGCCCTGTGAGCGTCTGTACTTCATCTACGGTCCATCCAGGGGCGACCTCTCTCAGGACAAGACCGGTGTCCAATACCTCTATGACCGCTATGTCGGTTACCATAAGGGACACACAGCGCGGTGCAGTCAGGGGGTAGGTGCACTCGGTGAGGATCTTTATCTCTCCCCTGGGTGTCACATGCTGCATGGTTACAATCACCTGACCGCATCCAAAGGCCAGATCCATCCCCCCTCCGATATTGCCCAGTCCTCTTTCTGGAAATGTCCAATTGGCAAGATCACCTTTTTCTGATACCTGCAGGGCCCCCAGGACGGTGACGTCTATATGCCCGCCCCTTATCATGGCGAAAGAGGTGGCATGGTCAAACAAACACATGCCGGGCAGCGGCATAAACGGTGATCCACTGGCCCCCATAAGGTGAGCTTGGGCGTCTGGCTCTCTGCCGGGTGCGGGACCAAAACCGAGGGCACCGTTCTCGGTGTGAAAGATGACCGTCCTCCCTTTTGGGAGAAAATTCGCAACGAGTGTTGGGATGCCGCCGCCCAAATTGACTACCGCACCATCCGGTAATTCCCTGGCTGCTCTCATGGCAATGGCCTCCCGACTCAGACCTTGTTTCATTATCTATCCCTCCTTGCTCCTTTGACAATACGGTCAATAAAAATGCCAGGGGTAATAATGAGTTCCGGCTCCAATTCGCCTGGCTCCACAATTTCCTCCACTTCAACGATGGCGACCCTGCTTGCTTGTGGCATGATGGCATTAAAGGATCTCATGATACCCCTATAGATCAGGTTACCCATGGTATCGGCCTTGTATGCCCTGAGCAGGGCATAATCAGCCTTTAACGAAGACTCCAGGATCATCTTCTTCCCCTCTATGATCCTGGTCTCTTTCCCTTTCTCAATGAGGGTCCCGACGCCAGTTGGTGTATAGAATCCACCAATGCCAGCACCACCGGCCCGGATCCTTTCTGCCAGGGTCCCCTGGGGCACATATTCCAGTTCTATTTTACCCTCGTTATATAGCCTCTCAAATGCATTGGGTTTTGACATGACGAGCGATGCGGGCACGCTGCAGATCACTTTTTTCACCTGTCCATTTTTGATGAGAAGCTCTTCATCAATAAACGGCTTATTGCCGATGGAACCAAGCCCCAGTGCCCCGGCTGCACCAGCCGCATTGGTTATGAGGGTAAGATTGGTGACCCCTCTATCTGCCAGGGCCTGAATAAGGGTTTGGGGTTTGTCCACGGCGTGGCCAAAACCACCGATCATGATACTCGCCCCATCGGGTATGTCGGCAACTGCTTTATCAGGACTCCCATAAATTTTTTGGATTGCCATTTGTTCCTCGACCTCCATTAGACCAAGTTTTGTCTGCGACTTCTCAAAAACCTTTCAATGGCTCTTCCCCATGCCCACCGGGTATGTAATGCCAGTCCAGGTGAAAGGCCATAGACCCGGGGGGATCACTGTCCTTCTTCGAGGGGACTAAGATTCTTCAATACTTCGGATCACGAAGCAAGACGCTAGGGCCAGCACACCCACGGCAAAAATACCGACCGAAAAATTCCATCTATCAGCCACCGCACCCAGTATCACCGGGCTAATCCCAACCCCGAATGTATTGCCAATGGACATTATCAACCCCATAAAGGTGGTCCTTTCCTCAAGAGAGGTAATCTTGGAGATCATCATGACGGCAGCCGGGAAAAAGGCGATACTCACGGTGGCCTGAACAATGAGCATCCCGACCAGAAGCCAGTACCACTGGGCCAGGGCAAGACCGATGGTTGAGAGCCCGCTGGTGAATAAAATGACAAAGATGATTCTTCTGGCACCATACCGATCAAGGACAAGACCGCTCAGGATGACGGCCAACAACCCGCCGATCCGTGTCAGGCCGAAAACGGTATTGGCCAAGGCCAGCTCCATCTCTTTTTCGGTTACAAGGAATAGGGGAATTATATTGTATATACCTGTGGTTGCAATGCCTGAAACGGTCCAGGGAATCACCATGAGCCAGAAATCCTTTCGTCGCAGTATGGTGCGGTAGGTCATGGGCTTTTTCTGTTTGGGAACGGGGTTAGGGGCAAATATCCAGAATAACATGCTAAAGAACAGGCACGCCCCGCCTACCAACAGGAAATATGACTTCCAATGAAAAAACTGGAGCGTAAGGGCCACGAGGATTGGCGTTGCGAGAAAACTGGTCGGAGGCGCTGTCTCGTGGAAGCTAATGGCCTTGCCCCAGTTCTCACGGCTAAAGATCGACGTTATGATGGGAACGGCGTTGGGAAAATAGAGTCCGGATCCGATTCCCACAAGAAAGGAGATAGCGGCGAATTTCTGGTATGTGTCTGCATATCTAAAACAAAACAATGCCAAGGCCAGGGTCAAATAACTGAGCAGGATGGCCCGTTTGTATCCAATGTATTCGGATATGCGGCCTGAGGCGAAAACAGACAGGGTAAATCCCATGGCGAGATAGAAGAAAAGGCCCCCTGCAAGGGCGTGGGTGATGGCGAGCTCATTTTCCACAATCGGGAGAAGCGGGGAGAGCGCGGTTCTGCTGCAGAAATTTAGAAACCACAGACCCCAGAATATGACCAGAAGGAACAGTTTCATGGGCGCACGTTATATCTATTTCTGTATGATTAGACAAGCTCCGAGATAGAAAATTCGGTACCGCGCTTGCGGGGATGCTTGACTGGTCGGTTACAAATACGCTGAACGGGTGTTTTTTTATGGCCAGCAGTCACAGTTCCCTCTAAGATGCACTCATTATTATAAAGGAACTCAGGGCTTGCGCTGGCCCTTAGGGGATTGTATGACAATCATGGTATCTGAGGCTGGAGAAATCACCACCGAGCAGTTGGTCACCGAGGCTGTGCAGGGTTCGCGTGTGGCTCTCGAGGAAGTTCTTCGCCGGATACAGGACCGGGTGTACTCGGTTGCCCTGCGCATGCTTTTTCATCCGGCAGACGCAGAGGACGCCACTCAGGAGATACTCATTAAGGTTATCACAAACCTTAGAGGTTTCCGGTTCGAGGGTCCCTTTATGGCGTGGGTATTGCGCATCGCGGCCAACCATCTCAAAACAAGCCGAAAGAGTTGGGCAGAAAAAATGGAGTTGGACATGGAGAAGGCCCAGGGAATGATAGACCGGGCCGAGGCCAAGGGCTGGTTTTCAAAACCGCTGGCGGCGCCCCGACCCCTTCTGGAGACGGAGATGCGCTCGGCCTGTACCCAGGCCCTGCTACTGGCCCTTGATCGGGGACACCGTATGGCCTTTGTTTTGGGGGTGGTGATGGATGTGTCCAGCCAGGAAGGGGCCTATATCTTGGACATCTCACCGGCTGCCTTCCGCAAACGCCTTTCCAGGGCCCGGATGCGGGTAAGAGACTTTCTGAGCGCCAACTGCGGTCTTTTCGATGAATCCAATCGCTGCCGCTGCGCCGGCATACTGGCCCGGCACCTTGAACAGGGCTGGATAGATCCCCAGAGGCCCTTGTTTGTATCGGCATCTGATGAACCAGAGGATCCGAATGTCCTGCGTCAATACCTCAGGGAGATTGATGAACTGGGCAGGGTATCCGCCCTTTATAAGTCCTTCCCGCGTAATGAAAGCCCAACCGATTTTGCGGTGCTGGTCAAGACGATGGTAGAGAATAAGGAATACCGCATTCTCTCTGATCCACAGATCGTGTGAGCGTCTGGACGTCACATAAGATCTCTCACTGACGGAAGAACGCCTCTGGGTCAGAGATCCAGACAATTTGTAATAGAAAGGGGGATGAGCATGGGAGGAGAGATATATGAGAAGTTGAGAGAACAACTGGATCAATATTCCACCGGATTTCCCAAAACCGAATCCGGCATTGAATTGAAGATCCTCAACAAGCTCTTTAACGAGGAAGAGGCCTCATTATTCTTGGATTCTTCGTTGATGCTGGAAGAACCGGAGTCAGTGGCCGAGCGGACAGGACGCGATCCGCAGGAGGTGGCTCAAATGCTGGAGAATATGGCGCAGAAGGGGCTTATTTTCCGGCTTCGGAAAGGTGATGAGACGCGGTATGCCGCCTCTGCCTTTATTATTGGGTCATATGAATACCAGCTCAAGCGCATGGATCGAGAGATGGCAGAGATGTTTGAGGCCTACTTTGAGGAGGCCATGTTTCCCAATATCGCGAATAACATCGTGCCCCTCCGGACGGTCCCGGTTAATCGATCGATAGATGTGGCCCATACAGTGGCATCATATGAAGATGCCAGACAAATTATCAGGGCCAAAGACAAAATCGCTCTGGCCGACTGTGTATGCCGCAAGCAACAGGCGCTGATGGAGAAAGTGTGCGACAAACCCATGGAAGTGTGCCTGCTTTTCGGATCACATGCCGATTTTTATGTTGAAAACAAGATGGCGCGGCATATCACCCGGGAAGAAGCCATAGCTATCCTGGATAAATGCGAGGAAGCGGGGCTGGTGAACCAGCCTGCCAACATGATTAACCCGGGCGGTATGTGCAACTGCTGCGGAGATTGCTGCAATTCCCTTCGAGCGATCAAACACAGCCCAAAGCCTTCGGAACTCGTCTTCAACAACTACTTTGCCAGGGTTGATCAGGAGGAATGCACAGCCTGTGAAACCTGTATCGAGCGATGCCAGATGGAAGCCGTTGCCATTGAAGATGAACAGGGGGCGGTGGTTGATACCGATCGGTGTATTGGTTGCGGATTGTGTGTAACAACATGTCCGTCAGGAGCCATTCAACTTGAGATGAAGCCGGAAGATCAGCGTCGAATCCCGCCGGCCAATGCGCGGGAATTGATGAACATGACAGCCGAAAAAAGAGGAAAGTCGTTGATCCCTCTTTTTATGTCCCGGGAAAGCGGGTAGGGAAACCCTTCTTGACCCCGGGGCTAAGTGCTTCGATTCGCAAATACGGTGACGTATTTTAGTCTTTCAAAGAGGTATAATTGCTCACTCAGCACTAAGTCCTGAGTAA
>CAZXCQ010000275.1:0-8405 GCA_964639275.1 uncultured Desulfobacteraceae bacterium | reverse complement strand
TTGGGGGCATGTGGAAGAAAAAAAGACCCCCATGCCTCACCACAATCGATTTATCTCCGGGTTTTTGAGAAGTTACATTTTTTGCAACATCGGGGTAAAGCGAAGAGGGGACTACCCGGGAGCGGGGTAATAGTAGGAATGAGATTAAAGAACAGGGTAGCCGTTATAACGGGTGGTGGAAGCGGCATCGGAGAGGGGATTTGCGTATGTATGGCCAGAGAAGGTGCGGACGTCGTTGTAAGCGATCTGGACCTGAGATCGGCCGAGAGCGTCGCTGACAAGATATCGAGACTGGGTCGAAATGCCTTAGCAATCCGGACGGACGTTCGCAATGGCCGGGACTGTGATGACCTGATCGAGAAAGCCCTGGAAGAGATGGGCCGGATTGATATCCTGGTTTGCTGTGCGGGTGTTCCGGGATATTCTGACAAGACAATTACAGAAGACTTTACGCGGATTGAGAATATTTCTGAGGATGACTGGAGCCTGGCTATCGATACAAATCTCAAAGGGGTCTTTTTGTGCAACCGGGCCGTTGTGCCCTACTTTAAGCAAGAGAAGAAGGGGAAAATCATAAATATCTCCTCTATTGCCGGGCGAAGGGCATCGGACTGGATCCCCCACTATTCGGCAAGCAAGGCGGGCGTGATTGTCCTCAGCCAGGCAATCGCTGCACAGTTAGGACCATATAACGTCAACGTGAACACGATCTGTCCCGGGTTTATCTGGACCCCCATGTCGGTGATTGCGGGAAAGATCATGGCAAAGACCTATCCGGCGTTTAAGGATATGGGCCCGACTGAAATCTTTGACGAAATCATCCGGACGCGGGTTCCGCTTGGGAGGGCACAAAGCCCCGAGTCTATCGGTCATATGGCAGTATTTCTCGCATCTGATGAGGCCGAAGATATTACGGGGCAGGCCATCAATGTCGATGGGGGAGCGGTCTTCAGTTAAGGGGTACACAATTCCGTCGAGATGGGGATGGGCCTCAATGCTCATCGGGTGCTCATGGGAGCAAAGCACAGGGAATTTTTTCCTTTCAAGTGAGGTGCCCTGACATGAAAACACCGGTTCTGGTGGGTAAGAGAAGAATAGAATTCCAGCACAGATCCAAACCCCGGATCGGATCAGGCGAAGTACTGGTAAGGGTTGAATACTGCGGCATATGCGGGTCGGACGTCCATGCCTATGAGACTGGACTTCTATACCCGCCGGGTACGGTGATGGGCCACGAATTCAGTGGCGTCGTGGCTGAGGCAGGAAAAAAGGTCCGGGGAGTGCGAGTTGGGGACAGGGTGGCGGTCAAGCCCTCGGGCTCGTGTCTGAGGTGTCACTGGTGCAAGATGGGACAGCTTTCGCTTTGCCCCAAGCGGCCGGAAACGATCATTGGTATAAGGCCTGAAAACGACGGGGCCTTTGGTGAATATGTCAGGATAAAATATCCCGACCAGATGCTCTTTAAACTTCCATCAGGCGTGACTTTTGAGCAGGCCGCCCTTGCGGAGCCCCTCTCTGTTGCCTTTCACAGCGTCCGTCTTTCTCGATTCAAGGCCGATGATCGCATACTGATCATGGGCGCCGGTATGATTGGTCTCGGGATCTTACAGCGGCTAAAGGCCGGAGGTGCCGGGAAAATCATTGTACTGGAGGTATCTGATAGAAAATCGCTTGTTGCCCGGAGGTTGGGGGCGGATTTTGCTCTGAACCCCCAGTCAGAGGGAGATGGGCTCAGGGAGAGCATCTTGAGCCTTACAGATGGAACAGGCCCTGAGATTATTTTTGAATGCGCCGGGGTGCCCTCCACATTTCAAGCTGCCACAGAGTGTGTCAAGAGCGGTGGTCAGATCATGCTGGTTGGTCTGCTGGAAGGGAAGGTTCCTTTTGATGCCTTTGCTTTTTTACATAGGGAAGTGGAGATGAAAGGTGTTTTGGGCAGCTATGATGAATATGGAGAGGTGCTCGATTTTCTTGAACAGGGAAAGATCGATACCGATGTCATGATCTCCGATATTATCCCCGTAGATGAACTGATAACCAGCGGATTTGAACGCCTGGCTGCCAGCAACGACATGGTAAAGATATTGACAGGCAGAAAACCCGCGATTTCTCAAACCCCTTCATGCTGTCATGGCACCATGCCTTTGCGACAGGGGAATGGGGGTTCCGAACCCCCATTGCCCTCTCCAAGTATGAATTTTGAATAGGGCTAAATTGATACGAAAAAAGCCAAATTGATACAGATTGAAAAGGATCAATGACTATGTCAACCACCTCTTCCGCCTCTTATAATGTTTCACGTCGCGGTAACTCTTTTTTTTCCCGACCTCGCTAAGACCCAGATAGAATTCCTTTACATCGGCGTTCTCTCTGAGCTTCTCAACGGTGTCATCCAGGACGATCCTGCCGTTCTCCATGACATAGCCATGGCTCGCAATGGTAAGCGCCAGGCGAGCGTTCTGTTCCACGAGGAGGATGCTGACGCGCTTCTCCCTGTTGATCCGCTGGATGATCTCAAAGATCTCTGACACCAGAAGGGGCGATAATCCCATGGAGGGCTCATCCAGGAGCATGAGCCTGGGTGTGGCCATGAGCCCTCGACCGATAACGAGCATCTGTTGCTCGCCGCCACTGATATAACCGGCGAGGACGCCTTTCCGCTCTCTGAGCCTGGGAAAGTAGGTATAGACCGTTTGTATATCCTTTTTCATCTTGCTTCTGCTTCTGTTTGTATGCCCCCCTGCAACCAGGTTTTCTTCGACGGTGAGATCCTCGAAGACGCGCCTCCCCTCCATAACCTGAAAGATCCCCATACGGACGATCTCTTCGGGGTATTTCCTGTCGATACGTTCCTGCATAAAACGTATCTGCCCGTCCGTGACCTCTCCGTCCTCTGATTTGAGCAGCCCTGAAATGGCCTTGAGAGTCGTGGTCTTTCCAGCACCGTTGTTTCCAAGGACGGTCACGATCTGCCCTTCATCTACCGCGAGTGACATCCCCTTTAGCACGAGAATTACATTATGATAGATGACTTCAATATTATTGACGACCAGCAATGGTTCCATTACTTATCCAGAATCGTACCACTTTAGCCCCTTGAAACCCGGGGAATGGGGATTCGGAACCCCCATTCCCCTGTCGCACTGCCAATTTTGCAGAAAGCTAAATTGATACCCACGATCAAACATCCGCTATGCCGTATCCATCAATTTTCAGGCGCCCAACCTGGAATAGGTCACGTCTTCTTCACCCAGGTAGGCCTTGATGACGTGCTCATTATGCCTGATCTCCTCCGGTTTTCCCTGGGCTATCCTCTGACCAAAATCCAGCACGCAGACCCGATCGGAGATGTCCATGACAACCCCCATGTCGTGCTCAATAAGAATGATCGTGACACCCCATTCCTCGTTTATGTCCAGGATAAACCGCGCCATGTCTTCTGTTTCTTCAAGGTTCATACCCGTTGCCGGTTCATCCAGGAGGAGTATCTTGGGCCTGAGGGCCAGTGCCCGGGCCAATTCCACCCGTTTTTGAAGTCCGTAGGGAAGGGTATGGACGGTCTTTTTCCTGATCTGTTCGATTTCGAGGAGATCAATAATTTCCTCTTCAATGTGTTCACGGAGGGCCATTTCCTCATGCCGTGTCTTTCCGTAGTATACGCCGCCTGCGATAGCCCCTGACTTCAGATGAATGTGTGCACCCAGCTTGATATTGTCGAGGACCGTCATATGGCCAAAAAGCTCTACATTCTGAAATGTCCGGGCGATACCCAAAGATGCGATCCTGTGGGGTTTCAGGTGGGTGATATCCCGGTCTTCAAAGATGATTATCCCTCTCTCGGGGTGATAAAATCGATTGATACAGTTCAGCAAACAGGTCTTGCCCGCACCGTTAGGCCCGATGATGGAAAATATCTCTCCCTTTCTGACGCCGGTTGTCACCCCGCTCAGCGCCTTTAGGCCTCCAAAGCTGAGATGGATATCTTCAACCCGAAGCTGGTATCCTTCCTTGTCTTCCATTTCCCGGTCTTACTCTAGTGGTTCAACCCCTCTTACCATGACCCGGGTCTTCATCCGAAAACCCTTTCCGTCGCGGTAACGGATATCCGCCTCCACTTCCAGATCTTCCTGGTCTCCATAGAGGGCCTCAATCAGATCAGCGTACCTCTCGGCGACGAATTTCCGCCTTACCTTTCTCGTCCGTGTCAACTCGTCATCATCCGCGTCGAGTTCCTTGTAAAGCAGTACAAATCTCTTTATCTTGGCCACTTTTGGCAGGGATTCGTTGGTCTTTTTGACCTCCTGCGCGATAAGATCATAGACCTCTTCTTTTTGAGAGAGATCTGCAAATGTTGTATAAGGAAGCTGGCGGTTCTCTGCCCATTTTCCCACATTCGCCATGTCAATAGCGATCATGGCGGCAATAAATGGCCTCCCCTGTCCCACAACCACCGAGTCGATAATAAAGGGGCTGAATCTCAGTTTGTTTTCTATGAGCTGGGGGGAGAATCTGCCTCCATCGGCCAACCTCATTACGTCGGACATCCGATCGATAATGATGATGTGCCCATCTTCTTCGATAAGAGCGGCATCCCCTGAGTGAAACCAGCCGTCCCTCAGGGCCTCGGCTGTGGCCTCCGGGTCCTTGTAATACCCCTTAAAGATAGTATCCCCCCTGGACAGGAGCTCCCCTGAATCTGAGATCATAAATTCAATCCCGGGGATGGGGGTGCCGACGGTATCAAGACGGATGTCGTCGGTTCGGTGAATGATCGAGGCAGCCGTCTGTTCTGTCATCCCGTAGGCCTGTTTAATGTTTACCCCCAGTGCCTGAAACATGTTAAAGATCTCTGGTCCCAGGGGCGCACCACCCGTGTAGACATGGCGAAGGTGGGCGAGGCCAAAATAGTTCTTGAGTGACCTGAAGAGCAGCAAATAGGCCATCCAGTTCAGGAGCTTCCATCCAAGAGACGGCTCCCTTTTCTCCAGCTTTAAATCAGCCATCCGGTATCCCACGGGCAAAAAGGCGCGATAGGCCAGTCTCTTGATCCATGAAGCATCCTGTATCTTTACCTGAATCTCAGAGCACATCTTTTCCCATATGCGAGGTGGCGCCAGCATGATGTGAGGGCCGATCTCCCGGATGTTCTCCTGGACCGTTTCCACCTTTTCAGGAAAATTGACCGTAAAGGCCTTGTAGAGCGACCAGTAAACCCCAAATTCCTGTTCTCCAATCCAGGGGAGGGGAAGAAATGAGACATACTCAAAGGTGTCCGCGGCCGAATCAACAGTATCCTGTGCCCTGGCCACACTGAACATATTTTTTTGCGTGATCATGCTTCCCTTGGGAAGCCCTGTTGTTCCCGAGGTATAATTGATCATTCCCACATCGTCAGGAGAGACCTTCTGGACCATTTCCTCAAAGAGATGAGGCTCCTTTTTGTTCAAATCACGACCCAGTTCCTGGATATCCTTAAAGTACATCAAGATTGGGTCAACATAGCGCCTCATCCCCTTTGGATCGTCCACGATAAGTCTCAGGACCTTGGGACATCGCTCCTTGATCTCCAGGACCTTATCGGCCTGTTCCTGGTCCCCGGCCACCACAAAGACCGAATCAGAGTGGTTGATGACATATTCAACCTGCTCAAGGTGGCTGTCCGGGTAAATCCCTACAATGGCGCCCCCAAGGGATTGGACGGCCAGTTCAGAGTAAAGCCCCTCCGGCCGGTTGTCACCGGCATAGGAGAGTTTGTCCCCCGGCTTGAAACCCAACTGGTGGAGTCCAAGGGCAAAATCCCTCACGTTTTCATAATACGCCTTCCAGGTCATCGACTGCCAGATGCCAAACTCCTTTTCGCGGATAGCGACCTTTCGATCGCCATATCTCAGCGCATTTTCTCTCAAGAGGCCTGGCATCGTCTTTATGGCCATGGTGTCTCAACCTTTTCTGTCTTGTTCGGGTCTTGTCCCGGACCAGTCCTTTGCCGTGTTGCCTGCAAATCGCCCCCGTTTATTTGGGCGGGATATGTCGTTTCTTTTCAAAATACACCTTGATGAATCCCGCCCAAAACCGGGCATTCAGAAGCAGGGATCAATGGAGATGAATCCAGTCTGATATGGGCACATAGATCTTCTTGTTGACGTCGGCCTCCCAGACCTTAGCCACAGGGATCTTATTGTCCTTAAAGGTCACCGGTGCCGTGAGGCCTCCCACATCCCAGTCCTTGATCGTGGCCAAGGCATCGCTAAGTCCCTTTCCGGTGAGGTTTCCGGCCTTATCGGCACGCCTCAGGCACTCCGCGAAGATCATCCCCGTAAACCACCCTTGGGTATAATAGGTTGTCCGGTGTTTTACATCGGGGTGGTGTCTCTTGTTGAATGCCTTCATCTCCTGGATGGCCGGGACATCATACCAGTAATAGGTATATGGCATGACACCGGTGTATCCCTTGGCCAGGGGACCCAGCTTGTCGATCACCAGTTTCCCCATCCCCCAGAAGGTGGCCATGGGGACCACTTCTACGCCCATGTCCTTGCATCCTTTGAGCAGGGCGTTGATCGGGGAGAGGACATAACCCTGGGTGATCAGATAATCGGGTTTAGTCCTCTTGAGCTCTATTATCTGGGAGGTGACATCCACTGCCCCTACCTTTGAGACCAGGTCAGCCACCACATTGAGGCCGAGCTGTTTGGCCGTTTTTTTTCCAAAGGGGATGGGGTCTTTGCCAAACTCCGTGTTGCTATACATAAAGGCCACGCGTGCCCCTGGCTTTTTTTGCGAGATGTACTTGAGGAGGATACCGACCATATCGCTATAGGTTGGACCCGAGACAAAGACATAGGGGTTATTGGCCCGATTGGCGAGTTCGCTTGAAAAAGAGGTGGATCCGTAAAAACAGTGGTACTTATCTTTGATCATCGGTGAAATGGCCTTGCCCAGGCCTGTGCTGTCTCCGTAAAAGATCAAGGGGTTGTCCTTGGCCATGATCCGTTTAAAGATAGCTACGGCCTTGTCCAGCTTGTATTCCGTATCCTCAAAGATATAAACGAGCTTCTTTCCCCCGATTCCTCCTTTTTCATTGACATAGGTAATGTAGTCGGAGAGCCCCTCGTGGATCTTTGTCCCTGCAAAGGCGAATCTCCCTGTGATGGGCTGTGCAGCCCCGATCTTGATAACATCCTGGGCCTGGGCGGCCAATGGCACCACAAAAAAGGCCATCAAAACGCCTGCGGTCAAGATTAGCCCGGTCAGTCTATTTCTCCTCATGATTGCACCTCCTTGTTTTTCGATTCAGTTGAAACCTTGCCTTTTTGAGTAGAACGGAACCAAAAGCCACCGTCCCCTCGTCCCCTCTCCGCTTCGCAGTCCCAATCACCTCCTCTCCTATCTTTTCTCAGTACGAAAAGGGCCAAAGGAGAAAGAAGTTCTTCATCCTTCTCCATATCTCTGCCAGTCCCTGGGGCTCGAAGATCAGGAAAAAGACGATCAGGGCACCAAAGACGACCTCTCTCAATGGGGCGAAGATGTGCTGGAAGGCCGGGATGTCCTTGATCACATCGGTACCGAATTTTAGTATCTCTGGGACAAGGACCATGAATATGGCACCGTAAATGGACCCTAAAATACTCCCTAGCCCGCCAACGATGATCATGGCCAGGTATTCGATGGAAAGGGACAGGGGGAAGTGTTCGGGTGTCACGATATTCATAAAGTTGACCCAGAGGCTTCCAGCTACCCCCGCATAAAATGAACTAATGGCAAAAGAGGTGAGCTTATACCTGAATAGGTTGATCCCCATCAGCTCGGCGGCGAGATCTCTGTCCCTAATGGCAATAAAGGCCCGGCCCACGCGTGTACGGATCAGATTCCTGGCATAAATTGTGCCGAGTACCACAAGGAACAAGGTGATAAAGTAAAACTTCCTCTCGGTGTCAAACTGAAATCCAAAAAGCTCGGGATTGGGTACATTGATTCCCCTGATCCCCTCGGTCATTGATTCCCAGTTCATAAACACATAGTCGAGGATAAACTGGGCGGCTATGGTGGCGACAGCCAGATAAAGCCCTTTTATTCGCAAGGAAGGAATCCCGATGATCACGCCAACACAGGCCGACATGATACCCGCCAGGGGCACGGTCCACCAGAAAGGAATCCCCACCCTTGTGATTAGGATAGCCGATGTGTAGGCCCCCACACCAACAAAGGCGGCATGACCCAAGGATATCTGTCCCGTGAATCCGGTGAGCAGATTGAGCCCATGGGCACCGATGATGGCTATACCGATCAGATTTGCAATATAGAGGACATATTCGTTGGCAAAAAAGGGAAAGATGAGGAGAAGAACAAGGAAAAGGACCAGCCAGACCTTTACAAAGACGGACTGAAAGACTGCCTCGTCCTTT
>CAZXCQ010000274.1:0-8443 GCA_964639275.1 uncultured Desulfobacteraceae bacterium | reverse complement strand
CTTCGGTTTTCGTTATGTATTGTTTACCCAATGCCAGGATAAGGCCACTTTGGACCTTGGTGCAAGACCGTTCAGGACTCACGAATCAACGGTTCTGATTTTCTGCGAACCTCTGATCCCCTGTCGAAGATCCCGTTGGGCGGGGAACCTTTGAACCCGTGAACGGTTACCCCGATCGCTATGTCCGCTCCAGGGTCAACACCTGTAAAGTGGCGTCCAGGTAAGCCGGATCGCCCTTATTCTCTTTGATCGATATCCGTTTGATACCCACCGCATCCTGCGGTGATTCGATACGGTAGAGGTAGTCAACGAGCTGGTCAAGCGAGATCCCTTCCAGTTTCATCTCGACCATGGATTCCTTGTAGGGGTCGGGGCCCTTGGAGACCGAGGGCTTCATATACTTGATATGATCCTTGACCAGGACCTCGCCCGCAGCCCCATCCAGAAAAGAGAACAGGGTGAATCCGGGCCTGCGCCTGGCAAGAATATCCTGCAACCCGCGAGAACCGGACTGATAGGACCGGTATTTGGCGCTCAGGCGCACGGCCTCTCTCAATGCCGCCTGTTTGGCCCGGATCCCCCTTTGAATCCGTTGTCGTTCTTCGAGAAACGGAAAGAGGAGAAACTGACACAAAAAGAATATCATCAGAGAGCAGCCAGCCAGGATGACCAGATACCTCTCTCGCCTCCCCAGCCTCATGATCGCACCCCCTGCCAACCCCGTTTTAGTTTGATTTCAAAGCTGACCTTTTTCCCTTTCCGATCCAGATTTGCCGAACTGATGGTCACCTGGTCAAATAGGGGGGAAGACTCCAGGCTGCCCTTGATATTGTCCACGGCATTGAAGGTCGTGGTCGTGCCGCTCATCCGGACCATCTCCGGGTCGATTATCATGCGGACGATGCGGACATCAAGGGATCGCGGAATCCGTTTGGAGATATCCTCCAGCAGGTCAAGGACACCCCTGCCCTGATCCATACCGGGATAGGTGGCGGCCGGCCCTTTGATCTGATTGATCCTGACCTTCATCTGCGCCAGGGGATCTACGACCTTCTTGACATCAGGAAAGGTCTGCATAAACACCTTTTTGATCTCCTGGTCCAGGTCACTGTACCGCTCCTTCATAAAATAATAGTCCGTGCCCATATCCCCGGCCAAAAAGGCGAGTACAAGCATGATCAGGATCGCGGCCTTTCGGAGTTCCTTTTTGATCCCAAAATATTTCCCCCTGACCTCAAACTCATCCCGCCTGAAATTGAATCCCTGCCGCGGTTTGGGTTCCCGAAGTGCCAGTGACAGGGCGCCGTCCATCAGGGGGGCATTCCAGGTCTGTGCCACATCACCATCCATCCGTATCCGCCTGTCCTCAACCAGGTTGACCTGCTCCGAAGGCAGGTCAAGAAACCGGCTCAACAGGGGGCCGGTGTCGGGCCGGAGCGCCCCCGGACCGGTAAAAAAGATCTTCTCAGGATAGATGACCTCTTGGTCTTGCCGTCCAGAGGCGTGGATGGTATTGCGGACCATCCTGGAGAGCGATTCCAGATCCGGCCCGGAATCGCCTGTGGGCCCGGTATCGGCAGGAGGAATGGCCGCATGCCCCCCGTTGAGGGCAAATGTGCGGATGAGGGCAATCCGTCTTTTGAGATAGAGGGCCATGGTGCTCACCTTCCCGGAGATGTCCAGGAGGATGCCGTTCTCGGGGACGTCTTCGCGCCTCAGGAGCCAGGAGACCAGGGGAAGGGATCGAACATCCAGGACCTCTGGATCGACTCCGACAGCCTGTAGCCTTGTCAGATATTCCGAGACCGTTGACTTTTTGATGGAGGCCGCCAGGATATGGGTCTGCTCGGACCGATCGATGATGGCAAAGTCCACTATCAGCTCTTCAATCGGGAGGGGGAGGAGGCTGTCGATCTCGTAGGGAAGCGTCTTCCTTATCTTTCGCGGATCTTTAAACGGCATATCGAGGTTTCGGTAGGAGACATGTCTTGCCGGGAGTGACAGGACACAGGTATCACTCCTGAGATCCACCCCCTCGCAGATCCTCCTGAGGCCATCCTCCAGCCCGCCCTCCCCTTGGATCCGGACATGGCCGCAGGCCGTGATCTGATACCCCTTTAACCCGCCGACGACCTGGACCGCTGTGATGGAATCTTCGTTGATGTCAAGGCCTAGTGTCTTTCCCGGCATTACTCAATCTTCCATGACAAGATTCTCAGGGTCCCTTTGCTCCGCATGACCACTGCGGTGAGCGTCTTTTTCATTTCATCTTTTACACCCTGTGATCGAATCTCAAAATAGGTGGTCGCGGTGGTAATAAGGCCCGGATCAATATCCACATGGCTCACCCCGGGGACATTCTTGTACCATTTGGGGTCTTTTAGATCATTGGCCTCGTCCATACGATATTCAACCATACGCCCCACCGCCTCCTCATCGATCTCGGGGAAAAGCGATCTTAATACAAGAGGGGCCGCGGTATTGATATTGATCTTTCCGTCACCCTGGACCGTCAGATATTTTGAAAGCCCGGGTCTCTCGCCGGTGCCGTAGAACAGCTCTCGGGTCATTCCCCTGACAAGCAACAGCTCCTCAAGGAATTGAAACGGCCCATTCCTGCACTGGTAAGGACTGTCCAGACCCTGATAGTAGGCATTCTCTGCGCCAAACCGGGTCACCTCATGGTCCGGATCCATCCAGTCCTTTATGGCATCCAGGAGATTGTCCGCCGCTTCAGGGGCGAGCTTAAACGGCTCTGAAATCAAAAATCTCCGCAACAGATCCCTTTGTTTGGCATCAGAAACCCCCTTTTCATCAACCAGCCGGTTGATCGGGATCTTCCCCGAAAGATCAATGACCTCTACCTCAAACCGGCCCTGCTCAAACATGTCGGCGGAAGTGGAAGACAAGGTCTTTGAAGAGGCCCAGGGCTCTTGAAGCGAGTCAAGATCGGTTCTTAGGCCATCCTCGGTGAGCAAAGCAAGGGCGCAGTTAAGACCGGACCTCGCAATACATGCCAGGCTGAACCCATCCCTGAGGTTTGTGGCGGAATAGAGATCAGAGCGCATAAACAAATTGAACTGGAGAGTCACCACAACGATCAGGCTGATCACCAGGACCGTCAGTATCAGGGCAAATCCGCCATTATCTCTTAGAAGCGCTTTCATATATCTCCCGGGCCACGGGAAGAGACACACCCGTACTGAATCTGATCGGTGATTCAGGGTCACGCCTATTGACGAATTCCAGCGAGATCACAACCATTGTCGGCAGCCTTTCACCCGTTCCCGCACGGGTTGAATCCCAGATCTCATGGGCCTGGCCGTCTCCGCCGTAGTAAGTAAAATTGACCGAGGAGAGGCCTTCACAGAGCGGGAGCCCGCCAGTTCCCTGCGCCGGCTCTTGACTCAATTCAGGGGTGTCTGACCGGAAAAGGGTCGCCCCCTTTTCCCGGCTACTCTCCGATGCATAGTAGGCAATCCTTGTGGCCCCCGACTCCGGTCCTGGCCCGTTGAGGCCGATATGGGCGCTTGAGAGGAAGCGGAGGGTATCAAAGTGCCTGTCATCGATCTCCTTTTCCTCTCCCACAAACAGATCTGGCCGCTGGGTGTCTGCCCCGGTCTTTTGGGTGTTTTCCGTGGCGATAACACAGACCGATTCCAGATCCTCTGTCATCCTCTCCAGCGCGGTACGGGCCATGGCATAGATGTCTGCCTGGGTCTCGGTCTGGTCCACAATCCTAAAGCTCGCGCTATAGGTCGTAAAGATCGTCGAGAGGACAACCGCAAAGATAAAGACGGCGATCAGGATCTCCACCAGGGTGAAACCGCCGGTCTTTGATGGAGTCAGGGGCTTCATTTCGCATCCCGCGCCTGTGGGGTTCTTGGAAAAAACCGATATAGTCTGAGGTGGTACTGATAGGACCGACTCTCACCCCAGACAACCCTCAGATCGATCTGTTTGAGATGGTCGGATACCCCTGCAAGCCCTTCAAAGTCAACATCTCGCACTTTCATCTCCCAGGTATAGCCCGGAAAGTCCTCCCCGAAGTCACCCGAATCCGAGGCCAGCCCCTCACGTTTTTCTGACTCTATCTGCGCCATCATGCGCTGAGCCAGGAGGGGGGCCGTTGTACAAAACTTTGACTCGCTGGCCAGTGATACGCTCTGGGACTGCGACCCCAGAACCGCCGTAAGCGCAGTGGCGATGATGGCCACCGCCACCATCACCTCCAGGAGCGTAAAACCACAGCAACCCCCTTTCCTTATAAAAGCCACCCGTTTCATGGCCCGGCCTTGTTTTCGTCTAGGTGTTTCCAAAATCAACATAATCATCCATAACCTCAATCCTGTGGAGAAACGGGCTCAAGACCAGGGTGAACCGCCTTCCGTCCTCCGAGCCCAGATGGATGACCGCTTGCGGGGCATACCCCTTCTTGGTAAACGGGATCGATGCCCTCCCCTCCGCCTTCTTGCCCTCCCCCTTGAGCCACACATCCACGAGATTGACCCCCTGGGGGAGACTGGATGTCCTTTTCTGAGCCAGCACCCGTTCTTCTTCGGTCATGGCGGCGGAATCGGTCCAGAACCGATTGGATTCAAGATCGAGATGGAGGTACTGGGTCTGTTGGGTCCGAACCGCCTCATTTCTGAGATTCCGGATGATGCCCGTCATCTTGCGTGTGGTGCTCTTGAGGTCATCGGTCAGCAGGGCATATCGAAATCGAGGGATGGCCATCACAGCCATAAGGCTGATCAATAACACCACCACGGTGAGTTCAATCAGGGTATACCCCCTGCTTGATCTCTGGATTCTCTCAGGGGGTGAACGGTCCTCGAAGATGGTCACAGACTATTCCAGTTCCCAGTTGTTGATATCCTGATCCTTGCCTTCTCCTCCTGGCTCTCCATCGGAGCCGTAGGACATCAGATCATAATCACCATGGAGCCCCGGAGAGAGGTATATATAGTCGTTTCCCCACGGGTCCTTTGGGACCTTGCCTTTCTCCAGATAACCTCCTTCCCGCCAGGCCCTGGGGAGCTGTCCCACGGTTGGGGCCTCCACAAGCGCCTGGAGGCCTTGTTCGGTGGAGGGATACGTCCCGTTATCCAGCTTATATAGCCTGAGTGCGGTCTCGATCCCCTCCAGCTGGACCACCGCCTTCATTCGCCGGGCCTCTTCAGGCCTCCCCATGATCCTCGGAATGATAAGCCCTGCCAGGATACCCAGGATCACAATGACGACCATGAGTTCAATCAGGGTAAAGCCCTGATGGCCCAGTTTATCCCTTTGCATTTTCCCTCTCCCCTTTCGTCGTCTTACCACTTCCCAAGAAGTCCATATGTTGACCGCGATCTTTTACTAACCCTAACGGATCATCTGGTTCATCTCAAATATGGGCAGCAGGATAGAGACAACGATAAACCCCACCGCCAGCCCCATGGCCAGTATCATGACCGGTTCAAGCAGCGCGGTCATGGCCATTATCTGTAACTCGGCCTCCCTCTCATAGACTTCTCCGATCTTGTTAAGCATAACCTCCAGCTGCCCGCTCTGCTCCCCTACCGATATCATCTGTGTGACCATGGGCGGAAACCAGCGGCTCTGGCCAAGGGCGGTTGTCAGGCCTTCGCCGGTCCGGATGTCCTCGGTGGCGTTGTCAACAACACCGGCAATCAGGGTGTTGTTTAGGACATTTCGAACAATCTCAAGGGCAGAGAGGAGGGGCACGCCGTTTTGCAGCAGGCTCCCCAGGGTCCTCCCAAATCGGGCCATCGCGATCTTTTTGTTGATATCACCGATAATGGGGAGGCGCAACTTGGCGAGATCAAAGACGTGTTGGCCCCTTGGGGTCCTTTTGAATTGCCTCGTTGTCACAACCGCACAGGCCAAAGCGAGCAGGACGAGCCACCAGAAGGACTTGAGAAAATTGCTTGTGCCAATCAGTGCCAATGTCGGAAGGGGGAGAGTCTGCCCCATCTCACGAAAGAGCTGGGTGATGTTGGGCACGACAAATGCCACCAGAAAGAAGAGGACCAGGGTCCCCACAAAGAACATAAACACCGGGTAGGCCAGGGCGGCCTTAAAACGGCCTCTCAGGGTCTGCTGATGTTCGCCAAATTCGGCGAGACGCTCAAGGACCAGGTCGAGTGTGCCCGAGGCCTCACCCGCCCGCACCATGTTGACATAGATCTGCGAGAAGACCCGGGGATGCTCAGACAAAGAAAAGGCAAGGCTGTTGCCTTCATTGACCGATTCCTTGACCTGGGCCATGATCTTTTTGAGGAGGGGGTTGGCAACCTGAGATATCAGGGCATCCAGAGATCCAACAAGGGGCACCCCGGCACCCAAAAGGATCGATAACTGGCGGGTGGTCGCAGAAAGCTCCGCCGGTCTGATCCGTTTGAGGAAAGTGGCCAGGGCGGCAGGGGTCGAGGCCGTGTCTCTGGCCGTAGAGAAGGTCTCCTTTACCTCGACCGGAAAGATACCGGTCGCCCTCAATCGCTGCCGCGCTGCAACCACGCTGTCGGCATCAATAATGCCGTTGGTACTCTTGCCGGCCCTGTTAAGGGCGGTATATTCATAAACTGGCATAATGGGGTAGAACCCGGCGCGCCCTCTCCGGCCCAGGTGCAAGACCACCGGACCGAAAGGCCGTCCTGTCATCTGCTCCTGATCTTGGGTTACGGCGTATAATATCATGTTAACAGCACCGCCAATCCCTGTCAACAAAGGTAACTCGGTACCCGGGGGAGGCCCCTGATACCTTGACTTATTGAAACGAGTTCATTAGTTTGTAACTTCTCAAAGGCCTGAGGTTTTGCATCAATAACTCCTGCCCTCCAGGGCTTGGGTTTATTCCTTTTCGCCCTTCTCAGAGAAAAGGAATAAGAAGAACATCCTCGGCGAACTCTGTGCCTCGAATGAGCGGAGCGAATGGGCGGTGAGGTAACGGAATAATATGTCTCCATATTTAAGAAAATGCGCACTAAGGTGTCACAGGGTTTTGATAGGGTTTCCGGCGCCCCGAAAAACCCTATGGGCATTGAAATGGGCTGGCTGGGACCTCAATTCTCTTTAAGGAGAGCGCGGTGAGCCTTGCGGGTAAGATCCTGATCCTTTTTGCCCTCTTTACCATCTGCTCGACCGGATCGCAGGCAATATGCGGGGAAACCCCGACGGCCCCCCCGCCAGAGGGGCAGTCGCAGACCCTGGATCAGGGGAAAGGATCAGGCTTCAATATCGGTGCATGGCTGGCCTCTCTCTTTCATGATCACCTCTCGGCGGTTGACAGCGACCGGTGCCCCAGTCTCCCCACCTGCTCCACATACAGTGCCGAGGCGTTCAGAAAGTACGGATTTTTTGTCGGGTGGGTCATGACCGTCGACCGGCTCATACACGAGGCGGACGAGGGGTCTGTCTCCCGCCTTTCATCCCAAAACGGCAGGGGAAGAATCATCGACCCAGTGGAAAATAATGACTTTTGGTGGTTTAACCCGGATGAGAAAGATTCGCAATAAAGGCCTGGGGGTTTTTCTGGCAGGCATCATCCTCCTCTTGCTGGGGATACCTCCCGCGCTACCCGCACAGATCATTATTGACAGCGATGATCAGTTTGCGCTTGGCCGCACCTGCATGGAGAAGGGCCAATATGACCGGGCCATCGTGGAATTTGAGAGATTCATCCAGTTCTTTCCTGATTCCCCACAGGTCCCTATGGCCCGGTATCTGATGGGGATCTGTGATCTAAAAAGCGGCCGTTTTGAACCGGCAAGGGAGCGGTTCTTTGAGATCATCCGGACCGGGCCCGATTCCCCCCTCGTCGGAAAGGCCCTCTTTATGGTGGGAGAGTCCTATTACGAGCAGGGGGCCCTGAGGGAAGCCGCGTATTACTTTCGGCTGGTCACAGAACAATACCCGACCCTCGAGCTAAAGGACATGGCCCTTTATCGGCTGGGGTGGACCCGGATGAAAGAAGACCGGTGGAAAGATGCATCAGAATACTTTATAAAGGTGGGCAGGACCAGCCCGCTCTACGGATCTTCTCAACAGCTTGTAACCCAGAGCCTCAAGGGCGAATTGTTGCCATACAAGGACCCCACATCCGCCGGGGTGATGGCAGGGATTATCCCGGGCCTCGGGCATGCCTATGTCTCCCGGTACAAAGATGCAACGGTGGCCTTTTTGCTAAACGGTCTTTTTATATGGGCCGCGGTGGAGGCCTTTAACAATAACAACACCGTCCTGGGGGGTATCCTGACATTCTTTGAGCTGGGGTGGTACACGGGCAATATCTACAGCGCGGTAAATGTGACCCACAAGTACAACCGGAAGGTGAGAGATGACTACCGAGACAGCCTGAAGGACCGTCTCGATATCCATCTTCTCACCGCCAGGGAGGGCCCTGTGGGTCTGGCCTTGAGATTTCAGTTCTAAGGGCTTG
>CAZXCQ010000273.1:0-8456 GCA_964639275.1 uncultured Desulfobacteraceae bacterium | reverse complement strand
TCCTTTTCCTTATCGCGTACCTTCAGCTTTTTGATCCTTTCCAATGCAAAGGCATATTCAATCCTGTCATCCAGGTACGAACCCAAGGCCTCCCTGTAGTGAGCGATGGCCTTCTTTGTTTCCCCGGAATCTTCCGCCCAAAACCCCAATGATGCATGGGCAGTGAGGATATTGGCCGGGTTGTCGCCTGCCATTTCCATCAGTGATTTTTCAGTGCGCTTTCCCAGCAGGTGTTCGCTGATGGCGCGGTACCAGGGATCCCGCGTATTTTTCAGAAAATCCTTCAAACGGGTCCTGGCCTCCTCCTTTTTTCCCATACGAGACATGATCCCGGGTTCAAGAAGGCCCACGCTGAGTCGATCTGCATTCTCCCGTCCTTTGATCTGAAGAAATGCCTTTATATACACCAAACTCTCATCCCATGCCTCTCCCATGGCACTGTAATAGATAAGTCCCACCAGAATCTCGCCGCGTCTATAACCATCCTTTGCGATTTCCTTCAGCAGGCTCAGTTTCTCCTGGGGCTCCAGCGATGCCTGTTTGAGCCTGAAAATAAGTGGAGCAATCTTTGCGTGGGATGCCACCTTTTCCTTATAGATGCCGCGTGCCTTTTGAAGGAATTCCTCTGTTTTCGCTCTATAATCTGCACGTTCCCTTTCGCCTCTCAATAAAGACATCCTCTTCCCTTGAACCTCCTGAACCTGGGCCAGCCCAAGGAAAAAGACCCAGTCTTCCGCATCCGCCTTCATCACAGCCTCTTTGAATAGCGCCTCAGCCTCTGATAGCTCCCCCCTCTTTAAGCAGATCAGCCCCCCGGCCAAATCAAGCCAGCTTACCTCTTGTTCGGTGTAGCCTCCGGCGAGCGCCGATTTTTTATCCATCCCCCCTTCCAGAATGCGCACCAGGTGCCCGAGAAACTCATCCGAGGATCGCCAGTCAAGATCCAACAGGTCCTTCTTGTAGGCACGGCTTTGGGTCTGGCTATCCATCCAGTCGATGATATAGAGCATCAACCTTGCCCGGTTGTTCTCCGCATCCATTGACAGGGCCTGTTTGAATCGCCGGCGGGCGCTTGACTTATCGCCGCCACACAAATGCATCATCCCGGCCGCCATAACCAGAGTCGGATCAGGACTGACCGCCAATTCCTTTTCTACAAGCGACCGGGCTTCACTCCATTGGGCCTGCAGGGCCAGGTCGGATATCTTTTTGAGCTTGTCCTCGACGGATAGATCCAGGACCCCGTTCCATTTTTCCTCCCCGCGCTTTAGCTCCTGCAACATGGCAGCGGCTTTGCCGATGGGTTGCACCAGTCCGATATCCGAAAGGGGTGTTCCAATGGGAATAAGGCCTGAAGGCCAGTCCATCACCACACCCGTGGCAATACCGACCACCTTCCCCCGGGTGTCGATGATGGGGCCGCCACTGTTTCCCTTGTGGAGGGAGGTGTCAACCTGAAACATGTTTTCGAAAGTCCGTCTCACATGTCCCAGGGTTACGCTGACGTTCACCCTCGTCTGCTGGATGCGACTTCCGAGCGGAAATCCCAGGGCAATGACCGGTGATAGTTTTGGCATATCGCGCACCGAAAGCTCTGAGTCCAGAGGAAGGGGTTTCAAACCCTCAGGGACTCTTTCAATCCTTAGGACAGCAAAATCGTCCTTTAGCGGCGATTTGACGAGATACCAGGTTTTTACGGGTGTCTTGGCAACGCCGGCAATGGTCAATCGCGGAACGCCGTCGGTGCGGAAAGCTGAAGCAAAGGAATAGATGTCTTCGATATCCGGGGTTTCCCCTGAACCCGGAATTCGACTGAAGGCCTTTTCCCCTTCGAACCACAAAAGCAGGCGATAATCGAAGCGCGGGGATCGATTCTGCTGCCTGAGGCCGCCGACAACCATAAAGAGGTTACTGTCATTTAGCCAGGGACAGGCCACATGGCGATTGGTCAGCAGGTAACCCGCCTCGTCTGCGAGGAACGCCGTACCCTCCGAACTGCTCTGATAGATGATGTCCTCGTCTGCCTTTATCCAGTATTCAGCCACAACAAAGGCCACTGACGGCGCATATTGATTGGCGAAATCGATGAGAATCTCCTCAGTGTCCTTTCCCTTGAAACCGACATAATACCAGGCCAGTGCCCCTATGACGGCCAGGGCAACCACCAATATCAAAAGCAAACCCAGCTTCTTCCTGACGCCCTTGACCTCTTTCACCCTCACGGGTGCTGCTTCAATATGGTCTCGCTTGGCCGTCTCAATATCCTTGTCCTTGACCTCCGACAAGACCTTTGCCACCGCTGCCATAGATTGAGGTCGCAGACTCGGGTCTTCGGCAAGCATCACCTTGATGAGGCCCAACACTTTAGGAGGGAGCGGCAGTTCATCCAGCCTTTCCGAGAAATCTGTGACCTCCGGATCGCCGGACAACAATTCCACAAAAACCTTGCCAAGCGACCAGATGTCGCTTCTTTTGTCAAGGGGCCGTCCGTTGGAGATATCTGGATGACATTCCAGGAGTCTCCTTAGCATGGGGCGGGGTCGATCCATGCTGGGGTCCAAAAACCTCGACAGCTTGTAATCAATTTTGACCTCAAGCGTGTCCTGGGGGGTTTTAAAAACCATGATGTCGTCCAGAATGAGATGTGGGATGATATTCCCAATTTGATGAAGCCCTTCCAGTATAGAGGCGATTTTGCGGAACAGATCAAAGGCCTGCCGGTAGTCCTGGAGCCGCCCCGAGGCCAGGAGGCTTCCCCAGCTCTCAGCATCAATCCATTCACTGACCCTGTACCAGAAGCCGTCGGAGGAACGTTTGATCTCGTAGTGCCGCACAAAGAAATCCTCAGGCAGCCTCTTGAGTTCCTCCAGTTCCCTTTTGAGGCGAGCGGCTATCTCCGTATTGACGCCTGACTCGCGGGTGAAGATGCGGATCATAACCGGTTTATCTTCGCCCTCCTTGAATGCACGGCAGAGGATGCTGGAATGGCCTTCATGAAGAACCTGCACAATCTTGTAATCGTCTATGTACTTTCGACCCCCCCCGACTTCACTACCACAACTCGGGCATTTGGCGATCTCTTCGGCAACAGATTGGCCACAGTTTTGGCAAAGTTTCATGATTCCCTCTTATCTTTTCAGTAATAAGCGGTAAACATGTTTATTGGCAGAAGGTCTGGATTCCGGTGCCTGCCCCGGACCCCGGATACGAGGTTCGCCGGAATGACGGACATTTGCGCCTCTTTGTCATTCCGGCCCCGTATCAAATACGGGATAAACCACACCCGGAATCCAGTTCTTTTGGGCACTTACAAAACACATGAACCTCGTTTATCGAATCGAGTCCGGCACGGGATGCAAAAGTGGCAGCGTGCCTCCTTAGGTCATCCGGTCTAAAATTGACCTCAGCAATTGGAACCAGATAATATTATTTTTTGCGAGGCCAAACCTTTTATGAAAATCAGCTTGTTGGGGCTTGAGGTTGATGCAAGAAAGCTTCATTGCAATGGTGGCTTTTCGGGTAGCTCGGCCTTGCCTAAGGCATTAACTATACGATCAGCTTCGGCTTGATTCTTAAAGAATAAGCGGGTTCTCTTCGCGTGACCCTTAAGAGTGTATTTTGGATCTATCCTAAGCACTTCAGCGACATGATGTCGTGCTTTTTCGTCCCGGCCAAGCATAGCGTAAGTCCGTGCAAGGGCGAGATGTGTATACTTGGGACTGAATTCACCCCTGCGATCGAGCACCCGTTTATATTCCGCAAGCGCTTCATCGTACTGCTCTGCCAGGAAATAACAATTCCCCAGAATCCAAATATACATGGCCGGGGGAATAGGGTCTAAACGGAATGTCTTCTTAATCAAGGCAATAGCCTCCTCATGCCTCCCAACGGCACTTAGGTGATAGGCCAAACCATACATAGTCTGTGGGTTTGGATCGATGGAGACACCCCGCTCCGCTTCTTCAATAGCCTTATCCCATTCCTTTTTCAGCACATAGATATCTGCCAAAAACCTGTGGGGCAGTCCCAGGGAGTCATCTAGTTCGATGGCCTTTCGGACCAACTCTTCTGCACGGGCCAGATCCGTTTTTGGAGACCTACTCCATCCAAAGCTTACGGCCTTCCGGTAAGTAGACCCCAGATACGCATATGGGGTTGCATAATTCGGGTCCAGGGCAATGACCTCCCTGTACATCTCCCGTGCCAGAAGATCATCCTCTTGCGTAAGGCGGCGGCTAAGCTGAATCGCTTGAAGGCATTTCAAATATGCCTCGAGATTCTTCGTGCCTTTTGCCAACGCGCGAGCGTACTCGCCCTCGGTCAGCTTCAACTGGAGCGACCCGATAATCTTCATCGTGATCTCATCTTGCATTGCAAGAATGTCTTTGAGTTCTCTATCGTACGTTTGTGCCCAAATGTGGTGACCAGATAGGGCATCAATTAACTGTGCTGTAATTCTCAGCCTGTTATTTGACCTTTGAACGCTGCCCTCTAGCAAAAGATTCACCCCAAGCTCTCTTGCAACCTGCTGGGCTTTCACCAGCTTTCCCTTGTAAGTAAATGTCGAGTTTCGAGCAATCACCAGAAGCTTTGGTACTCTTGAAAGACCAGTGATTATTTGCTCCGTAATCCCATCACTGATATACTCCTGTTCGATTTCGTTACTGAGGTTCTTGAATGGCAGAACAGCAATCGCAGGCTCTTCATTCGGATTTAAAGCCAGTTCAATAGCAGCCCCATCCCTGGATTTCGGAGTATTGAAGTAAATGTTCCAAAATGCAATCAATGCAAGTGTCAGAAGCAAGCTGGCAAATGCAACAAGGGTTGTCTTGTTCAAAAGTGCTGACCGACCAATGCCCCACTTCTTACCTCCGGATATCTCGCGTGCAGGCTCCTTAGATACAGCAGGTTCAGGCTTGTCCTTCATCTGCGCTTTGAGGCTATCTACGTATCTTTCCCATGCGGTAACGTCTGAGACATCTTCTCCTTCACCATATGATATGAGCACGTCATTAAGATTTGCGCCTAGTTTATCTATCGAAAATCGGAGCCTAACGTTTTCTCCACTTCCTTTGTACTCAAATAGATTCGCCCAAATATCTTTTTCCTCGTCGGTAAAGGAATAGCTCTTTCCTGCGGCATCTTCATATTCCTTCCTCCTCCCAAGGACATTGAAAAGCGGTGCATGCTCCAGATCAGGAAGAGCACCTTTCCATTTCTTATAAATCCTGGGTAACAGATTTTCCTTCTCCGAGGAGCCGGCAGAACCTCCCACGGTCTCGTTAAATAACGCAAGCAAATGGTAGTGCGGTTCAAGTGGTATGGAAGTGATTTTCCCCAGCCTTTTCATTTCATTAACAACCAAAGCGATCACTGAAATATAAAATCTTCGAGACGGCGAATCGAAATGAAGGCTCAATCCAGTCTTGTCTCTGATCTTGAGGTGGAGCTTAAATTGATCCAGATCGATCTCTATTAGCCCTCTAACTTCCTTGACCATAACCTATGGCCCCCAGATTGAATGGAGAATGGGGAGGATCTTGCAGTTTTTGAAAGATTAGAAAAAAAAGTTCACCGTTCGAACCGTGATATAGGCTTTTTTCAGCCAAAAATTTGCAGCGGAATCTGGAACATTTCAGGGAGGACAAAATCAGCCGAGGGTCTGCAAATGACTATTAGGGCTCCCCCCCTTTATAACTACCTGAATTGGCATGCTAAATCAAGGTCTTTGTTTTCACAACGGGATTGAGATCCACCATGTTGTGAGTAATCGTAACCTAACGAAACAATAAGGAAATTGCGGTATTTACGCGCCCCGGTGACCCCAAATTGCAGAGGTAGCATACGGAACCTTATGAAATTAAAAACCCATACAGATTAAACAGGTTAAGAAGTTACCCCATGAGAAAACGCCTCAAAATGTGCATGTCTCGCTCCTGACAGGGAACAGTTTCCCCTGTTGGGAGCATAAATTGTGATGGTCTCCTAAGAAGTCGTCACTCCGGTGAACCCCGGATCGGGGTCCGGGGCAGGCTCCGGAGTCCAGAGTCTTTATAACCAATTGAAAATACTGGATGCCGGATCAAGTCCGGCATGACGAAAAAACTTTGGACTATCAACTTGCCAAAAGGAGGGAGAGAAATGAAGCAAATCAATATCATCCTCGTGACCTTGTTTTTCGTCCTTTTTCTGTGCCTGTCTTTTTCGGTGGCGGCTCAAAAGGAAGTCGACCGGGATGGGGTCTATGTGGCCTATGCCAATGGGATTGTGAGAGACACTAAGACTGGTCTTGAGTGGATGGTTGGTCCTGACAAAAACACAAATTGGGAGCAGGCCAGGTCCTGGGTGCAGAATCTGAATCTTGATGGTGGAGGCTGGAGGATGCCCACTGCGGATGAGTTGACAACCCTTTATAAGGATGGAGCCGGTTCGCGGAACATGACGCCTTTGTTGAAAACCACTGGTTGGCATGTGTGGTCAGGGCAGACTAATCCTTATGGGCTGGCGGGGCACTTCAACTTCTACGACGGCGTCGTCGACTGGTACGACCGCAGCTTCCACAACAAACGGGCCTTTGCCGTGCGCTCCCGAAGCGATTGACCATTTAGTCATTTGATTTTTCTGAAACTTGATAATATCCCTCATCACCATATGCTCCCCCTCACCCCAATCCTCTCCCCCCGGGGGGGAGATGGCAGGGTGAGGGGGCAATTCCCCGGATTTTGAAGACATACATCCCCAGCAAAAAGATTGCGGAAAAGCCGCATTTTTCTTGACATACCGCATTCTTTGTCGTTTAATGCGCATCAGGTATTCCCCAATCATTTAACCTCTGTTCAGGAGGTTATCCCATGAGAGAACACCTCAAAATGTATATGCCTGGCTCCTAACGGGGAATTGCTTGCCCCGTTGGGAGGTCAAACCTTCCATTATAGAAAGCCAAACCCATCGTGAGATGAGGACGGAAAGCCACGGGTCTTAATATTCCCCGTTGAGCCTGTTTTAAGATATCTTCCATTTCAAAGATACAAAGATAGCCGGGCTGCATGCCCCGTTGAATAGTTCCCTACGGGAAATTCGACCGGGGCCGTGAGTGACATCGTGAAGATCACGTTCAGGTGGTTCGGCTTTTTTGTCTATAACTCTATTTGCCGGAATTTGTGCAATGGAGAACCCCCTAAAAATGTGCATACCATGCTCCCATTAGGACATAGTCTGTCCTCATGGGAGCATTTATTTTTTCTCTCGACAATGGCAATGTTGTCACGCGCCGAAAAGGGAATACCGTCCAGGAACGGACTCCCAAAAAAAGGAGGTACCGAGTATGACTTGCTCTATTCATAAAGTGGTCGGTGTCGGCTTATGCATCGTTTTGGCCTTATTTTTGGCGTCACCCATGCAGGCAGAGGAAGGCAAAAAGGATAAGGTCAAACTCACAGGGGCTCAAATCGATGAATTACTTCTTAAACCCGGTGCTATCACTTTTGGCATAAACCACAAAACCAATAGCGTCTATATAACCGAGGCCCTTGAAAACGAGAAACGGAATTTGTACTGGCAAAGCCTGGCAAACCCGATGGTCCGGGGCACGGATATAGGCACCACCGAGATAGTTGGTGACCAAGCGTGTTCAAAATGGTCATTCGGTCCGGAAACCTGCTTCAACGTCTATCGGGTTGACGAAGACAAATACGAATCCATGTCTGGAGAAAGTTTAGCTGCCACGTGGTACAGGGGCCAAACATTATTTCAGACAAGTAAGGATAAGGTCAAACTTACAGGGGCTGAACTAAAAGAGAGAGAGTCTCACTATGGCGTCTTTGCTGGCATAAACCAATTAACTCAAGCCGTCTGGGTAATGGTAAGACCTGACAGCGGCAAACGGGAAGTGTACTGGCGAAGCTTGAGCAAGCCGGGGTTATCGATGTCGTTTACGGGCACCACTCGTATAGTTGGAGACCGGTCCTGCACTAAGTGGACATTCGGTCCAGAAAGGTGCTATGACTACTATCGGGTTGGTGAAGACAAATATGAATCCTGGAGCGATGGGGCTTTTGAAAGTGTGTATTACCGATTGAAATAAACTACTGGAGGGAAGGAATTTCAAAAGGCAGGGTCCTTGAACTCTGCCTTTTTTATGTATCCCGTATTCCACAGGACTCTCTTTTTGGCCTTGTAGGCGCCTGAAATCATAATGCAATATTTGCTGAAATTTATGGGCTACAATTCCCGGTAGATGGGAAACGCCTCCCTATTCAATTTTAGGTTACAATTCCGTTAGATCCATCTGTCTGATTTTCCAGCCAAAAAGTAGAACTTGACCCTGGCAGTGTTGCATGATTTCGGCGGATGTGCGATGCTAGCTCCATGCAAGAAAATACCAATCGACAACCCCTTACTAAGGGCTTGCGCAGAAATAACTTCGCAGAATTGGCGTCCAGATTTGGGTCAGATTT
>CAZXCQ010000272.1:0-8488 GCA_964639275.1 uncultured Desulfobacteraceae bacterium | reverse complement strand
ACCCCCATGCCACACCACAATCGATTTATCCCCGGGTTTTTGAGAAGTTACAAAATAGCTAAATTAATACGATTTTTTCAAAATTGACACCAATTTCAGCAAACGCGCAATCCGCCCATTGCATACCGACAAGGCGAACCAGTAAAATCGTTAGACGACATTGATAGGTATGGCAGGCCTTCCGGGTTGTCTGTTGGACCGATTGGCGTATTCCTGTCTCAGAACACGTTTCAGTTGCTTCCCCGAGGGAGAGTAAGGAATTTCGCTTACGAAAAAGACCTCCCTGGGCTTTTTATAGGAGGCAAGCCTGCCAGTCACGTAATCCATAACATCTTTTTCGGTAATCACTGCGTCTTCTCGTGGCACCACGTAGGCGATGATCTTCTCACCCCAGTCAGGATCCGGGGCTCCCACTATGGATACGTCAAAGACATCGGGGTGGCCGTACAATACCTCTTCGATCTCGGCAGGGTAGATATTTACCCCGCCCGAGATGATCATGTCCACGGCACGGTCCACGATGTAGTAGTAACCCTCCTCATCTACCCGCCCCATGTCACCGACGGTAAAATAGCCATCATGGTAGCTGGCCTCTGTTGCCCCTGGATTCCTGTAGTACCCGTCGAGAAGGAAATCATGCTTTACATACATGATCCCGGGCTGCCCGGGGTGGACTTCATTGCGGTTCTCATCAAGGAGTTTGATATCACACCCCATGGCCGGTTTCCCGCAACTCCCGGGCTTTCTGAGTTGATCCTCCGGTCTCATATAAGTCACACAACTGGTCTCTGTGGCTCCGAAAAACTCAAATATCTTACCCTCTCCGAAATACTCCACCGCCTTTTTTACCAGGGGAAAGGGAAAGGACTCCCCCCCAACGGTCATCACCCTGATGGAGGAGATGTCATAGCCTTCCCTTGTCATGGCAGGGAGATTCAGAACACGATTGAGCATGGTGGGGACCACCCACATGGTCGTCACCCTGTGCCCCTGGATCAACCGGAGGAATTCCTCGGCATCAAAACGGGGCATGATGACCACCGTATTCCCCAATATGAGGGAGAATGCTGCCCAGGCATATGGCGCTGAATGATAAAGGGGGCCGGCAACAAGATGGGTATCATCATATGTGGTTTCAAAGACATAGGCGTATGCCAGAAGACTGTTCAGGCGGTTCCGGCTCTTTCTAAAGACACCCTTTGGTCTTCCCGTAGTACCGGAGGTATAGACCAGTGAAGAGGCCACCCCGCGAGAGTCCGTCTCCACCGGGGGAGGCGTATCCGGGGCCCTGGTCATGACCTCATCCCAACCCAATACATCCGGGGCCCGGGCTTCCCCAAGGCAGATATATTTGAGGAGGGGAACGGTCAGCCTGGATCTTGTGGCCGTCACCACCTCTTCAAACTCCTCGCCGTAGATCAACAGCTTTGATTCCGAATCATTTATGATATAGGCCAGTTCATCCTCTTTAAACCGATAATTAAGGGCGATCGGGGTGATTGCGGCCTTTCCTGCCGCGCCCCATGCCTGCATGATCTCGGGGCTGTTGTGCATCAGGATCGAGATGCGATCTCCCGGCCCGACGCCAAGCTGTAAGATGACATTGGCAAGGGCGTTGGTTTTTCGGTCCAACTCCCCAAATGTGACAACACGATCATCCATAACGAGGGCCGCCCGATCCGGTGTCCTCCTGGCATTGGTAGTAATCCCGACCCTCTCGGGATCAAACTTCTTTACAAAGTCAATCATCTCTTGTTGTCCCCTTGCCGGGTAATATCATTCACAGACTGACCGTTCAATATCTCCAGAGCTCACCGAGATCTGAATTCCAGCCTCTTCCAATCCCCAATCCCCAATCCAAAATCCAAAATCCAAAATCCAAAATCGAATACTATCCCTTTTCATTTCCAAAGATGGCAACCGCACTGATCTGGGGGGGGCCTCCAAAGGTGTGGGCGAGACCGAGCCTGGGGTTCTTGATCTGCCTCTCCGGCAAATCCGCCTTCCCCTGTAATTGCTTGTATACCTCATAGGTCATCCTCAGGCCGCTGGCACCGATGGGGTGACCAAAACACTTGAGACCGCCGTCAATGTTTACGGGCAGTCCTCCTTTGCGGGTAAAAAAGCCGGAGTCAACATCCTCCTTGGCCTTTCCCCTTGGGCTAAAGGCAAAATCCTCATATATCAAAAGCTCTGTAATAGAAAAGCAATCGTGGACCTCGGCCACATCCAGCTCTTCACGGGGGTTCTTGATCCCGGCCATTTCATAGGCCTTGCGCGAAGAGTTCACCAGGGCATCAAAGCTGGTCCAGCTAAATCCCGGCCGGAAGTGGGGCATCATGGCATCCGTGGAGATACCAAAACCCTTTAGAAAGATGGGGTCTTTGCGAAATTCCTTTGCCTTTTCAGCCGTGGTGATAATGGCACAGGCAGCACCGTCGCTGTTGCCGCAGCAGTCAAAAAGGCCCAGTGGCCAGGCAATAATGGGGGCTTTGAGGGCCTTTTCCACGGTGATCTTGTTATGAAAGTGGGCCTTGGGGCAGAGGCTCCCGTTGTCATGATTCTTGACCTCTATCTTGGCCAGTGTCTCCCGGCCCTCCTCAATACTCAACCCGTAGGTCTTGAAATAACGCTGGGCGATCAATGCAAAAGACCCCGGCGAGGTCCTCCTGGCCTCGTAGACGGGGTGCATCCCCCTCCCCGTGCCCAGACCGGGAAACCCGGTGTCTTTTAGCTTCTCCGCACCCAGTGCCATGACAACATCATAGGCGCCGCTGGCAACCCCCATACAGGCCTCCAGCAGGGCAATGTGACCTGATGCGCACCAGTTCTCATTTCGTATCACCGGTATGTTTCCAAGCTTTAGGGAATCGGCGGCCACGGTTCCAGAGACCCCGATGACGGGGGCCATGACCGTAGAAAACCAGCAGGCCTCGATCTTCTCTTTGCCGATTCCCGCATCTTCAAAGGCCTCGTAGGCGGCTTCAATGGCAAGGTCTTCGGCTCCCATATCCCAGCGTTCACCAAACTGGGTACACCCCATTCCGATAATGGCTACTCTGTCTTTTATGCTCCCCATTATGTCTTTCCCCCCCTTCTCACTGGTCTGCATTTCCAGAAATAGTTGTGCATGCCGGCGCCCTCATAGATCCTCCTAAACGTGAGACTGATGGGCATCCCCACCTCCACCTCAGACGGGTCACAGTCGGTCATCAGGCCGTAGAACCGGACCTTTTCTTCTCCCAGTTCAGCGATCGTCTGAATCACGACAGGATCATCGCTCCTGCCGGCGAGGTTATCCAGGGTAAAGGTAAAGACCTCTCCACTGAGATGGGATATGGGAGTCTCGTCAAAGGTATCCTTTGCGTTACAATGATAACACACCCGTTGCACCGGAAAAGTCACCTTGCCACACGCGCTGCACCGGCTTCCATGGCACCTGAGGATGCCCCTACGATCTCGCCAACTGGCCGTCGCCGAGGGCATCAGACGAAATGGTTCTCCGGGGACGGTTTCGACCAGGCCTTTGTAACTCAAGAAGCGGGCATAAGAGACAAGAAGCGATTTTTCATCCAGGTATTCTTTTACCCTGCGTTGATTCCTCCCCTTTTTGATCTCTTCTGTCACCTTGAATAGCATGGCATCGGCGCCATCGGCGTAACTGGCCAAAAGGAGCATATCCCCCGGATTCGCCTCCTCCAGTGCAGCCACCAGCATCAACAAGGGGTGGGCAGACCCGCAGTGTCCAACACTCGCCAACAACGGGTCCTGCACCTGGGTCTCCATATCAAACCCCAGCTCTTTGACCAGGCTTCCATGAGACCGCAGGTCGGGGCCCGGCAAGATGGCCTTTGATATCTCTTTGGGCGCAAGGCCATATTTCGTCAAGAGCCCTGACACGACCTCTTTCATATGCTTGGCATATCCTTCACCCAGGACAAAACGTCCCTCCCAGGTCCTGACAAAGGTATCCTCCGGGTTTCTCCATACATCCATCATCTCGTTGCAGATCGAATACCCCCCCTCAAAGCTTGCCAGCAGATTCTCCGAGCTCACCACAACGGCACCGGCACCGTCGCCAAAGGCCTGCTCCTGGTCTGACCTTGGATATCCGACACGGCAATCCGAGGCCACGACCACGATGTTGCCCAGCGAACCGCTCTTTACCGAGTCAAAGGCGGCCCTGAGAGCGCCTGTCCCGGCCCTTAGCGAGTGGGCAAAGTCAGCCGTTGTGATCTCCCTTTTCAAATCCACCGCAGTGGCAATCAAAGAAGAGTTCATCTTCTCCTTATAAGGGGCCGTGGTGGTGGCAAAAAAGAGCGCGTCCACCTGTTCGGTACCCTCGCCTCCCAGGCAATTCCTTGCGGCCTCCACGGCCATGGTAATACTGTCCTCATCATTGTTGGCCACACTCCTCTCGCCACCGATCGAGTGTCTCCCCCATATCTGGGCAATGACCCCCCGATCCAACCTGAAATAAGGTACATAGCCTCCGACCAGGCTTATTCCCACCGTTCTCATACCATCTCCTCCGTATCAATTTGGTTTCTACTCGCCTCCACCTCATCTCTTGCCAAGTGTCTCGGCCTGTTGATACTCCCCGAACACTCCCCTGAGCACCCCACAGATCTCTCCCAGTGTGGCGTAGGCCTTAACCGCTTCAATAAAAAAAGGCATCAGGTTTCCCTCACCCGTGGCGGCATCTTCCAGGGCCTCCAGAGAGGACTGAACCCTGGACCGGTCCCGGGTCTCCCTCAGCCTTTTAAGATTCGATATCTGTTTCCGGGCATGCGCCGGATCTGGCCTGGATATCGCAAAACCCAGTTCTTCTTTGACCTTGTAGTCATTGACACCGACCACTATCCTCTTTTTTTCTTCCACCTCTTTCTGAAAGGCATAGGCCCTCGCCTCGATTTCTCTTTGGATATATCCCTTTTCGATCGCCGCCACGGCCCCCCCCAGTTCATCGATCTTGGCAATCAGGGCCGTGATCTCCCCGATCATCTGGCGAGTGAGAGATTCTATATAATAAGACCCGCCCAGGGGGTCCACCGTGTCTGTTACCCCGGCCTCATGGAGGAGGATCTGTTGGGTCCTGAGGCTGAGCCTGACCGATTTCTCTGTCGGCAGTGCCAGGGCCTCATCAAAGGAACAGGCGGCAATCGATTGTGCCCCCCCCAGGACCGCGGCCAGGGCCTGGTAGGCCACGCGGACCATATTGGTCTCCGGTTGCTGCGCCGTCAGGCTTACCCCTGATGTCTGGGTATGGAAACGGAGCATCCATGATCGGGGATCCCGCGCCTTGAACCGGTAGCGGACGATATCTGCCCACACCTTTCTGGCAGCCCGGTACTTGGCCACCTCCTCAAAGATCTTGTTGTGGGTATTAAAGATCCAGCTTATCCTCGGCGCAAAGCTATCGATATCCAGGCCGGCCCGAAGCCCGGCTTCCATGTAAGCAATGGCATTGGAAAAACTAAAGGCGATCTCCTGCACCGCCGAGCAGCCGGCCTCACGCATGTGATACCCTGCCACATTTATGGTATTCCAGAGGGGCACGTGTTTGCTGCAATAGGCGAATATATCAGTGATAAGCCTGATGGAAGGACGCGGGGGAAAGATATAGGTCCCCCTCACCGTATACTCCTTCAGGATATCGTTTTGTATGGTCCCGCGGAGCCTTTGGGATAAAACGCCCTGCTTCTCGGCAACCGCAATAACCATGGCCAGGAGGATTGCCGCCGGGGCATTGATGGTCATGGAGGTCGAAAGCCTGTCCAGGGGCAAATCCTGAAAGATCATCTCCATGTCCTTGAGGGAATCGACCGGAACGCCTACCTTTCCCACCTCTCCTTGACTCATGGGATGGTCCGAGTCATAGCCGATCTGGGTGGGGAGATCAAAGGCCACGGAGAGACCGGTCTGTCCCTGTTCCAACAAATACTTAAATCGTTTGTTGGTCTCCTCCGCCGTGCCAAATCCGGAATACTGCCGCATGGTCCAGGGACGGCCCAGATACATATTGGGATGGATCCCCCGGACAAACGGGTATTGTCCGGGAAAGCCCGAATCCACAAGATAATCGGTCTCCTCGAGGTCATCTGGGGTATACAACACCTCGACCGGATCCCCCCAGTCCGTACAGCACCGATCAAATGGCCGCTTGCTCAAAAGGTCTTGAGACCACTCGTCTTTCCTATCCCTGATCTCTTTATAATTCTCTGACATGACAAATTGACCCCTCTGTGCCCCGCCTCTCTATGGTCACCACCAGTGGTTCTAAAACTCGATGGTCTTGTCTTCCAGCAGGCTTCTGACAACATGCTCCCGACCCCTCTTGATATGCTGTTTGATCAGATGTCTCGTCTTTTTCACATCCCGCTGTTTTAGGGACTCCAGTATCATCTCGTGTTCCTCCGCCGCCTTTACCAATCTTGACCCTGTCATGAATTCAGGCCTGTATTTCAGGTAGATCTGTTCAAGTATCAGTTTGGATATATTGTAAACCACCTTATTTTCCGCGCATTCAATAATCTTTAGATGAAAATTGGTATCCTTGATGGTAAGGATACGCCTGTATTGAGGAACTGACACCCTCGTTGTGTGTTCTTTCATGGCCTTTTCTATGCCACTGATCTTTTTGTCGGTCAGATTTTTTATTATGGAAGGCACGATAAAGGTCTCGAGGGCCTCCCTGACAATAAACAGCTCTTTGGCCTCCACCGGGTCAGTCTCCCCCACATAGTACCCCTTGTTACGCTCTGAATAGACGATATTGAGGAGTTGCAGCCTGTTGAGTGCCTGAACAATGGGGGTAATACTCATATCGAGCTTTTTGGCCAGTTCCTGATAGAGAAGCTTTTGCCCGGGGACTATCTCATGGCGATACATCATCTCCTTGATCTTTCGAAAGGCGATATCGACCGGAGACTCCTGCGTCTTCTCACCCTTTCTCGACCGATTTGTCTTCTCAGGCACGCCCCTTCTCTTCTCCCTTTCCCGCTGACCAGCCATGTGGTTTACCTCTCTGCGTGTGTGAGCAAACAAAGCAACCCGGGCCAGGGCCCTCTTCTTCGCCCTACCGGGCTATCTCCCCTGAAATTTTGGGGCCCGTTTTTCCAGGAACGCCCGCCGACCCTCATCAAAGTCTTCACTGCAAAACGCCACGGCCTGCATGGTTGACTCCATCTCCAAAAAGGTCTCCAGACCCGAAGGCCATCGGTTTAGTGCCGCCTTGATCATCGAATAGGCCTGGGTCGGACCGTTTGCCAAACGGCTTCCCAGGGAAAAAACCTCTTCTTCAAGCCTTTCAGCCGCCACCACCCTGTTGACAAGACCCAGGCGCTCGGCCTCGTAGGCATCAACGGTTGCACCCAGAAGCATCATCTCCTTGGCCTTTGCGACACCGACCCGGAGCGGCAGAAGATAGAACAGCCCCCAGTCCGGTACCAAACCGATCTTTACAAATGGTACCGCAAACTTGGCCGACTCAGATGCAACTATAAAATCGCAGGCAAGGGCCACGCTCAGCCCCGCGCCGGCAACAGCGCCGTTTATGGCGGCGATTACGGGCTTTTCCATTCCGACGAGTGTCTTGATCAGTCTCTGACCGCTCTTTAGCCGCAGCCTCCCGGCCACCGCTGTCACCCCTTTCATGGAGGTGATGTCGCCTCCGGCACAGAAGGCCTTCCCGGCCCCTGTGATGACAACCACCTTGACCCCGTCGTCATCGGCGACCTCTCGAAAGACCTCCAGGAGTTCTGCGCGGATATCGAGATTGAGGGCATTTCTTGTCTCGGGTATGTTCAATGTAACTCTTGCGATGTGATCCTTTTTTTGAAATAAGATATACCTGAAGTCCATTGAGCCCCTCCCCCAGAAAAAAGGTTGCAGTGTTTAGAAAACTACCGGCAGATGCCCTCCTGACAGTGGGTTTAGGGCTCGCTCAAAAATAACTTAGCAGAATTGACGCTCAGATTTGGGTCAGATTTGGTTGCTGCGATTGAGTGAAGCCACAGGAATAGCTAAACTATTTCGAGGACTTCGCGATTGAGCGGCGACCGAAGATGGCCCGAAGCTGAGATGGGAAAATGTGAAGTTATTATTGAGCAAGCCCTTAGCATGGTTGAACGCTTTGGCGTTGACAACGCGACCGGTATGGGAGTAATTTCGTCCCGGGGCAGCATTTAATTAACAAATTAATTAGATTATCAATTAGATGTCAAGGTGATATTTGCAGGATTGTATCAATTCTGTGAATTACCTTGTTGCAGAGGGAAAACCCGTATGCCTAATTCTCAATTTTGGAGAAACAAGAGTTAAAATCAAGCGCAAGGTCAAGGCCTGCCCTGGCGCGAAGCAATAAGGTCCATTTATGCTTGTTCATTACCCAACAAATGTGCTTATCACTAACCGTCTTATAATTGTCCAATATTCCGTCATTCCTACGAAAGTGACGGATGGAAAGAAAAGACTAGTCCCTTTACCT
>CAZXCQ010000271.1:0-8520 GCA_964639275.1 uncultured Desulfobacteraceae bacterium | reverse complement strand
CCTCTTTGCCAGGGAGGTAAATCGGGAAACCTTTGAACCCGTGAATGGTTACACTAATATGAATATCGAATACTGAACAAGGAACCGCAGAATAACCAAGGGATCACTTCGACATTCGATATTCCTTGTTCGATATTCTGCAGTTTTCGGTCAGCCACTAATTAGTCAAGGATTGCATGGGTTCTGATGGGAGACCGGTGTTGCGGCCACAGGCGTGGGCTCAGACCTCCAGGACCTTGATCCAGTCGTCTATCCCGATTCCAGGGGTCTCAACCTGAGACTCAGAATAAAAGGATTCCAGCAGTTTAGGGGTATCCTTTGTTGCGCTGTTCTCGAGCCGTGATTCCAGCCAGCCGATACCTTGTTCCGGAAAACAGAAAAAGTCACCCGAAAGGTGAACCCTGCCAAACCGCCCCTCGTTCACTTCAAAGTCGGCCCGCAATAGCCCACCAGGGGCCTTGTACATCCTGTGAACCACGTTGATTCCCGAACGGATCTTGACATCACGCCCAAAGATGCGTTTCCCTCCCCTCTGATAGAGCCATTCGTCTGTCAGCATGCGTCTTCCCAGTTCCCTCAGCCGGGCTTGAAGCTCCGCATCTCTCTGGCCAGGTTCCAGGGGGCCCAGGAGTTTTTGAAACTCTGCAACCATGAGCTCATTTAGACTCGCCTCATCCCAACGGCCCGCTTCCTCTTCTCCCAGCTCTCGCCGGATAGTGGAGAGATTATCAACCAATGTCTTGTGTACCTTGTCACGGAATTTCTCATCCGGCACCCTCAGGATCCTGGACATCATATCGTAGTCAAAATCCACGATCAGATTGCCCACAAACACGACGCATTCGCCGATCTCAGCGGCCCCGGTTCCGGAGATCTTTCGTGTCCCGGAGATGATGTCGTTTATCGGTTTGTACTCTGCCGCAATACCGATCTTGTCATAGACGTTGATCGGAGGCTCAAGGAATCTCCGGTAAAAGGTCTCCTTGCGCTTTGGCACAAGGGGATTGTCTTTGTGCAAAATCAGTTGAAAAAAGAGCTGATCTCCATCCAGATAAACCGCTCCTCCCCCCACCTCGCGCCTGAAGACAGGTATCCGGTTTGTCTTACAGAAATCAAGGTCTACCTCCAGCTCTACGTCCTGATGAAAGCCGATACAGACGTACGGTTCGGCCGGTGAGACCAAACAGAGGGCCTCACGTCCCAGGGATGCCAGTGCATGATAGATGAGTTGCGATTCCTCCCAGGGGACCTTCCCAAGACTGTACAATTTCATGATAGTCATACTCCATATTCAATTCTGTCCCATGTGGCAGGCGATTTCTCTTAGCCAGCGAGTTCGACTGCCCTCATAACCCCTCCGTCAAACCCTATGCGAGTCTTTATTCGGGGTTCTGCTCAGCGCGTGGGGGACCTTAAGACTATGCCCTTGAATCTGTAGCATATCACCCACAAGAGAAATTTTCCACAAAGAAAGGCCCCTGTTTCGCTGATTTTAAAGAACCAAAACATGGAAGTAAATGGTCTCAAGGGGCCAGAACATGCCCCTGGGGTGGGTTTTTCTTGACTTACAGCTGTTCTTGTCCCTTAATGAAGATAATTGGTAACATTTTAGCTTTTTGAAAGCTGGGCAATGGGGATTCCGAACCCCATTGCCCTGTCTCAGCTCCAATTTTGATGAAAGCCAAATTGATACGATAATTCAATTTGGACGCTTTGTGGAAAATGTCTCCAAGGCCCGTCATCCACGCGGAGCATGTCCCCGCGAAGGCGGGGACCAGGAGATCGTTTGCACTCAAAAGACCATCGTTAGTCTTGCCGAAACCGATGAGGGCTAGGAAAAAGAGAAAAAAGTCAGGGCGAGACCTGGTAACCCTTTGCAGGCAGGCCCACGGGCTGAGGAAACAGGGTAAATACCAAAAGGCCGAGGAGAGATATGCCCTGGTCCTGGAGAGGGACCCCGGTAACGTATATGCCCTTGTTGGTATGGGTGAACTAAAACGTAAGACCAAGCAGTTCCAGGAGGCGGTTTCTTTTTACCAGAGGGCCCTTGAGGTCGAAAAGGACAATAAGTATGCCCTGGCGGGGCTGGGGGATGCCTTTAGGGGACTGCAAGAGATGGATAAGGCCCTGGAGTTCTGGGGACGCTACCTATTCTTGCACCCTTATGATTATATGGTGATGACGCGGGTGGCCGATGGTTTCAGGAAAAGGGGAGATCTCAGGGCCGCCAGGAAATACTATTCTGATGCGCTCGAGAGAAACCCAAATGATCCATATGCCCTGATGGGCCTGGGAGATATCAACCTGAGTGAAGGTCATCATGAAGAGGCACTGAGGTGCTTTGAAAAACTAATTAGTATATCAAAGGATAACCTGTTCGCGCTTACATCTGCCGGTGGCATCTATCGCAAACAGAAGAAATACCGTGAGGCCATGGCTTACTACGAGAGAGTTCTCAAAACCGATCCTAAAAACTCTCATGCCCTGCACGGAAAGGCGGATTGTCTGAGGGGAATGGGCGACCATCTGCGTGCCATAAGGGCATGGAAGGCCGCCCTGAGACACGGTATGAATCCGAGGGTTGCCTTGACCAGGATCGGCGATGCCTACCTGAACCTTGACGACCTGGAGGAGGCGGAACTCAACTACAAAAAGGCCCTGGCGCTTGGCGAAGACATGTATGCATCTCTGGGGGTGGCGAGAATTCATGCCAGGAGAAGGCGACCTGATGAGATCTCAAAGATTTTCTCTGTCCTGCTCGAAAAGATGCCCGACGATCCGAGGGTCGCTGCTGAATTCAAGGGGTTTATTGAAAAATACCCGCAACTTGAGCAGGCCCCACCGATGTGAAATCAGCCCTCTGAAGAAAACACCCACAAACAGGAGAATGGAGGTTCTGAATCCTAACTGCCTGGGTTTCAGCGGGCTAAAGCAACTTTTCTTCTTTTCTAAAAAACTCCATGATGCCATTGGGCATGAAGATGATCACACCAATAAACAGACCCCCGTAAATAATCCGGGCGAACTCGGCCTTGACAAAAGTGGACAGCCCTTCGTTAATCAAGGTGAGACATACCGCCCCGATGATCGGACCCAATAGGGTCCCGCCGCCTCCGAACAGGGCCATTAACACGATCAAAATCGAAACCATCATGTCAAAGACGATATCTGTGTGAATATAGGTCAGATAATAGGCATAGACGCCCCCGGCCATCCCGGGGAAAAAGGCCGATAACGCAAAGGCCGCAATCTTGAGCCTGGGGGCATTGATGGCCATGGTCTGGGCGACCTCTTCATCCTCTTTGATGGCCCGCAGACCCGCGCCGAACCGGGACCGGCCCGTCCAGTAGCTCAGCGCAATCGACAGGATCATAATCACCAGCATCGCTTCAAATAGTATCGCCCGGATGGTGTCGATCGGGAGATCTGGGGATTTGAGCCACAGCCCTTCCGGGCCGCCCAGGATCTCCAGGTTCTTGATCCCCAGATCCACCACAAAGGCAAAACAAAGGGTAACCACCGCAAAATAGGGGCCCCTGAGCCTCAGGCACGGATACCCGACAATCACCGCCACCAGCATGGCCACCCCTCCGGCCGGAATGGATGACAAAATGGTGCCCGCCGGTGAGAGGTCAAACCCCTTCATCATCAGGGCGGTGGTATAGGCCCCGATACCAAAAAACGCCACGTGCCCAAAGGATAGATATCCCGCATATCCCCCGATCAGGTTCCAGGAAGATGACAGGGAGACAAACATAAATACAGTAAAGAGCAAAGAGACAAAATAGACCGGCGGCCTCAGCCAGGGAAATGCCGCCACGACAACCAGAGAGATCAGCAATCCCGCAATCACGTTACGCGACATCCTTATACCTCACTCTGGAACAATCCCTGGGGTCTCAATATGAGAATGACCATCAGCAGGCCAAAGGTCAACAGGTTGACCCACTGGTAGGGCAGAAAGGCCAGGGAAAGACCGGTAATCACCCCGATGATCAGACCGGCAAAGGCGGTGCCCAGCACATTGCCGACACCACCGACGATGACCACCAGAAACAGATAGATCAGCCAGAGATTGTGGGTATGGGGTTCAAAGGAATACAAAAATGCCATGCCCACACCGCCCGCACCCGCCGAGGCAACCGTCAGGCCAAAGGTAATCATGCTGATGCGTTTGAGATTGACCCCGTAAAGCTGGGCTGCCTCGGGTTGCTGCCAGGCGGCCCGCACAGCCCTGCCGATATAAGTGTGTTTTAGGAAAAAATGGATGATCACAACGCCCAGAACCGCCAGGAAAAACCCAGCCAACCTTGGATACTGAAAATAAAACGGTCCCAGGATGATGACCTTGGTGGTGTAGCTGGTCGTTATCACCCGGGGGTCGGGACTCCAGATCAGCAACATCAGATTTTCCAGGATAATCGCAACGCCAAAGGTCAAGATCATCGACGAAACGATCACCTCCTTGGCCTGGGTGATGGGGGAAATCAAGAAACGGTACACCAGACAGGCCGCGAGAAACAGCAGCGGAACCGACACAGCAATGGACAGGATCGGGTCCACACCCCAGGTCTGAAGCAAGGTGTAGGCCACAAAGGCGGCGATCAGACCAAAGGCCGCATGGGAGATGTTGATGACCTTCATGACCCCCCAGGAGAGGGAAAACCCGATCCCCAGCAGGGCATAAACCGACCCCATCATAATCCCGCTAAACAAGGACTGCAACACCAGGACCGTATTCATAACTCACCCCTGGAGAGGCTCGAAATCCCCCGTTCTAACCACTGATTATTGCCACGGTGGTTTTGGATACACCGGGTCGGCCGTACGGACTGCTCTGGGCCAGATGAGCTCCACCTTTTCGTTAATAATCTGGGTGCAGAAGTTGATGGGCGCGGGCAGTCCCCTTTCATCAAATTTTAGGGGTCCGGCAATGTTGTGAACCGTATTGGATTTTAGCCAATCCCGGATCTTGGTCTGATTCAGGGACTTGGCACCCTCAACGCCCTGGGCGAGTGTTTGCATCCAGGCATAGCCGAAACCGAAGTATACCGGATAACCGGGCAGACCGTACTTCTCTTTGATATACGCATTGAGTTTGTCGTTTCCGGGATAGTTCAACTTGTTGTGCAGGGCCGAGCCGGAAAAAATATAGTTGCCGTCTTTGCCGAGCTCTTTGATCCAGGCCGGGATGACCGAACCAATGGCCTGCACGATAGCCTTGGGATTGTAATCCAGCGCCTTGGCCGCGCGAACCGTCATGACGCCGTCAGCAAAAAAGCCGTTTGAAAACAAGAGATCGCAATTCAACTGTTTGGCCTTCATGATCAACGGGGTGGCATCGGGTAAGGGGAGATTATACTTTTCGTCGATGGCCTTTTCGATGCCCAGCCGCTCTAACCAGCTTCCCAGCGTTGCACTCGCCGAGGCGCCGATAGGATTGTTCATGGTGTAGACGGCTGCCCGTTTGGGACGTTGCGCGGCCGGCATGGATTGCATATATTGCCAAAAACCTTCATACCACCATTCCCCCATCAGCGGGGGGCCGCCAAACGAATAGGTATAGCCCTGCAGGAAACTCTTCATGTGGCCGCCCATGGACACGTAAACATATTTGTGTTTTTCGGCAACCGGCATCACGGCCCGGGCCGCCGTGCCAGGGTATCCGCCAAACAGCAGATCCACCTTATCCACGGTGATGGCCTTTTCGGCAAAGGTGACCGCCTTTTTGGCATCTGATTCGTCGTCATAGATGATAAATTCCACCTTTCGGCCCAGCAGCCCGCCTTTGGCGTTGATCTCATCGGCCCAGAACTTCATGCCCTTTTCGATCCACTTGGCGGTTTCTGCAAACTTGCCGGTCAGGGGCAAAGATCCGCCGATCACGATCGGTTTGTCCTCCGCACCGGCAGGTTGACCCGCAAACAAGGCGACAACCAAGGCCAGAGCCAAAATAAGTACGGGTTTTGAGATAATCTGTTTCATTGTAATACCCTCCTTTCCATGATGTTATTCCAAAGGACAGGTCCTGTAACCAATTGGGGCACCCTGTTACTCCAACCGGGACCCGCAATATTGCCTGACTCAAGCGCCGTTTTAGAGCCCCAGATAAGACTCCTTGATCCGCGGGTCATCCAACAAACTCTGTGAAGGACCATCAACGATCATTTTCCCGTTTTCCAGGACATAGGCATAATTGGAAATCGACAGGGTCTGGAGGACTTCCTGCGAGACCAGAAAGACCGTTATCCCCCGTTGATTTAGGTCCTCAATCACGTGAAAGATTGCAGTGGCCATCACCGGGGCCAACCCGAGCGAGGGTTCATCCAGCATCAGCAGTTTGGGCCTGGCCATGATAGCACGGGCCACTGCCAGCATCTGCTGTTCTCCACCCGACAGACTCCCGCTCATCTGCCTTCGACGCTCGGCGAGCTGCGGAAAAATGTCAAATACCATTTGCAGGCCGTCTTTCAGGTGGCGCCTGGCAGAGGGCAAATAGGCCCCCATCTGAAGGTTTTCCTCGACGCTCATCCTGGCGAACAGCTTGCGGCCTTCCGGCACCTGAATGATGCCTTCCTGACAGATTGCGTCCGGCGACAGCTTGAGGATGGTCTTGGTGTGCCACATGACCTCACCCTTTGCCGCGGGGATCAGCCCGGATATGGTGTTGAGCAGCGTGGTCTTACCGGCCCCATTGGATCCGATCAGGGCCACCAGATCCCCCTCCGCTACCCTTAGAGAAACCCCCCTGAGCGCCCGCAGTTCTTGGTAGTGTGTTTCCAGGTCTTTAACGGTCAGCATAGCCTGCCCCGAGATAGGCGCGAATGACTTCAGGGTCGTTGGCCACGGCCTCGGGATCACCATCGGCGATCTTTAGGCCGTGGTGCAAAGCCATCACCCGTGAACAGGTTCCCATAATGGCCTTCATCACATGCTCAATCATAAAAACCGTCACCCCATACTCATCCCGTATCCGGAAGGTCAGCGCAATGGCGCCCTCGATCTCTCTCTGGTTGAGGCCGGCAAATACTTCATCGAGGAGGATGATCTCCGGTTTGGTCGCCAGGGCCCTGGCGATCTCGAGTCGTTTGCGATCCTCCAGCGCCAATTGGCCGGGCAGCGCGTGCGACTTTTTGTCCAGGCCTGCAAATTTAAGGAGATCCACGGCGCGCTCCATGGCCGGCTGGGGGGCGTTGATGTCGTCCCGGCCATACATAACGGCGATTGCCACGTTCTGAATCAGGCTTAGATCCATCAGAGGCCTTACAATCTGAAAGGTCCGCCCAATACCCATCCGGGCAATCCTGTGGGGCGGCAGCCCGTTGATGGGCCTCCCATTAAACACGATTTGGCCGGATTCAGCCCGGTAGAGGCCAGAAATCACGTTAAACAGGGTGGTCTTGCCCGATCCGTTAGGGCCGATCAGGCCGACGATTTCGCCGCGGTTGACCTCAAAGTCCACTTCCGACAGGGCCAGCAATCCGCCAAAGCGTTTGGTGATCTTAGATCCCTTTAGCATACGCCATACTTGTTAAGGTGTTACAAAATGACGCATTCGCAGGAAATGCCAAGCTAGGTCTCATCGATGATGGCCACCGGCCGGGCCCACCCCGCGCTGGCCCCTTTGATCCTGACCGGAAAACAGGACACGGTAAATCCATGCGACCGACCAACGGCCGCCAAATTGGCCAGCTTTTCCATATGACAGTAACCGATTTCGATGCCGGCAAAGTGCGCCTCCCAGATCACCTTGGGATCGCCCTTTTCCTTGAACTCCCTGGCCTGATAGGGCAGTGGACGATCCCAGCTCCAGGCGTCGATGCCGACCACCTTTACGCCCTGCTCGGTCAGAAAGAGGGTGCTCTCGCGGTCCATCCCGGCGCCCTTGACCAGATATTGTTCGGTACCCCAGGCCACATCCGCACCCGTTTGAATCAGGACGATATCCAGGGGCTTGATTTCGTACTTGATCCGGTCCAGTTCTTTTTTGACGTCTGCGACCGTTATCCGTTCACCGTCCGCCTTGTGCCTGAAATCCAGGACCACGCCGTCTCCAAAACACCATTCCAGGGGGATTTCATCAATCGTCAATGCGCGTTTCCCCTTATCCATGGTGGGATGATAATGGTAAGGCGCATCCAGGTGGGTGCCGGAGTGGGTGGTCAGGGTAATGAACTCGACCGCCCATCCCAATCCCGCCGGCAGTTGCTCCTTTTTGACTCCCGGGAAAAATTCCTTCATCTGTTCGGCCCCCATCTCGTGACCAATGTAATCGATCTTGGGAACCATCATGGGTGGATCACTGGGGAGTCCGGGCTCAATACTGATACTCAAATCAACAAAGCGTCTGCGTGTCATGGTTGCTCCTTTCATTCTGGGGTTTGCCGATGGGCATCTGGTACAGGATTGTCCCTTTTGTACCAATTTGGCTCTTTCAAGATCGGCAGTGACTTCTCAAAAACCCTGGGATAAATCGATTGTGGTGCGGCATGGGGGTCTTTTTTTTCTTCCACATGCCCC
>CAZXCQ010000270.1:0-8529 GCA_964639275.1 uncultured Desulfobacteraceae bacterium | reverse complement strand
GGCCTTAATTGCGTCCCTATTCTTAACCTTGAACCTGGAACCTGTGAACCCTTACGGAATGTGAAAGTCGTCCTGAGGATAATCCATGGTGATTGAGCAGGCAAAAGAGGTCCTGAAAATAGAGGCCCAGGGAATCCTGGGCCTGGTTGAAAAGGTCGGCCGGGAATTTGAAAAGGGCATTGAAATCATCCTTGAGGCCAAGGGAAGGGTTATACTCACGGGCATGGGAAAATCCGGTCTGATCGCCAGAAAGATAGCCGCTACTTTGAATAGCACAGGGACCCCCTCCCTTTTTCTGCACCCTGCGGAGGCCATCCATGGTGACCTCGGCATGGTGACCCGTGACGACATCGTCATCGCCATATCCAATGCAGGCCAGACGGCCGAGATCAACACCATACTGCCCATGCTTAAGGAGATGGGGGCCAAACTCATCGCCTTCACAGGAAATCTTGATTCCCCGATGGCCAAAGCATGCGACCTTGCGATCGACGTAGGCGTTGAGCGGGAGGCCTGCCCCATGGGGCTGGCACCCACTGCCAGCACCACGGCTGCCCTGGCCATGGGTGACGCCCTCGCTCTGGCCCTGCTCAGTCGTCGAAGATTTAGTCAGGACGATTTTAAGAGATTTCACCCCGGGGGGAGCCTTGGGGAACGGCTCGGTATCAAGGTCAGGGAGATCATGCTGACCGGGGACCGTATCCCCATGATCCCGCTCGGTTCAAAGGTCGAGGAGGCGATCAACGAAATCAATGCCAAAAAGGTCGGGGCGACCCTGGTGGTAGGCAATGATCAGAGGCTTAAAGGCATCATCAGCGACGGTGACCTGAGAAGGGCGCTTGCCAAGCACGAAAACATCCATTCCAAAAGGGTTGAGGAAATCATGTCATCCCACCCCAAGACCATCGACCAGAACCAGACCACGGCCGAGGCCCTGGGCGTCATGGAATTGTACGCAATTACCCACCTGGTTATTGTGGATGGGAAAATTCGGGTCAGGGGCATGGTTCATCTCCACGATCTCCTGGGGAGAGAGGATTTCAGGCTAAATGGGGTACCCAGTAGCACCACAAGGGCTTATCGCTGACCTTATCACCCCGCTTCGGGGTGACGGGACTATTGATCGGCAGGGGCTCGAAAGACTTCTTGATCGGGTCACCCCGTGTGTTGAGGGAGTGTTTCTGGCAAGCCCCCATGCCGGCGAGGGGAAAGGCCTGACCCCGGCCCAGCGATCGGCACTTGTTCAAGAGGCAGGCGTGATGATCCGTGGCCGGGTGCCCATCCTGGTCTGGGTTACCCGGGATACAAAAGAAGACACAAGAGATACCATTATTCTACTGGAAAAGGGACTTGAAGCGAGGGGGTACACCGGCCAGGTATTCTGGGTCGATACCCCGCTTTTTTACCACAGCAACCGGGGGCTTCCAGCCCATTACCAGGACCTGCGCCCAATACTAAAACATCCCATTATCCTCCACAATGACCCGGAACTGATAAAAGGACTGGCCACACCCCTCAAACGAAACAATATCCGAACCGCTATCCTGAAGGAACTGGCATTGCTCAAAGATATCATCGGCCTGATATTCCTGGGCTCCCTTGACAGGGGACACAACTACAACAAGGCATCCCGTGCGAGAGACCATTTCAGGATATATGACGGCGATGAGACCCAGTTCCTGGAGCACCCGAGCATGAGCGGCGTGGTTTCTGTGGGGGCCAATCTGGCACCAGGTGCCTGGCAGAAGATAACGCGGTCTTCCCTCCAGCTAAGCGACGGCCAAAGACACTACCCGGACCACCTCCGGCAGGTCTGGGAGCTGGGCCAGTACCTCCGTGATCTGCGGGAGATCTATCAAAATATGCCCGTACCCCTTATCAAAGAGACCCTCTCTGATATGGGCATTATCGAGACACCCTGCTGCACATTCCCCACTAAAGATAGGGACGAACAAAAGGGGCGTATCAAGGAGCTGATGACCCGTTACGGGGATTACCGGTAGGGGGAGCGGAGATCTTTCCGGGATTCTTTGAACCCTTCATAGTTTAAAATACCTGTCAACAAAGATTCGATCCGATATATCTCTGGTAATATAAAGATCCCTGTCATGTAAGAGGTCAACCTCCCTCGCCCTTTCTCTGAGTTGACCATCTTCTCCAAAAAGCACCCTGACAATCGGTCTGAGTGGCCAGTTTGTATGGATCTTGACCACCTGCCCGATCTCCCCCGAATTCAACCGAATCACACTGTATGCCGGAAAAACAGAGAATACATGGATAATGGCCTTGAGGGCCCGTGGACTAAATACACCATTTCTCAGGCCCAGGATTATCTGAATCCCCCTATGAGGGGTTACCGGGCCTCTTTGGGGTCGTTGATGGGTAACGGCCTCAAAGAAATCTAACAACCCCAGGAATTCAACGAAATCCGGGATGTCCCTTAACCCTTTGGGATATCCACTTCCATCTATCCGTTCATGGTGATCGAGGGCCACGACCGAATAGAATCCGTGATCATCCTGATCCGTCATGAGTTTCTCATTACCCGCAACAGTATGCTGTTTGATCAAGCCATATTCTGTATCCGTCACCTGTTTCCTCTTGTATACGATCTCTTCAGGGATGTCATACATGCCGATATCATGGAGTAAGGCTGCGGTCCCTATTCTGATAATATCCTCCTCAGGATATGATAGGCTGGCAAAAAACTTCAACGAATAGATGGCCACATTGACCGAATGGGCGACAATCACATCGGAGTATGTGTCGGGGTGGGCCGAGTAACAATAGAGCATATCGATCGTTTCCGGGTCTCTTATGATGTATCCGATGCTATCCATAGCAGACAAAATCCGTTTGCGAGGATCCCCCCCTGAAGAAGTGAGTATGTCTTTTGCATATAAACAGAGTCGTGCATAAAGGACAGCCACGTCTACGATGGACTCACCACATCTGACATAGTTGTTTGAGGGTATTTCCTGATCGCTCTTGAGGACCTCCATTTCAAATCTGAACGGAGAAGATCCTCCCCCCAAGATAACCTGGTTCTTGCCAACCTCCAGTGCGATCCGGCTCTCGCCACCGGCTCGTTTCCCAAGGATCCTTTTGTTCACAACCGATCCCAATCGACTCTTTTCATCAACCAGAACGATTTGATCCCCATTTCGTTCGATTGAGAGGTGCTCGCGTGAAAGACGGTAGGGTCCATTATCAGGGATACTCAGATCTTGCTTTAAGGAAAAAAAAGGGTCTTCAAGAGAAAATCTCCCGATCCTAAAGGGAAAATGTCGGATGATAATCCTTCTGTTTGTCAGGAACTCCCGGCTTGTGTCATTTAGCCCCGTTAGACTCACCACATAATCGCCCTCTTGCTGCGGGGGTTTTGGATACCTGTGATCCTCGGCTGTACCCAGGATCCTTTTTATGGCACGATCTCGGTCTTTACTCATCTTTATGATTGTATCACCTTTCAGTCGATGTCATTGCATGATTTAAAAACCCAGCACACATTCTTTATCAACACTCTGCCGATAGCACCAAGATACCGCCTTTCCATGTCTGTGGCAAGCCAGGCAAATTCCCCCGGCCATTCAAACTGGTTTGTCAGGGCGATATTCTCCCGGGTCACCTCCGAGTGGTGGATTCCAGGATCTCTCCGATAACAACACACTCCAGCCCAAAGGGTAGATATCCGGCATAACCCAGGATCGGCATCTCAAAGATCCGGTATCGATCAACGAGAGGGATGGCATACACCCATTTTACCAGGCTGTAATAATTCCACATCTCCCAGAAGAACCCACAAAAAAGTGCGGCCAGTGCCGAGGAAATGACAGGACGCCAGTCTCCTCTGGTCACACCTGCCAGGGCATGGGGTCCCCCCAGAAGGGCCTGGAGGGAGACAAAAAAAAGGAGAGGAGACACCCAGGGCAGGGGAAAAAGATAATTGGGCCACACGCCGATCCCTGCCAGGCCTGCCCCGGAGATCAGTAAGCCGGCCCACGCCAGGGTCTTGGGCCGGAGAGGTTTGATCGACACAAAACCCCTAAAGCCTCCCTCGAGCCATGAAAACCCAAGCATCCATTCGCGCGTCCCGAGGACCGCCGGGAGCACGGTAGAAAAAGAAAGGGTTGAGTGACAGAAATACTCCCATGGGCTGTAATCCACTGCGACATAGTACCAGTTCTGGACAAACCTGTTTAGATATTCAAAAAACCACCAGAATGCCGCGCTGACCGGGAAGAGGAGGAGAAAAGATCCGGGCCGGTCGATCATCATACAGTGCCCATCACGTCTATAGGTCAGGGCGTTGATGACCAGGATGTAAGAGAGCCAGAGGGGGGTAAAGGTGTGTGGTTGAAAGTCAGCGAACCAGGAAAAGCGTGTCCATGCCAAGGCCCATGTGATCAGACCTGTTAAGACCCCAACCCATCCCCACCAGGGCAGATGACGGCCTTTTGGGACCTCGACCTTCTGTGGCCTCCCGGCTCCCAGCCCCCTCACGAGAAAGGGGACAACCATGACAAAAATCAGAAAGCCGTAAATCCCGAATGCAACCCACGAGAATGGGGCATGATCCAGATACCGCGTCCGGGGGGGGAATTCCAGATAGCGTCCAACCGGGAGACCTGCCAGAGAGACCCCCAGCAGGGGCAGTCCCAGCAGCATCCCCCCCAGGGCACAGAATTTTAGGATAAGGCCTCTCACATCTATTCAATCCTGCGCCGGCCTTCCATACCGGTCAACATTAAATTGCTTTAGCACCCTCTTAACCGGGGCGAGAGACTCTTGTTTGGTTTCGGTTTGAGCAAGCCCTTAGAGCGAGCCGTTAGCCAGGTAGACCCGCCAATTCCCGCGCCTTCATCTCCCGGTACCCCATCAACATCAGGTATTCCAGGTTAACGATATCCGCCGTATTATACTGGATCAAGCGCTCCAGGGCATCTGTGTCTCCCCACTGATAGGCCCTCCATAACATGACCGCATCGTATCCGTTCATGCCATCGATCTCGGGGTTGCGGATAACCCCCAGATCCTTCTCAATCTTCTTGAGGCCACCCCGGTACCCCAGCCTCTTTAACAAAAACCGGAGATCGATGTGGGCCGGAGGCAGCGAGATACCCGGGAACCAGCGACGAATAAACGGCAGGTCAAAGTTAGACCCGCTAAAGGTAATCACCAGTTCATATCCGGTGATCGCCAGTTCGAATTCGTCCAGATCGATCCCGTTTACAAAGGTCTCGACCCTGTCACCATTGTAGAGCCCAATCATGGTTATCTCGTCCACACCCTGATAGCCCCCGCTCGTCTCTATATCCAGATAGACCGCCTTCGCCCTAAAGGCATCAAAAGTCCGCCACAAATCCCCCGATGAAAGCCTCTCCGCAAAATAGCCGATATTATCCCGGTGTTCGATCGATGACTCGATTTCCTGCCGGATCATGCTGTCCCTTGAGGGAGAAAAGACGGTTCCCCTGTGATCAACAAAGTCTTGCCAGGTCCGGATTCCCCGGGCCCAGAGCCCTCTCTCGGTCTTTTTTCCGATCCCCTGAATATGGATAAAGGTCTGTTCCAGCATCCGGATTTCTCTTTCCGCCCCCTCGCTGCCCCCAGAAACATCCCCAAATGAGCATAATTTCACATTAGCAGAAGAAGTCAAACAAAATGTATTCAACCCGGGTCAATTTATCTCCTTTACCCTTGTCTCACAAGCGCAAATTTTCTATACTCCTTGCAAAAAAGACGATGCCTCGTTGCCGTCTCGTTAAATAGCAGGAGAAAGACACGGGGGATAAAATGGCGGATCTTAACAGCTATCTGGAATTTAATGGAATCAAGGTTTATTACACCAGGGAACTGGACGGCGGGGGCGGCAGTTTTGGCCAGGATTATATCGATTTCATAAGCAAAAACTTTCCTCCTCAACAGAGGATATTTGAGTGGTGTTCAGGGCCGGGATTTATCGGCTTTTCTCTTTTGGCCCATGGTCTCTGTGACACCCTGTGCCTGGCTGATATCAATCCATTGGCGGTTGAGGCGTGCAAAAAGACTATCCGTGAAAACAGACTTGAAGGCCAGGTCACGGTGTATCTGTCAGACAATCTGAAAGACATCCCGTCTTCTGAAAGATGGAATCTCGTGGTGGCAAATCCCCCGCACTTTGAGTATAAGTGCGTCAAAAAGATCAGTCCGGAGATCATCTATCTGAACAAAGACTGGGCCATTCACAGGCAGTTTTATGAAGATGTCGGTCAATTCCTGGATCAGGATGGATCATTGGTGATTCAGGAGAATACCCTGAGATCGAATGTGGAGAGCTTTAGAGACATGATCGAATCAAACGGGTTTTCCATCATTGATACGCCAACCTGCAAACTGGATTCAAGATACTACTATATATGGAGTGTTAAGCGCGACTCACGGCACACCCTTCAAGGATCATTCAAACCGCCTGCAGCCCCATGACCTCTGGAGAGAAGGCGGCCGCCCCTATTCATACGCAAATACGCAACCGCCTTTGAGATCCCGTCCCTCACGGTGCACCCCCTTCAACGGGCAGTAAAGGCCCGCCGGTGCCAAATGAATATGTTCTGCAATCCATCAAATTTTTTGACAAATAGAGCCAGTTACGATATCCTGCCATCGTTATTTGAACATCAGGGTCCAGAGTTCTCTTTAAACACGTGAATTTCAAACAAATATCTCGTTGGCACTGACTACCATACAATTAGGGGGCAACCATGTCCACAGGGCGGATGGCAGATCCGGGTGCCTGGCTTCGTTTGGTCATCAACGATTTTGTGGAGCAATCGCCTGAGAACACCCTCAAGGACCAGCACAACGAAAAGGCCTTTGGAAATCCCCTTGTGGGTTTTTCAAGAGGGGATGACCCGCTTTACCAGGCCTACAAGGCACATGTCGGACCTTTTCACTGGACACCCCACGAGATATTCACCCAGACGTTCCCCGGACGGATTGTGAATCCGGACGAACTGACCGTCATCAGCTGGGTCCTGCCCCAGACCGAGGCCACCAAGAAGGATAACCGCGAACAGACGGTCTATCCTTCAGAGCGGTGGGCACGGGCCCGCATCTATGGTGAGGTGTTTAATGTTTGGCTCAGAAACCGGGTTGTGAGCGCCCTCCGGGACAATGGGTACGAAGCCCTGGCCCCCGTGCTCTCACCAAGATGGGCCAGGAAAAGGTCTGATAAGTACACGATTGCCTCTACCTGGTCGGAGCGTCACGCCGCCTTTGCATCCGGCCTGGGGACATTCGGGCTCTGCGATGGTCTGATCACCCCCCTGGGAAAGGCCATGCGCACAGGCTCCGTGGTTGCAAGAATCGGGATTCCGCCCACACCCAGACCCTATCAAAATCACCATGCCTACTGTCTCTTCTTCACAGAGGGAATCTGCGGAAAGTGTATTTCCCGCTGTCCGGCCGATGCCATCACCGAGACCGGCCACGACAAGACCCGGTGTGCCAAGCACGTCAGGACCGTCGCCCCCAAATACATCAGATCCCATTACGGCTTTAAGGGGCGAGGCTGTGGCCTGTGCCAGACAGATGTCCCCTGTGAATCCAAAATCCCCACCAGGGAAGACGTTGAGATCTAGCACCCGGTCTGGGCCTTCAGAAAATCCAATACCGCCTGATTGAACAGCTTTGGCACCTCCCAGTACAAACCGTGACCCCCTCTTTTAAAGATCACCAGTTTGGCATTGGGGATCTCCGCCTCCAGCTCTCTGGCCATCCTGGGAGGGGTGAGCTCATCATGTTCGCCCACCACGATCAGCGTCGGTACCCTCACCTGGCCCAGACGTCCCCTGGTATCGGTCGAGATGTTGGCCTTGACCTGCCTCTCGAATGCCCCGGAGTTACGCGAGATATAGTGCCCCCCCAGACGTTCCCTGATTTCTCTGACCTTTTCGGGATGTTCCTTTCGAAATTGCCTGGAAAAGAGCCAGGGCATGATTGCCGGGGCAGAACCGGGTCTTCCCGAGCCGTCCAGATACTCCCTCCAGGAGTTATACAGCACCCTTATTCACCCCTCCCCCCATGAGGTGGTGCTGGCGAGTATCAGGCTTATGACCCTTTCTGGAAACGTGAGGGCGACATGCTGCGCGATCATGCCTCCCATGGAGGTCCCCAGCACATGAGCGCGTTTAATCCCCAGGTGGTCCATGAGATCCATGGTATCTTTCGCCATCATCTCTGTGTCATACGGTCCGGTGCACTGGGAACTCGCTCCTGCGTCACGATTATCAAAGGCAATCACCCTGAAATGCTTCGAAAATTCCGGAATCTGAAAACCCCACGTCGCAAGGTCCTGTCCCAGACCCAGGATCATCACCAATGGCGTCCCCTGGCCATATTCCTCATAGTTGAGGTGAATTTCTCCTATCCTCGCCCTGGGCATTGGTCGATCTCCTCTGTCTAAAATCGGGCTTTTTGATAATTGGTACAAATTTAGGTAGCCGTTCACGGGTTCAAAGGTTCAGGGTTCAAGGTTGCATTTTTGTCCCC
>CAZXCQ010000269.1:0-8600 GCA_964639275.1 uncultured Desulfobacteraceae bacterium | reverse complement strand
TCAGAGCCGAATGGCTTTCGCCGGAATGACGGAAAAGTGGCATTAATGGGTTTTTGCCGAACCATCAATTTTGAAGAAGGCTAAATTGATAAACCTGATATAGACAATAACGGGGCGCTGAAAGTGCTCAGCGCCCCGCCTGAACCAACACCATACAAAGACCTATTTAAAGAACAGCCTCGGCAGCCACAGGGCGGTCTCTGGGAAAAAGAGTACAACGGCAAGACCCGCACACTGGAGTACCATAAACTCCATCATGCCCCGATAGATCTTCCCCAGATCCCACTGGGGGGCGACCCCCTTCAGATAGTATGCGGCCATGGCCACCGGAGGCGAGAGAAAGGCGGTCTGGAGATTGACCGCCACCAGGGTGGCAAACCATATCAGATTGAACCCCAATTCCTGGATCACCGGGAAAAAGATGGGGACAAAGATCAGGATGATGGCGGGCCACTCCAGGGGCCAACCCAGAATGAAAATCACCAGCATCAGGATGACAACCATCATCATGGGCGGAACATTGAGCCCCAGCATGGTATCGGTGATCAGGGTTGCCGTACCCAACCTGGCAAAGACCGCTCCATAGATGTTGGAGGCAACGGCCAGGAACAGGATCATACTGGATGTCTGGAGCGTCTTAAGCCCCGCGAGCCTGAGATTTGTCCAGTTCAGTTTCCCGTAAATAAGTGTAAGTAAAACCGCACCCGAGGCAGCCATGGCCGCGCCTTCTGTGGGTGTTGCCAGCCCGCCGATGATGCTGCCCAGCGAGGCGAAGATAACGACTCCCAACGGCACGATCCCCGAAACGAACTCCCGCATGATCGCTCCTATAGAGGTCGGTCGCTCCTCCGGGGGCAGCCGGGGTCCCAGCTTTGGATTGATATAGCATCTCGCCATTGTATAAGCAACAAAGAGGCCAGAGAGGATGAGGCCCGGGATAATGGCTGCCAGGAAGAGCGAGACAACAGAGACGCCCAGCACCGGCCCGAGGAGCACCAGCATCACGCTGGGCGGGATCAGGATGCCCAGGCACCCGCCTGCCGTGATGACACCTGCAGAGAGCACCGTATCGTAACGGGCCTTCATCATGGCCGGGGCCGCCAGGAGCCCGATCACCGTGACCGACGCCCCGATAATGCCGGTGGCCGTGGCAAAGACCGTGGCGGTCAGGAGCACGCCAAGATACAAAGAGCCCCTTATCCGCGCAAAGATAAACTGGAATGACTTGAACAGGCGCTCCATGAGGCCCGCCTGCTCCAGCATGTGCCCCATAAAGACAAACAAGGGCACCGCTGCCAGCACCTCCTCCTTCATCAACCCGATGGTCTGAAAGTACATCAGGTAGAAAACAGACGAGCCGATGCCGATGTAGCCAAAGACGATGGCCAGGATAATCAGGGTAAACGCAATGGGGAACCCCACAAAAATGCCTGTGATAAGCCCCCCCAAGAGGACAAGACCGAGGATTTCTGGACTCATAACCATTTCCCCCTAAGGCCTGCATACGCGCTTTTCAGCAGCTCGGAGAAACCCTGGATCATGAGCAACATCGCGGCAACAGGGACGACTGTTTTGAACGGATATAATGGAGGCTGCCAGGGGCTTTGCTCCGAATGCTCCAGAATACCCCAGGAATGAATGGCCTCTTCCCACCCGGCCGCAAAAAAATAGATCATCCCCGGGAAAAAGAAAAAGAGGTAGAGCACGGCATCCACCCACCCCTGCCATTTGACAGGGAACATATCATAGAGGAGGTCGGTGCGGATGTGCCCCTTTTTCAAAAGACAATAGGTCGCCCCCAGCATAAAGTGGCTGCCGTAAAGCATATAGGAGATCTCGTAGGCCCAGATGGTGGGGGCATTGAACACATAGCGGGCAATGACCTCATAGGTCAATCCGCCGACCAGAGGAAAGATAAGCACCATAAAGATCCTTCCCGATAACTCCCCCACATAAATATCGATCCACCGTATGATTGCCAGCAGCGCCTTTGGGGGCTCCGGCTCTTTTAATGGTTTTTCCTTTTTGCCAACTCCAGTGTGCTGGCCCTTTAAAGGTGGGGGGGGGCAATCCTGCCCGCCCCCTCCAGAACCGGCTCGGTCCAGATCGTGGTTCTGTTTCTTCTACTTCCCCCCACCCCAGTAATATTCACCGGCAAAACTGTAAGGAGGAAACATAAACATACGCGCGGGAACCACGAGGGAGGCATATGCCCGTTGTGAGTCCAACACCTTCTTAAAGAAGGGGTTCTTTTCTGATTGTTCCTTGGCGTATTTGTCCCAGCTCTTTAGAAAGGCGATCAGGACATCGTTCGGGGTCCGCTGTATATTGACCCCGTACTTCTCTTTGAGGTCCTTCAGGCCCTGGGAATTGTACTTGATAAACCATCCCTGCCAGAGGATAAAGGTGCTGATGGTCCCATATCGGATAATCGCCTGGAGGTCTTTTGGAAGCTTATCCCAGACACCCTTGTTGATGATCAATTCACCAACGGTCACGTTTTCATGCATCCCGGGGAGGTAATAGTTCTTCCAGATCTCATGGAAACCCATCTTCATGTCTTCGCCCGGGGTTACCCACTCGGCCGCGTCGATGACGCCCCGCTCGGCCGCGGGGAGGATCTCTCCGCCGGGCAGATTCACGGTCGTCACGCCGGACCTCTGGAAGATAATACCGGCCAGACCGCCGACACGCATCTTGAGCCCCTTCATATCTTCAAAACCCTTGATGGGTTTCTTAAACCAGCCGAAGGACTGGGGTCCGGCAGGCATGATTGGGAAGACGACCACTTTCAGCTTCAGGACGTCCTGGTAAAATTCATTGTAGAGTTTGAGCCCCCCGCCTTCATACATCCACCCGAGATAGTCGGTAAAGTCCATCCCGAATGTTCCGCCCGGTCCACCGGTAAAGAGGGCAGCGGCCGGGTTCTTGCCAAACCAGTAAGAGGCCCAGGTATGCCCTCCGTCGAGGACACCCCTGGAGACGGCATCAAGGATCTCAAATGGAGGGACCACAGCCCCTGCCGGGAGGGTCTCGATGATCAGCCTTCCACCGGACATCTCCTTCACCTGGTTGGCGAACATCTTGAAGTTATCGTACAGGGTTGATCCAGCAGGCCAGCAGGCCTCAAATTTCAGTTTGTATTTCTTGGCGAGCGCCTGTTGTGGGTGGACCAATAACAATCCCAATGCCACGACCGCCACGATAATCCCTACACAAATCAAAGCCTTCCTTTTCATCTCTGAACCTCCTTTTTCTTGGTTTTTAATGAAATGGCCATGGGGTTAAAAATGATTCGTTGACAAACCAACAGGTCCTTGCCGAGCCAAAGCCAAGGGAACTTTTCCGTTTTTCTGATCCAATCAACTGCTGTTCCCTCTTAATGCCTCTCCTTGCCCGGGTTTGGTCAAATACCGAAAAAAAGCCCCCGAGGAGATTCAAAAATCCCTCGGAGGCTTAAATTATTGGGGTCTTCCAGTACCCCCTACCCTCATAGTCGGCTCCTCGTGGCTAGTGTTGCGGGTTCGCGATCCAAATAACCCAACTCCCAAGAATGCAGGGCATCTTATCTCATCACAAATCCTTGTCAAGAAAAATTTCATTCTTATTTCATACCTACGGTTTATCCAGGGCAGCCAACCGCGCCTTGTTTGCGGCTCGGCGTTTTGCAGTCCGGGCCAGCGCCCGGGAGACTTCCCGCAATGCCTCGATTTTTTCAGCAGCCTGGGTGTAAAAGCGTTCGGCCCTGTCTTCAAGCTCGCTCGCCACCTCAACGGCCCGGTCCAGGCTCATTGTCTCTGCACCCTCCCTCTCGCTCAAAAAGGGTTCGCTCGAAAAACCGTAGATAGGCTCCAGGATCATTTCGGTCACATTTTCCCGCCGCGCCCGCAACATGGCCTGTTCATTTTTTTGGGCCTCGGTCGCCAGACCCTCAAACAGGGCCTTGTATTTGGCGCAGGCAGGATTTGCCGCCGCCGCGCGATAGAATTCCTGATCAGCAGTTTCCAGCTCTACCGCAAAATTGAGTATACTACCAAAATTCCTCAACCCCATTTTGACTCCTCAAAGATCCTGGATTAGCGCGAATCCAACAAAGCGGGCCTCAGCTGTCAAAACCAGCGAGTAATAACCACCTTGGTGTCGGTAAAAAACTGGAATATCTCCCGGCCATGCCCTTTTATATCACCAAAAAACGACTCGCCGATGCCCCCAAATGGAAAAAAACTCATGGGTGCGGCAATCCCGATATTGATCCCAAGCATACTGGGGGCCACGCGGTACTTGACCTCACGGGCGGTCTTTCCGCTGCTGGTGTAAAGACAAAAGGAGTTTGCAAACCCCCGGCTGTTTGTCACGTCGACGGCCTCTTCAAGGTCTTTGACGTGTATGAGGGTTACCACTGGCCCGAAGATCTCCTCGCAGGCGACGGTCATATCGGGGCTCACCTCGTCGAGGATCGTGGGCCCGACGAAGAATCCATTGGGATACCCCTCCACCTGGATGGGACGGCCGTCCAGGATAAGCCTTGCACCTTCTGCCAGCCCTTTTTCGATATACCCCAGTACCCGTTCTTTATGGGACGCACTGATCACCGGCCCCATCTGGGTCGCCTCGTCCAGACCGTCACCCACACGGATGGCCTTGGCAGCGGCTGTGAACTTCTCCTTGAGTTCATTGTACACCTCTCCCACCGCTACCAGGATTGAGCCCGAGAGACAACGCTCGCCGGCGCAGCCGTAAAAGGAGGTGATCAGAGACGGCATGCCCTTCACCAGATCGGCGTCTGGCATTACGACCACGCAATTCTTGGCACCTCCCAGGGCCTGAACGCGTTTTCCGGTCTCACCACAGGTCTTGTAGATGTACCGTGCTGTGGCGGTTTGACCCACAAAGGATATCCCTTTGATATCGGGGTTGTGGAGCATGGCATTGACCACATCGCGCGACCCGTGGACCATGTTGAGCACCCCCTCCGGAAGACCCAGTTCGTCGATGACCTCAAAGATACGGGTCTGGGTCATGGGGACCTGTTCCGACGGCTTGACGATATACGTATTTCCCGTAACAAGGGCATAGGGAAGAAACCACCACGGGACCATGGCCGGGAAGTTAAAGGGGGCGATGCATCCAAAGACACCAATGGGCTGGCGTTCGGCATAACAGTCGATATCCTGGGCAATATCCTCCATACAATAACCGGTCATCAGTGTGGTCACGGCCGTCGCATGTTCGACGTTTTCAATCATGCGCCTCACCTCGCCCCTTGATTCGTCAATGGTCTTGCCCTCTTCGTTGACCAGGACGCGGGAGATATCCTCAAAGGATTCCTCAAAGAGCTCTTTGAGGCGAAAGAGGTAGCGCGCCCGGGTCAGGGGCGGAGTCGATCGCCATTCCCAGAAGGCCGCCTTTGCCGCCTCCACCGCGCGATCCACCTCGGCTGCGCCAGAGTATGGAACCTGGGCGATCTTCTCGCCGGTGGCCGGGCACCACACATCCCCGATCTCGGTTGACTCCGACCGCTCCCATTCGCCATTGATGTAATTTTCTACCACCGGAAGTTCCATCTAATCCTCCTCGATTCTTAGAAGTTGCAGGGTGCCTGCCCTCTCAACCCTTGACCGCGCCCATGGTAAGCCCCCCGATAAACCGATCCACAAAGAAATTGTAGACGATGGCAATGGGAAGCGAGGCAATCAGACAGCCGGCCATCAGCCCGCCCCAGTTGTACACATCGCCGTGTACGAGAAAGGTGGGCACCCCAACGCTCACCGTATACTTGGATGCTGCGGTCACAAAAGTCAGGGTGTAGATATACTCCTGGACCACCAGGGTGAAGCTAAATATCACCACTGTCAATATCCCCGATGTGGATATGGGGATGACCATCCTGATAAAGGCCCCAAAACGGCTGTAGCCGTCAATCATGGCCGCTTCCTCCAGATCGGGCGGAATGGCCTTAAAGAAACCCATCAGGAGCCATATGGCAAATGGAATAGTAAATGAGGGGAAGACCAGTATCAAAGACCATAGCGAGTCCTGAAGGCCCAGCCGCGCCACCACCCGTGACATGGGAATAAAGAGGATGGTTGGGGCAACCAGGTAGGTCAAAAATATCCCGATGCCAAGCCTCTCGCCCCACCTACCCCCCAGCCGCACCAGGCTGTAACCCGCGGGTATGGCCAGGACCAGCGTGAGCCCAACGACCATAACACCCACAAATGCCGTGTTGAACAGCCATTGCACAAACTGGGTCTCGGCAAAGAGGTATTTTATATGGCTGAGGGTTGGGGCCATATTAAAGATAAAGGGGTTGTTTGTCCTGTTATAGAGATCGGCATCCTGTTTGAATGTGGTGATCAGCATCCACAAAAAGGGGATCGTGGCAAAAAGGGCAAAAATGCCCAGGGTCCCGAAATGGGCCACCTTCAAACCAAACCACCGGATGCCTTTTTTCTCTTCTACCATCTCAGGTTACCTCCGAACGACGGGCCATCCTGAGCATGAGGATTGCCACGGCCAAGAGGAGCGGAAAAAGAAAAAGGGCGGTGGCCGCGCCTCCGGCCAGGTCCCCTGCGTCGATACCGGTATAGAAGGCCTGGCTGACCAGGACCTGGGTCGAGTCATAGGGCCCTCCCCGGGTCAACACCAGGATGATAATGATGTCGGTGGCCGTGAAGACGATCCCGAAGAGGACGGCCACCAGCATGATGGGAAGCATCATGGGGATTGTGATCTGAAAGAGCCTGCGAAAATAGCCTGCCCCGTCAACCAGGGCCGCGTCCTGGATCTCCTTTGGGATCGATGCGAGGCCGGCCAGCATGATGATCATGGCCAGCGGCAGCATCCGCCACACGTGGACCGCGATAATCGAGGCCATGGCCAGGCCCGGTTTCCCCAGCCACATGGGCCAGAAGTCGGGCCCGAAAAGACCGGTGTGTTGAAGCAGCCAGTTTATGGGGCTGTAGATGGAGTCCAGCATCCACAGCCAGCCGATTACCCCCAATGAGATGGGTGCCACATAAGGCATCAGGATCAGGGCCCGGACAAAAAATTTCCCCTTGAAATCCTGCACCAGGAGAAGTGCCAGGATCTTTGCCAGCACCACCACGATCAGCATGGAGACGAATGTAAAAAGGATGGTGTTTTTCAGGGCTGTCTTGAATTCCGGTTCCTCCATGATGCTCCTGAAGGTCGAAAACCCCACAAAATTGTATCCAATGCTCCCCACCGATATATCACTGAGGCTGTAAGCAAATGCCAGTATCAGGGGATAGCCGACCAGCGCCATCACATAAACCACGGCGGGCGAAATCATCAGCGAGCCCAGGAATTTCTCGTTATCGAGGAAAAAGCTCATCCGCCGCGCCCTGCTGATAACGGGCTTGCCCTCCGGCTTATTTACAGGGTTCATACCATCTCCTATCATAACGCTATGGGCTTAGCCCGCAGGCCCGTATCAATATCAAAGAATTTGACGTCCTTCCGCGGAACCGCAAAATTATAGGTTGCGCCAACCTCGATCGAATAGTGGGTGAAGCTTGTAGGGAGGTTGGCAACGGCATAGGAACGATTAAACCGTTCTTGCAGTCTCCCGTAAACCAACCGATCCGCCCCCAGATCTTCTACCCGTGTGACTTCAATAGGGAACGATTCAAGCTCGACCGAACCCTCATGCATCTCTACGGGGAGAAAACATTCGGGACGGAATCCCACGATCCGTCCCTTTGTCTTCATGAGGTTCATGGGTGGAGATCCCAGGAAACCGGCCACAAATGTGTCGGCAGGATCGGAGTACACCTCTGCCGGTGTCCCCAGATGGCGCACCTTTCCATGGTCCATGACCGCGATTCGATCCCCCATGCCCATGGCCTCTACCTGATCGTGCGTGACATAGATGGTGGTGATTCCCACACCTTTCTGGAATCGATAGAGCTCCTCCCTGGCCGAGGCCCTCAGTTTGGCGTCCAGGTTGGAGAGGGGTTCGTCCAGAAGAAAGACATTGGGTTCCCTCACCAGTGCCCGCGCCAGGGCCACCCGCTGCCGCTCTCCACCCGAGAGCTCCCGGGGCTTTCTCTGGAGGAATCTTTCAATCCCAAACATGCAGGCTGCCCATTTTACCTTCCTGTCTATCTCCCCTTTGGACATTCTCACCGCCTTGAGTGGAAAAGCGATGTTCTTGAAGATGGTCATGTGCGGGTAGAGGGCATAACTCTGAAAGACCATCGCGATCCCCCTTGCCCGTGGCGGCAAGTGCGTGACCACCTCTCCACCGATGAAGATATTGCCTGCCGAGGGCCTCTCCAGGCCGGCGATCATACGGAGCAGTGTGGTCTTACCGCAACCCGAAGGGCCGAGCAGCACCAGAAACTCACCCTCTGAACTGACAATGTCAACGCCGTTGACAGCCCTCACTTCACCAAAGCGCTTCTCCAGACCCTGTGTCTCTACAACAGCCAATCAACCCTCCTCATTCTACATCCAGGATCAAGCCGTCTATATAGGCCGAGATCTCAAAGTTTATGTCAAGTTTCTATCTGGACAGTCTAAAGTTCTCTCGTCATGCCGGACTTGATAAGCCTGCCCCGTACCCGATACGGGGG
>CAZXCQ010000268.1:0-8657 GCA_964639275.1 uncultured Desulfobacteraceae bacterium | reverse complement strand
TTTCCTGGAGTCATAGGCATCGGGATGCGAACTGGAAAGGTTCTACCGTTTCCGGATTCCGGCCCCTCGGCCATGAGCGACTCGACATGAGCAGTTCGGCCCTGAGCTCACTGCCGATGGGCTCGTCGACATGTCTCGGAGCCGAATGGCTTTCGCCGGAATGACGGTTGGAATGAATTAGAATTGCCCCCTTGCAGGGGGCTAGATCAGGGCCCCGTCCTTTGGGCGGGGATCTTTACTGCATCGTTCAGGTTTGACCCCATGTCCCCTTTAGGTATGTTCGCCTTGCCGTGATTCCATAACGCTTCATCCGGTTCCAAACGGTGACGCGGGTAATTCCCAAAATTCGGGCAGCCATAGTCTTGTTGCCGCCGGCCTGCTCCAGGGCTTCAATAAGTTGGCGTTTTTTTGTCTCATCACGGCTGATATGGTTGTTTTTCGAAGGCCTGCCGGCAACAGGATCTTGGTTGATATTAAACGGCAGGCAATGGGGTTCAATCATACCGTTCTGGCAAGTGACAAAGGCATATTCAAAGGCACTCTTTAGCTCTCTCACATTGCCGGGCCAGCTGTAATCCATCAGAAGGTCCATAGCTTCTCTGCTGATGCCCTGAAGCTTTTTATCACTCTTCAGCACAAGGCGTGAGAAAAAGGAGTGCGCCAGCAAAGGGATATCACCCCTCCGTTCCCGCAATGGCGGAATGGTGATTGGGATTACATTTATCCGGTAATAAAGGTCTTCCCTAAAGGCGCTCGATGCAACAAGGTGTCTTAGATCCTTGTTGGTGGCTGAAATCACCCGCACATTGACAGGAATGGGGCGATTCATACCCACCCGCTCAATGACTTTTTCCTCCAGCACCCTCAATAGCTTAACTTGAATTGATAAAGGTAGATCCCCAATTTCATCGAGGAAAACATCTCCACCGGTAGCAGCCTCAAAACGACCTACGCGGCTTCGGTGCGCCCCTGTGAACGCACCCTTGACGTGACCGAACAGCTCACTTTCAAGCAGAGCCTCGTTCAAGGCCGCACAATTGACCTTTACATAGGGGGCGGCCTTTCGCGCGCTGATTTCATGGATCGCTCTGGCCACCAGCTCTTTACCGGTTCCACTTTCCCCGAAAATAATCACGGGCGCGTCGGAGCGCGCCGCATTTTCGATCAGGTCAAATACCCGCTGCATCTGCACCGACGTGCCGAGGATACCGTGGAAGCCGTCTTCTGACCGCAGTTCTTTGCGGAAGGCCTCTATCTGGGTATCCTTCTCGATCAGTTCGCTAATATCGGTCATGGTTTCGACGGCACCGATGATCTCCCCCTCATCGTCCCGAAGACAGGAGGCATTTTTCACGACATGAACACTTGCCCCATCCTTTCGAATTACGGCACAGGGGCTCATTTTCAATTGCCCGCGGACGAATAGCTTACACCAGTGGTTCTTGTCTTTAATACGCACAATGTCACACCGGTCACAGTTCAAAATGGTGCAAGGTCTGCCGATGATTTCCTCTTTTTTGAATCCCGTGATTTTTTCAAAGGCCTTATTCACCGATACAATGGTGCCGCCATTGTCGACAATCATGATGGCATCCTGGATGGTATCGACAACTGTCTTCCAGTACCGGCTTAATTCCCTTTCAAGCACAAAAATCCCCTGTTAAATTTTTAACACTGATTAAGTAGATTGTTTAACATTTTAACGCTCCATCAGCAAGTGAAAACCCTGTTGTGGTGTTACGGACGCATCTATTCTATAAGGCCTTCCACTACACTCTTTCCCAATCGGCTGAAATTATACATTTTTTCCATATTCTTAGGGGTCGTCATGAAGCATTAATCAGAATGACCCTGTTGGCACCCGATTTGCTGAACTAAAGGAATAAATGCGCCTTTGGAATGTCTCCATGGAAGGACGGCCTATACACAAACTTGATCTCAGGGGCGACATGATCCCCTTTGCTCTTTTGAAAGTAAGCCAGGCCTTTAGAAACATAGATCCCGGCGATTCTCTCGAAGTCCTATGGAGAGACCCTGAGATGCGGGAGGACCTGTTAAGAGTCCTTCCGGAATCTTCCTATGATCTGGTAGGCGAAAAGACAATAAAGGATGAACGGCCCTTTGAAGAACCTTCCTATCGGATTGAAATAAGAAAGAAGACATCTTGTTAGGGGCGTCTAGTACTGCATAGACAGGGAATAAAACGAGCCGATGTCCATGATGAAAAAAAGTGTTTTGTGAACCCCTTGAAAATAACCTTTAAACACGGAGGTGTGGCATGTTTGCATTGATCTATGACGATTTCGACCTTACCAAACCCGATAAAGAGGTGCTCTCTGTTCATAAAAGCAGGGAAACCGCTCAAAAGGCCCTGATGAAAAGACAGCGCAAGCTGGGCAAAAGGGTCTGGGAATGTCACGCCCGGATCGTGTGGCTGTCCGACAGGGTTCGCCCGGGTGATAAGGTCACCGCTGACGCCTTTGACACCTGGGCGCCCGGCGAAGAAATTCCTCAGGGAGACAGGGTCCCTGAAGTGGATTAGATGCATTTCGCTCCTGTGGTCAGGCCTGACGGGGCCGGGGGCTAAGAAATGCATGGTTCTGAGTCTTATCGCCATTCGCCATTGGGCAGGGCGAAAGTACAGAAGAGCATCATTTTCCATTAGGGAGGAAACTATGGCCCGATTGCTGGCATTCGATCCGAATCCCGACATGAGTTGGGATGTGGCCAAAAAATTAAATCACGATGTCAAGGCCTTCAGCGATTTTGGAGAAACCCTTGATTACGCCCGCGCCAATCCGGTTGATATCGGTCTCCTCGGGGGATCCGAGGGAATCGATCTCATTAAACACCTGAGAGAAATTTCGCCAAATTTCAAGGTGATTTTCTTTTGTGACGCCCCAAATATCCTGGAAATACGCCGGGCCTTGAGTTTGGCGCCGTGTTCGATCCTGTTCAAGCCCATTGTGCCTGAGGAACTGGATGCCTGTTTGAAGCGAGCCCTGCTGAAGGGTAAAAGCACTATCAAGGGAAGTCTGACACTTTAGGTCACATAAAAAAGGAGACCACTATGGACAGCAAAGAAGTTGCACTTGCCAAAGGCATCATTCAGCGTTTTTTGGCCACCGTCTTCGCCGATGAGATTAGCCCTGAACTCTATCAGGGAATGAAATCCGAATCCTTTCTGAAAGGCCTAAGGGCGGTTGTGGAAAAGTTTTACTCCAAAGAACTGGCCCGCGGGGCCCTGGCCGAACTCACTCTGGGTTACCTGTATGTGGCTCGTCTGGATTCCGTTCCTCTGGAAGAAATTGCCCCTCAACAGCCGGCGGCTGATCTTATTGCCCTAGCGCAAGTCTTGAAACCCCTCCCCCTGGAACAAGAATCTTTTCTCCTCGAACCGGGAGCCATCGATCCGAAACCGGCCAAAACCATCCCGACACATTGCTATGCCTGCGGTGCCTTGTGTGGTTTGACGGCCAAGGTCAACGATGGTGTCTTGCTTTCCTGCGGCGGCCTCCAGGACGATATCAAGGGTAACGGACGTCTCTGCCCAAAGGGCGCAGCCAATCGGTTCCATGTCTATTCGGCCTACCGCTTGAAGTCACCCCTGATCAAGGAAAACGGACGTTTCCGTAAGGCATCATGGGAAGATGCTCTGGATAAGGTTGTCGAAGGGCTCAGATCCATAGAGCCTCAAAAGATCGGGTATGTGCGGGGCAACGACTGGGCGAACTGGGTCCATGAATCCCTTTTCGAGCATCTGGGATATCCCAAGACGACCCATCGGCCCATGTGCGATAACGCCAACCGCATGTCCAATGAGCACAACCTTAATGACAAGCGGCCGTGGATCAATTATCAGGAAGCCGACTACATCATCCATTTCGGCATGAATGAGCTTGCCACCTCCTATGGGCAGCGTAAGACCGTTCAGCTCAAGGAAGCCCTGGACCGGGGGGCCAAGCTCGTTGTTTTCGATCCCCGGCCTTCGGAAACGGCAGCCGCGGCCGCGGAGTGGATACCGATCAAGCCCTCTACCGATGCCGCTGTGGCCATGGCCATGTGCTACGTAATCGTCAAGAATGGCCTCCATGATAAAGATTTTGTAGCCGAATGGACTACCGGCTTTGAGGATTTTAAGAAGCGCCTGATGGGCGAGGAGGATGGCGTTGCCAGAACGCCTCAATGGGCGAGCAAGATCAGTGGCGTCCCGGCCGAGATCATTGAACGCATTGCCCTGGAATTCGCGAAGGCGAAAGCCAAGGGCGCCATCTCATGGACCGGCCTGGCCCAGGTGCCCAACGGGATGTATGCCACCGCTGCGGTCCAGGCCCTCAATGGTTTGTGTGGGACCTTTGATGCCCCGGGTGGGCCGTCTTTGCCCTTTAAACGCAAACTGTCTTCACCCTGGGGAGAAGACCAGGAAAAACCCCCAAAAGGAAGTGCGCCTAAACTCAACAAATTTGGTATGTGGGCCGGCTGGGCTCCAGCCTACCTGCCTGAAGATGTTGAGGCCGGCAGACTCGAAGGGATGGTCTGTTACTACGGTGACCCGGTTTTAAGCTGGGGCAACCAGGCGGCCACCTCCAAGGCCATCGCAAAAATGAAATTCAAAGTGTGTATTGATGCCTTTATGTGCAACACCGCTACCCTTTGCGATGTGGTGCTGCCCGACAGCACATGGCTTGAACAGAGCCAGATAAAACCCGACTGGCTCTATGAAGCCCAGATCAGCTACTGGGCGGAGGTTGTCGAGCCTTTGTATGACTCCAGGCCCATGTACTGGATCACCCTTGAGCTGGCAAGGCGCATGGGTTTAGGTCACTATTTTCCATGGAACTCGATCGACGAGGCCTTTGAAAATCAGCTCAGGGGATTACCATGCTCCTTGAGTCAACTCAAAGAAAAGGGCTTTTTTATAACCGACGAAGCCGAATATTATAAATACAAAAAGTGGGGATCCTTCAATCCCCCAGCCGATTATGGTTCCTCGGGAGAAACCAAAACAGGAAAATACAATTTTGTAAATCCTGTGGCCCTGGAAAAAAAAGTCGACCCTCTGCCTGACCACCACGATGCACCAAAGGATCTTCAGCCTGATGCGGCGTATCCTTTCCTTTTCGGCAACTTCCGCCTATATCATCACGAGCATTCCTCAACTTTCAACAACTTCTCCTTGATGAAAAAGATCGGCAGTAACTCCTTATGGATCAACAAAGTAGACGCCCACGATCTCAAGGTGGAGGAGGGTGAAAAGGTCAAAGTCAAATCACCCTGGGGGGAGGTCGAAATGTTCGCCTATCCGACATGGAACATCATGCCAGGAGTCCTTGGGTCGGGTGGAGGTTTCGGGCATATCCGCGGTCTTGAGGGAGACGTCAAGTTTCCGCAGTTTGGCGGCACCAATCCACCGGGCATTCAAAAACCCAACACGACCGAAGATATGGGGGGAACGCCTCTGCAATGCTATATCTTATGCAATCTTCACGCTCTCCTCTTTTGCTGTCTCTTGAGTTAACTTATTGATAACTCAATACCTAATGTCGTTGTCGGGTTTCCTTCTGTCCATGGCACATATCTTGCCCTTCCCTAGAGAATGGAAGGAGATAGGCAGTGAAGGTGGTTCTGGAAGGCTCGCTGAGCTTGAGGTAAAGGTCTTCATCTGTTTTCCGGAAGTCCGCAGTGCAGCCTCTCAGGCTCATATCGTCAAGGTTTCTCTGAGCATATGGGATCAGGCATCCTACGGCTGGGTGAACCGCCCGCATAAGGATCTCGATTTCAAGCAGTTGATTGGGGGGCAAAAGGCCTTCCGCGACGAGTTTAAAGGACAGCTGTGGTTAGAAGTGTTCTTCGTCGCGGGTATGAACTCGATCCCTTCCGATGTGGCAAAGATCGCTTCTGTGGCGGATCTCCTCAGACCGAATCGGATTCATCTGAATACGGTTGTTCGCGCTCCTGCAGAGGATTTCGTTGCACCCTTTCCAGGGAACGTTTGATCTCCCTATGCCATCTGTTTCGCCCTACGGCGGAGGTCATTGCAGGGTATGAGGCCAAAGGCGGAGCTGAAATGCAGGCCAATCACGAAAAGATCTTTTCCATACAAAAAAGGCGACCCTCTACGGCAGGGGAGATTGCCGGGGCTTTCGGTATGCGTGTCAACGAGGCGTTCAAATACCTTGGGAGTCTGATGCAGGAAGGACGAATCCGCGTTGAACGCACAAGTGGGTCTCTTTACTATATGGCCGCGAAGAGAAGAGAGACAGGGTCACACCCACGTGTGTATACGGGTGGTGAGAATACGGCTTCAGCTTTTGACGTTTCCGGGGGATTTTGCGAAAAGCAATCTAGAGACGTCCCGAACAAACAGGGGCCGTTCAATGATTGGTTGACATCACGTCAGTCCGGTCAGGACAAAGGTCTTATCGACAAGGAGAAAAAAAGACACGAATCATTCATGGGGGAGGTTTAAATTCCTATGGCAAAAAGTAATCAAGCAATGAGCAAGGATGAAAAGCACAGAATACAGGATGCAGAGATCAGAGAGACCTTGAGCCATATCAAACACAAGATCCTTGTGATGAGCGGCAAAGGCGGTGTGGGCAAAAGCAGTGTGGCTGCCTACCTGGCCGTGGTCCTCGCCGACAGGAGATTCAAGGTGGGTCTCATGGACGTAGACCTCCACGGCCCAAGCATACCCAGGCTGCTGGGATCGAAAGGAGGCCTCCAGCCCTCTTTTCACACCGAAAAGGCGATACCCCTTCATTTTTCTTCCAATCTGCAGGTCATATCTATCGAGTCCCTTATGGGGGAGAACAAGGACCTCGCAACCATCTGGAGGGGGCCTATCAAGATAGGCGTAATTAGGCAATTCATCTCGGATATTGAATGGCCCCGGCTGGATTACCTCATCATTGATTCCCCTCCTGGGACGGGGGATGAGCCGTTCACCGTGGCCCAGACAATTCATGATGCAAAGGCACTCATCGTCACCACGCCGCAGGAGATCTCCCTTGCGGACGTGAGGAAGTCCATCAACTTTTGCCGTCAGGTCAATATGAAGATCCTTGGGATCGTGGAAAATATGAGCGGGATGCTCTGCCCGCACTGCGGAAAAAGGATCGATCTCTTTGGCACGCGTGGCGGCGAATTTCTTGCTCGCAGGGAGAATCTGCCTCTCCTGGGAAGGTTGCCCCTGGAGCCTGAAATCATCCGGCAAGGAGACACAGGGAGTGTAAGCGGCCTGGACAGTGACCGTCTTCCATTCAATAGGGCCTTCAACGCCATGGTGGATCAGGTGATCAATTTAACCAAAGAGACGTCCGGTGGGGATATTTTGCCTGAACGAAACGCCGAGGAATCACGTTCAGAGATCCAAGAGGAAAGTGACGTGAACAAGATCACCTTTGCTATTCCTCTGGCAGAAGGGAAGCTCTGCTCCCATTTCGGTCATTGTGAACAGTTCGCCCTTATAGAAACAGAGAATAGAAAGATCAAAGGAAAGATGATTCATACCCCTCCGCCCCATGAGCCCGGGGTATTGCCGAGATGGCTCCATGACCTGGGCGCTCAGGTGATCATAGCAGGAGGGATGGGCAGTAGCGCCCAGCAGCTCTTTGTGAAAAGCGGGATCAAGGTCATCACTGGTGCACCCATGGATCCGCCGGAATCCCTGGTCAACCAGTACCTGGCAGGTATGCTCGTAACGGGAGAGAACGTGTGTGATCACTGATGATGCGTCTCGGAGATGAGGGACAGCGTTAAGGGCTCGCCCAAAATGCCGCGGGTTATATATGAAGCTTCCACAACTCTCCCTTGACGGGGGTTCTTCTTGCGGGCAGTGAGACCGAGGGAAAATGTGGGAGAGGTCCGCGTTCCTGACAGACGGCTGCGCCGCTATTACGGTGTGCGGTTCTTTCGCCGCCGAGATGGCGATCGGCAAAAGCCCCGACGAGGTTCTGGAAATCACGGGCGAAAACATTACGGAAACCGTCGGCAGCTTTCCGAAAGATGAAGCCCACTGCGCCTTTCTTGCTGCAGAGACCCTTGAAGCGGCACTTCATGATTAGATGGTCAGGCAAACCGCATCGAGACAGCCGAAAAAGGAGAAAAACCATTAAAGGGTTTCGGTTGTCCTGACCGGTAACTGCGGCCCCAACGCCTTTCGTACCTTCGGGGCTGCCGGAATTCAGGTGATCACCGGGATAACGGGGCAGATCCGGCAGGCGGTTGGGCGATTCAAGGCAGGGGAACTTTCTTCCACGTCCGGTCCCAGCGTACAGAGCCATTTCGGTATGGGTCGTGGCATGGGAGGCGGCACGGGAGGTGGAATGGGCCGGGGTAGAGGCATAGGCGGTGGGAGGTTTGCCGGTCAAAGCTGGTCCGGATCTTCATCCCGAAAGGAAGAGATTACCCGTCTCAGGCAACAAACGGAGGAAATGCGGAATCAAATTGAAGCGATTGAATCAAAACTCAGAGAACTTGAGGATAAATAGAGAGCGAGGAATCCCCGATGGCTGAGGAATTCGATGATTTTGCCGGGTCCTTTTCTCAGCCCCGATGTTGCATTAGGATTCAACCCGAATTTCGCAAGTGTCATTGCTAGTACCGCGTCTCATAAATTTTGTCCCTAAAAATGGCAATTTAACATTTGGGAAAAA
>CAZXCQ010000267.1:0-8691 GCA_964639275.1 uncultured Desulfobacteraceae bacterium | reverse complement strand
CAGGGATCTTCCAATGGAAAGGCAGGAACCACACACGGACCGTCCCAGAGAGGAATGCGGAATCTTCGCGGTTTACGGTCATGAAGATGCTGCCAGGCTGACCTATTTCGGTCTGTATGCCCTTCAGCACCGGGGTCAGGAGAGTGCAGGCATTGTTGCCTCTGATGGTAAACAGGTCCTCGAGCATAAGGCAATGGGTCTGGTTCCAGACATCTTTGACCAGGCCGTCCTTGATCAGCTCAAAGGACATATCGCCCTTGGACATGTGAGATATTCCACCACCGGCTCATCCCTTCTTACAAATGCCCAGCCGTTCCGAATAAGGTATTCGGGGACCTCCTTGGCCATTGCCCATAACGGCAACCTGGTGAATTCAGCTCAGATCCGGTCAGACCTCGAGACCAGAGGATCCATTTTTCAGACGACTATGGATACCGAGGTGGTGCTTCACTTGACGGCAAAATTCCTCAAACTGGGTCTGAAAGAGGCTATGATAAGGGCTATGAATCGGATAAAGGGGGCCTTCTCAATGGTGGTGATGACCGAGGACGCCATCATAGGGGCGAGGGATCCCAACGGATTTCGACCCTTTTGTCTGGGCAAACTCAACTCCACTTACGTTCTTTCCTCTGAGACATGTGCCCTTGACCTAATAGAGGCGGAATACATTCGAGAGGTAGAGCCGGGAGAGATCGTGATTATCGACAGGAATGGTCTCACGAGTATCCCATCAGGGCTCAGCGCCCGAAAGAGCCAGTGTATCTTCGAGTTGATCTACTTTGCCAGGCCGGACAGCACCGTGTTTGGACAAAACGTGTACCTCTTCAGAAAACGACAGGGAACCCTTTTGGCAAGAGAATACCCGCGTGACGTGGATCTTGTCATGCCATTTCCTGATTCGGGCAACTACGCGGCCATTGGCTATGCCCAGGAATCTGGGATTCCGCTGGAAATGGGTGTAATTCGAAACCATTACGTTGGGAGGACATTTATCCAGCCATCTCAGAGCATGAGGGATTTTGGGGTAAAGGTAAAACTCAATCCGGTAAAGGAGCTCTTGAAAGATCGGAAGGTTCTTATCATAGAGGACTCCATCATCCGGGGAACCACTTCACGCTCGCGAATCGAGACCCTGAGAAAGATTGGGGCCCGTGAGGTCCATATGCTTGTTAGCTGCCCCCCGCACCGGTTTCCTTGCCATTATGGAATCGACTTCTCAAGCAAGGGCGAACTTGTTGCCGCCCAGAAATCGGTGGAAGAGATCCGACGCTTTATTGGTTTAGACAGCCTCGGCTATTTGGATATCAACCACCTGGTCAGGGCCACGGACATTCCAAAAAATGAGCTATGCCTGGCCTGCTTCGATGGAAACTACCCCGTGCCCATTGACCGGGGATTTAGCAAAGAATGCTTTGAGTAAGGAGGGGGGTATGCCCGGTTTTGAGATCTTTGGTCACGAGGAGCGAAAGGAAGTCCAGGATATCCTGGACACTGGGGTCTTGTTTCGTTACGGGTTTGATCAAACGCGAAACGGACACTGGAAGGCAAGGACCTTTGAGAGAGAACTCACGGAACGGCTTGGAGCTCGATACTGCTACCTCTGCTCGAGCGGCACGGCTGCCCTATCCATCGCCTTGGCAACATGCGGGATCGGTGCAGGAGATGAGGTCATTATTCCCCCCTTTACCTTTGTGGCCACCATGGAGGCGGTCCTAAATGCCGGGGCCTTACCGGTGTTTGCAGAGATCGATGAGACCCTTTGTCTGGACCCAGAAGCGGTCGAATCAAAGATCACCACGCGGACAAAGGCCGTCTTGCCTGTACACATGTGCGGATCCATGGCAAGGATCGATAAACTCAAAGACCTCTGTGAACGGAAGGGCCTTATTCTGATAGAGGACGCGTGCCAGGCCCTGGGTGCCACATTCAGAGGCAAGGCCCTGGGCACCTTTGGGGAAATGGGCTGTTTTTCATTTGACGCGGTCAAGACAATTACATGCGGAGAAGGTGGTGCGATCGTCACCAATAGGGAGGATCTATACAAAACCGCAGATGCATATGCAGATCACGGACACGATCATATCGGCAGTGACCGGGGTCTTGAAGACCATCTCTTTCTCGGAAACAATTTCCGCATCAGCGAATTAAACGCAGCGGTTGGCGTGGCCCAGCTGAGAAAGCTCGATTTCATTTTGAAGAAACAGCGCGAACACAAGCAGACCCTCAAGGACGCGCTTTCTGCTGTTTCAGAAGTCACCTTCCGAGAGATCCCCGACGAAGAAGGGGATTCGGCCACATTTCTCTCGTTTTTTCTCCCCAGTGAATCAAAGACGCGCAAGGTGGTAAAGGACCTTGCCTCCATCGGTGTGGATGGTTGTTTTTACTGGTTTGACAACAACTGGCACTATATCCGGCAGTGGGATCATCTCAAAGGGCTGAGAGCCCCGGCTATGCCCCTGGCCAGACTTCTTGAACATTGCCCGGACTATTCAGGTATGGAGTTCCCTGAGTCTGACCGGATCATGAGTAGAACCATTTCCATGCAGGTAAAGATCTCCTGGACACAGGAGGATCTTTCAGGGCGGATCAAGAAACTTCTCAGCGTGCTGGCAGATTGATCCAGGGTGACACGTATTGTAACACTTTAGCTTCTTGAAACCCGGGGTATGGGGATTCCCTTTTTCGGGCGTATAACTCGCCCGTAAGAGAGCGTAAAGAAATCACAGGCCGTAATAGTAAATAAGAGGTAGTATTTGCCACAAAGTCTTATGGTTTCTTGTGACGTTGATGTCGGTGATTTCTTAACGCTCTCTAACCGTCTCAGACAGGGATCCGCCCTTCAAAACGGAACCCCCATACCCCTGTGGAAGTCTCAATTTTGAAAATGGCTAAAGTGTTCCCATGTATTCAAGTTATACGGGGAGGAAAATGAGGTGATCAAAAACTGCAAATCGGTTGGACAAATCCTCTTTGGCAGGGGCTCTTTTGGAGAGCTGGATAAGATCCTTGAGCAAAAGCGAAACGTCACCAATTCGTTCATGATCTTTGCCGTGGATGACGTCTTTCTTGATGCCAATTTGAGGCAAAGGATTCCCATAAGGCCCCAGGACCTCACTTTATGGGTCAATGTGGATGACGAGCCAACGACGGCCTATGTGGACCAATTGACAGATAAGATCCGCGACTTCTCCAGTCACCTCCCGGCCGGGGTGATCGGAATCGGCGGGGGCGGGACCCTGGACATTGCCAAGGCCGTATCCCTTATGCTCGCCAATCCCGGTTCATCTGCGGACTATCAGGGATGGGATCTGATCAAGAATCCGGCCGTGTATCATGTGGGCATTCCCACCCTTTCCGGAACAGGGGCGGAGGCCTCCCGCACCACAGTGCTCATCGGTCCCGAAAAAAAGCTGGGGATCAACTCCGACCATACGGTATTTGACCAGATCGTTCTGGACCCTGAGCTAATCGCAGATGCGCCCCCTAACCAGCGTTTCTATACCGGAATGGACTGCTATGCCCATTGCGTGGAATCCCTCTCCGGGAGCTTTCTCAATGCCTTTAGTCGCTCTTATGGCGAAAAGGCCCTTGATCTTTGCAGGGAGGTCTTCCTGGATGGCGGGCCGGATAGCGATGACAAACTGATGATGGCATCCTATTTCGGCGGCATGAGTATTGCCTATTCGCAGGTGGGGGTATGTCATGCCCTTTCCTATGGGCTCTCCTTTGTGCTTGGAATTCACCATGGAGTCGGCAATTGCCTGGTCTTTGATTGCCTTGAGGAATTTTACCCGGATGGGGTGCGCGAATTCCACCAGATGATCCAAAGGAACAACATCGAGTTTCCAAAGGATCTCTTCCCCAATGTCGGCCCTGAGGAGTTGGAGAAGATGACGGATGTTGCCCTCGGACTTGATCCGCTCTGGGAACATGCCCTGGGGAGCAACTGGAGAGAAATAATGACCAGGAAAAGGATCGAAGAGCTGTATCAGAGGCTTTTGAGATAGGCATTGGTAATGGGTAGACGACGATCCTTACCAAAGGCCTTGGGTGTTATCTTCACACCCGGCGGGGCCTGACGCCTCTTGTATTCATTGAGATCAACCATGCGGATCACCTTGTTGACGGTTTTTTGGTCAAATCCGGCGCCAATGACCCCGCTGGGGCCCATATCTTCTTCCACATAGGCCTTCAGGATGGAATCAAGTACGGAATACGGAGGAAGTGAATCCTCATCCCTCTGATCCGGTCTGAGTTCTGCAGAAGGGGGCCTCTTAAGGACACTGACAGGGATGATCTCCCGGCCGCGGCTCGCGTTGACATATTCTGAGAGTTCAAATACCAGGGTCTTGGGGACATCCTTGATGACTGAAAATCCGCCTGCCATGTCTCCATAAAGGGTGCAGTATCCTACGGCCGTTTCACTCTTGTTACCCGTTGTCAGTACAAGCCAGCCAAACCGATTGGAAAGGGCCATGAGGATGTTTCCCCTGATCCGTGCCTGGATATTCTCATGGGCCACTGTAATTCCTTTGTCTCCCAGGATATCACCGAGTGAAGTGAGATAGGATTCATAGACCTCTTTAATGGGAACGGTGATCAACTGTATCTTCAAATTCCTTGCGATCTGTTCTGCATCACCCAGTGTCTCTCGGGAGGTATATTCGGAGGGCATGGTTACCCCCACAACATTGTCGGGGCCCAGGGCGTCAGCTGCGATCACCGCGGTGAGGCAAGAATCAATCCCCCCGCTCAACCCGAGCACAACCCCTCTAAACCCGTTTTTTCTGATATAATCCCCCGTCCCCAGGACAAGCGCCGCATAGACCTCCTCGAGCCGGCCGTATTCAGAGGCCATACTTGTGACAATTTGATTCCCGTGGTGCCGATGCCGATAATCCAAAGAAATCACAGATGCCACGGGGGATTTGGGGTGGTCAATCTGAATATCGGTCGTCAGAAGCTCCTCCCTGAATCGCCCGGCGCGTGAGATCACCTCCCCTCGGGAGCTCATGACAAAACTTCCCCCATCAAACACCAGTTCGTCCTGTCCCCCCACCAGGTTGTTAAAACACAAAAAGGCATTCGTGCCCTTTGAAAAGCGCGCCCCAACCTGAAGTCGGACATCCAGTTTGCCCGCATGAAAGGGAGATGCTGAGATATTTAATACAAAATCTGCTCCACTATCCCGGGCAGTTTGCTCGGGTATGCTCCCCGCTATCCATATGTCTTCGCAGATCGTCACGGTAAAACGGACCTGATTCATTTCAAATACCGTCCGGTCTGAACCTTCGGCAAAGTATCGTTTTTCATCAAAAACGCCATAGTTAGGGAGCTCTACCTTATGATAGGTTGACACCAGCCTTCGGTTTTGCAAAATGGCTGCGGCATTAAAAAGCTTGCCCTCAAAATATTGTGTATATCCAACCACCACTGTGATATCCGTTGCCTGTTCTCTGATCTTCTCAATGGCATTGAGGTTATCTTTTAGAAAACTCCGCTTGAGAAGCAAATCCTCCGGGGGATAGCCACATACGCAGAGTTCGGGAAAGGTGACAATGTCTGCACCCTGCGCGCGCCCCCTCTCGATGAATTCGATGATCTTTTCCACGTTGGCCGAAAAGGCGCCAACCGTGGGGTTTATCTGGGCCTGACCAACTCGTATCATTGGCATATCGTCTTTCTCCTCCGCAATCAGATCTGATGTAGAGAGTCTCCCAAATCGGAGATCTTATTATATTTGCAAATCGAATGCCATACATATGACAACCCCTGCCTATCTCTTCGTTCCTTGCTGCCAAAGAGTATTCGTGCCCCGTGTCCCGGACCTTATCCTTCAATTCCCACCAAATTGTATGGCCAGGTTGAAAAACCTACAATTTAGTAGTATAATAACAAAAATTGATTTTACCCCATGATCCGGACATTTGGTCCATGCCGTATCTCCTTCGCATCGCATTGCTCAGACAACAAATAAATGTATGAGGTGACTGACTATGCCTTCCAAGACCATAAAACACAAGCCCGATGAGGTTGCCTGCCTTTACGAAATAACAAAGGCCTTGCATGCCACTCTGGACCTGAGAAACGCCCTATACACGGTCCTCAATCTCCTCTCAGAGCATCTCGGCATGAAAAGGGGTTCGATCGCCCTCCTGAACCCTGACACCTCGGAAATTCACATTGAAGTGGCCCATGGTATTTCATCTGCTGAAAAAACCAGGGGACGATACAAATTGGGTGAGGGCGTCACCGGACGGGTCATTGAATCGGGACGACCCATGGCAATACCAAAGATAGATGATGAACCGCTGTTTCTGGATAGGACAAGGTCAAGGAGCCAGATCGACAAGTCAAAGATCTCCTTTATCTGTGTACCCATAAAAGAGAACGGAAAGGTGATCGGGGCCCTCAGCGTCGACCGGGTCTTTGAAGGGCCATCACCGCTGGCCGAGGACGTAAGGCTTCTGATAGTCATCAGCAGTCTGATCGCCCAGAAGGCGTCAATGCTCGAAAGGATACAAAGGGAACAGGAGCAACTCCGGGAAGAGAATATCCGGTTAAGAAAAGAGCTCAACAAGAAGTATAGCTTTACCAATATCATCGGCAACAGCCGCAAGATGCAGGAGGTCTTTTACCTTATCACCCAGGTGGCCAAGAGCAATGCCAATGTCCTTCTTCTGGGAGAGAGCGGGACGGGCAAAGAACTGGTGGCCAATGCCATCCATTATAACAGTCTCCGCTCCAAAAACCCATTGATCAAGGTCAACTGCGCGGCTCTGCCTGCAAACCTGGTAGAGGCCGAGCTCTTTGGATACGAAAAAGGGGCCTTTACCGGGGCAAACCGCGAAAAGGTGGGTAAGTTCGAACTGGCCAATACGGGAACCATTTTCCTCGACGAAATCGGATCTCTTGCCCTTGAAAGTCAGGGAAAGCTGCTAAGGGTCCTTCAGGAAAAGGAGTTGGAAAGGCTGGGGGGAGTAAAGACCCAAAAGGTCAATGTCCGTCTCATTGTGGCAACCAATAGGGACTTGGCCGAGGCGGTTGAGGCGGGCAGTTTTCGCGAAGATCTCTTCTACCGACTCAATGTTTATCCTATCTATTTACCCCCGCTGAGGGAACGTGAGGCCGATGTCCTCCTGCTTGCCGATTACTTTCTTGAGAAGTACGCATCCGAATATCAAAAGGATATCAAGCGGATCTCCACGCCTGCCATAGAGGCCCTGACCCAGTATCACTGGCCCGGAAATGTGAGAGAGCTGGAAAACTGCCTGGAAAGGGCGATTCTCCTGTGCGATGACAGGGTCATCCACAGCTACCATCTGCCCCCTACCCTGCAGACCGCCAAAGACACCGGTACCCAGCAGTCCCAGTCGTTAAAGGACGCGGTTGATCGATTTGAAAGGGAGTTGCTCATCGACGCACTAAAGACCAGCCGCGGGAATATGAGACAGGCGGCAAAGGCCCTTCAAACCACAGAACGGATCTTTGGCTACAAGATAGCTAAACTCCAAATAAATCCCAGACAGTACAGGTAGCAGGCCGTAAATGGCTTTCAACTGTGGCTCAATTCCATCCTCCAGCCGTATTCGGGCTTCACCCCCTTTGACCCACCATTTCAAATCCCTGCTCTTGAAAGTGCTCGTCAAATCCAAAGACCCTCTCAGCCTTGTAATGCCTCATTGTTACGAAACTGACACAGTCAACAAGGCTCAGCTTTCTTCTCCCAGGGCTGAGCCAGAGTTCATATGCCAGATTCTGGATTGACCCGTCGATCCAAAGAATCTTTGTCAGACTGAGCACATCCCGGTACCAGAGGTTAGCGGCCTCAAAGCCCAATCGGCCTTGTAATATCGGGGCAGGAGCGTCATAACACAGGGGCAACGTCAAAGTTTGGTTTGTTTTAGGAGTTCATTAAATAAAACAAAAAAATAGGTTAGAACCTGGTTAGACTCGCCTCACACCCTTACCACTGATCCAAGTCTTTTGAAAAGCCCCTCGGCCAACATGAGCCTTTTCAGAAACGGGACCAATCATAAAAAGATTGCTTTTCACTATACCTGCAAAATTACACATCATAAGGACCAAAAACCATTATCCCCCGGGGTTCTGAGAAGTTACCAGCAAACCAAAATCTAATGAGATTGTAATATAAATCTAACATTTCTGTATTCTATTGATTCTGTAAATGACTCTCGTAAAACTCCTAAAATCGATTTAAGAATAAATATTTACCATAATCGATACTTGAAGTAATTGTAATATAAGATAAATAGGAAAACAAAGGAATAGAATGGACAAAAAGAGATTAGTACACAAAATGTCATCGATTTTTGAGCTATCAGATTGCGAGGATCTAGGCATGAAGATAGATGTCAAGGGCAGAGTAATGTTTCGGTATGATGAGAAGCACAATTCAAAAGAGTTTAGATTGTTAAATGAAAACATACCGGATGATCTGCGTGATAGGATCATATCATGGCTAGATCAGAATATCGATGTTGACAGCAGCATGTTTAATTAGACAAAATTTCGAGAATCCTGCAGCATTTGCAGGTAATGAGCAACAAAAGATGGAAGTTTTCAGACGTGTAAGGGACGAGATCAAAGAATGGTTAAGAGATACTTTCTAGACCCGGAAAGAGAGAAAGAATATGGAAAAAGTCATCCTCAGGACGCGTAGTCCCGAAT
>CAZXCQ010000266.1:0-8729 GCA_964639275.1 uncultured Desulfobacteraceae bacterium | reverse complement strand
CCACAGATTCCCTGAGAGATATCCCCGTGGTGATCTGCTCAGGAATAGCCAGAAGGACTTTCATGCGCTCACAGGCGGCCCATCATGAATTCGGTGGAGAGAGTGTGCCGCAGCCTGAAGGCTATATTGAAAAGCCGCTAAAGCCCGTTTTATTGAAAAAGATCCTGAACCAGTTGCTGGGATGACAAGGAGTGGCTGTCAATAGGTTTTTGCGAAAGCATCAATTTTGAAAGAAGCCCAATTGATACACAAATTGCTCTATGTCTCAGATGCGAGGCAGCCCGACCTTGCCCAGCTAGAGGGATTCCTTGCCCTTCAGAAACTGGGACTCAAAGAGGTTGTGTCCCTGGTTTGGGCTGATGCCCCCGATTGGGAAGCGAGGCTTTTAGAGCACGGGATAAGGTGCAAGATCCACCGGGTGGAGGAGCCATTCTCTATCACCGGGATCCCAAACAGGGTCTGCCAAGAGGAGGCATCGCTCCTTGTGGTGGACTTCAAAAAGGGTGTCCGAGGGCATTCACGTCGCTCTCTGACAAGGTCTTTGATAAGATCGTGCCCAGCCCCTTTTGTTTTGATGCCCAGGAATGTTTCAGTGACAAAAACAACCGAAGGGGGGATCTTCGACCATGTCATATTTCCTACGGACTGGTCCCCGGTGTCGGAAAATGCGCTGGCATCTCTTCTTGGTTTCAAAGAGATCGTGAGGGAGCTCGAGATCGTCGCCGTCATAAGCAAAAAGCTCTCTGTAAGAGATATGAGAAACCTCAAAAAGAGACTTGAAGAAGCCCGAAAGGTTTTCCTCGATGAGGGGATTGATGCAGAGGCGCATGTTTATGCTGGTGAACCTTCTGAGGAAATAGTTTTGGCATCCAGGGATTATGATGCCACCGCCATAATTATGGGGTCTTCGAAAAGATCTGTTCTAAAGGATATCTTTTGGCCGAGTTGTTCATATCGCGTGGCGGAACATGCAGCAGTCCCGGTATGGGTTATACCATCGACTGAAGGGGGTGAATAGGTGGAAGTTACCCTGCTGATAGAGGCCACGGACAGCGCCTTTCGGCTCCTTGAAGAGGCGAGAGAACATGCAAGGGGAATACTGGATACCACACTCGAGTTTGTTGCCGAAGAGACAAGGCGTCATGAAAAAAAGAGGATTCAGGAAATCTTTACGGGGGCCCAAAGAAAAAAGACCGCGTTTCAAAACTTTGTGGGGACAGCCATCATTCTCTTTGGATTCTGGCTATTGCTTTCGGGAAAATTTGACCTCTTCCATCTCACCATTGGGGCGGTCTGTTCCGTCTTAGTGGCCTATCTGTTTCATGATCTATTGTTTACAAACGTCAGGGTGGGAGACATGCGCGTGGTGACCTGGCGGTTTATCACTTACATCCCGTGGCTTTTGTACCAGATCATGATGTCCAATATTCACGTTGCCTCGCTGGTCCTCCGTCCAAGGATGCCAATAAGGCCGCAGGTATTGACTTTTAAGACAAAACTGGAAACCGATATTTCCATTGTGACATTGGCCAATTCCATTACCCTTACTCCTGGAACCATCACAATGGATATAAGGGATGGAGTATATTATGTGCACGCCCTCAGCAAGAAGGTTGCCGATGACCTCAAGGCCGGCCAGATGGAAGACAGGGTTGCCCATATATTTATGGAGGCAGATCATCTTTACATACAGGATGTGCTGGATGCGGCGCACATCTATGGTGTCCTTCGTGGGTAATACCCACACGCTCGGGTGATTGAATGAGGATAGGATGTCTCTAAGTAGATTTTAATAGGGAGGGGATCAAGTGACGCGCGATAGCGACGATGTAATCGTGAAGACACTGGCCAGGATACTGATACCGTTTATCTTGGCCTACGCCATCTATGTGGTCATGCATGGGCATTACAGTCCGGGAGGTGGCTTTCAAGGGGGTGTGATCTTGGCTGCAGGTTTTGTGCTCCTGACCGTATCCCATGGCCTGGAGCGGACAAGGAAGCGGATGTCAGAGAAGCTGGCAGCTATAACCAGTAGTATCGGTATATTGATTTATGCAGGGATTGGTGCGCTTTGCCTAATATTGGGGGGGAACTATCTCGATTACGGAAGGCTCGGCAGAATTCTCTTTGTAGATACGTCCCATGCCAGATCCCTTGGAATCCTGGGGGTCGAGATTGGGGTGGCTTTGGCAGTCATGGCGGTGATGTGTACCATTTTCTTTACCATATTCACTGTGGACGAAGGTGAGGATGGGGGTGAGAAATGACCGGCTTCTTTCTGTTTGTGGGTGTGGTGATGTGTCTCCTGGTATTGCTTTGCCTCTTTCGGGTGACATACGGCCCCACCGTGTTAAACAGGGCGGCGGGTATGTCAGCGATCGGCACCAAGACCTTGATTATCCTGCTCATTATCGGAGTTATCCATGGCAGGGTAGAGATGTTTGTTGACATCAGTATGGTCTATGCCCTGTTAAATTTCATTGGATGCATTGTTCTGGCGAAATATCTTGAGAGGACGGGGGAGGTATGACGTTTATAACTACCGTTATTTCGGCAGTTTTTATGGTGGCCGGTCTCTTTTTCTTTACCACTGCGACCCTGGGTCTGTTGCGTTTGCCTGATTTCTATTCAAGACTCCATGCCACCGGTAAAGGGGATACCCTGGCCGTTCTTTTATTACTCATCGGACTGGCCGTGTATCATGGATTTTCATTGACCAGCGTAAAGATCCTCCTTATCGCCGTGTTTATGTTTCTTGCCCAGCCCACTGCGACTCATGCCATCTCAAGGGCTGCTTTCAGATGTAACATCGCGCCTTTTACAGTTGATGAAGGAGCCGAAAAATGATCCTCACATTCGACTTTGTCCTGCTTATCTTTCTCTTTATATGCGCCATTGCGGCAATCACAATCAAGGATCTCTTGAGCGCGGTTGTGGTTCTTGGCGCCTATAGTTTCTTTATGTGTCTCCTGTGGTCACAGATGGCCGCTGTTGATGTGGCCTTCACAGAGGCCTCGGTGAGCGCCGGTATCGGGACCGTGGTATTGATCGGCGCGGTGGCCAAGACAAAAAGGAGGTCGAGGGATTGAAGACACTGAGCCTGATTTGTGCGGTGATCGTTGGGGCAGCGCTTGTCTATGGTACCCTGGATATGCCCAGGTGGGCCGATCCTAACTCTCCGGCCAGTACCCATGTGTCTCCTTTTTATCTTCTACACAGTCTCGAACATACAGCCACCCCCAATGTGGTGACCTCGGTGCTTGCGGACTACAGGGGTTTTGATACCCTGGGAGAGACCACGGTGATTTTTACCGCGGGGATGGCATGTATATTACTCCTGAGAAGAAGGGGGAAGAAGTAAGGAGATCGCCATGATTGAGAGCCTGTTCAGCCATTACAACTACTGGATGTTTATTGGCCTGATGATGATAGGGTTTTATGCCATGATGGCGAAAAAAAACCTGATAAAGAAGATCATCGGCATGAATATATTCCAATCGGCCATAATACTCTTTTATATCTCCACCTCGGTAAAGGGTGGGGGAGCAACAATTCCCATACTGGACTATTCCCATAGCGGCGGTCCTTCGCACGCAATCGATGTGGCGCAATATGCCAACCCTTTACCCCATGTGCTTATGCTGACGGCCATTGTCGTGATGGTGGCCACCCTTGGGGTGGCCGTGGCCGTGGCCATAATGATCTATAAGAGATATAATACACTGGAGGAAGATGAGATCCTCACCAGCATGAGGAGGGGGCGTTAAGATGGCAATACAGGCACCGGTCCTGGTGGTTGTTATTCCCTTGGTATTCGCATTTATCACGCCACTCCTTGGACTTTGGCGAAAGGCCCTTTCCTATTTAACGGTCGTTTTCTCCCTTTCGTTATGTACGTTTGAAGCCATCCACACCCTCTCCCTCGTCATGGAAGGCGGGAACATCCGCTATCGTCTGGGGGGATGGGCACCCCCTTTCGGGATAGAGTTTTCGATCGACTGCTTGAATGCCTTGATGCTGGTGATCGTATCCGGAATCAGCCTGGCAGTGGCCGTTTATTCCTACCGAAGTGTCGATGCAGAGCTGCCGGAAAAGATGGTATATTTTTATACCCTATTCTTGCTTCAGGTGACCGGTCTTCTGGGTATTGTGATCACAGGGGATCTGTTTAACCTCTATGTCTTCCTGGAGATCGCATCACTGGCCGGCTATTCCCTGATTGCCATTGGGGAGGATGGTGCACCGGTGGCCTCTTTTCGATATATTGTTATGGGGACCATCGGGGCCTGTTTTTACCTCTTAGGGGTTGGCTATCTCTATATATCGACGGGTTCCCTCAATATGGCTGATGTCCACCGGTTGCTGGAGGGACTTCACAACTCAAGAGTCATTGCCACTGCCGTCGCATTCCTGGTCGCGGGGGTGGCCATCAAGATGGCCCTGTTCCCCCTCCATGTTTGGCTGCCGGATGCCTATACAAAGGCCCCCTCTGCATCCAGTGCCCTGATTGCTCCCCTGATGACCAAGGTATCCATCTATGTGATGATCCGGGTCCTTTTCTATGTATTGGGGGTTTCACTGTTTATGGAATTGTTTCCCCTGAACCGGCTGCTGGTCTGGTTGGGCTTTTCAGCCATATGCGGGGGTGCTATAATGGCCCTTGCCCAGACGGATTTTAAGAGGATGCTCTGCTATATCCTCGTGGCAGAGGTCGGGTATATGGTGGGAGGCCTAGGATTGGCCAATGCCACAGCCATCAAGGGGGCCATCCTCCACATCTTGAATGATGCGGTGATGACGGTGGGTCTTTTTGCCATAGCCGGTATTATTGTGCACAAGATGAAAAGTCATAATATATCTGATTTTGAGGCCTTTTTTCAAAAGATGCCCGTTACCATGTCCGCATTTGTGGTGTGTGCCCTGTCCATAATCGGGGTACCGCCGACATGCGGGTTTTTTAGTAAGTGGTACCTTATCCAGGGGGCAGTCATGGCTGATCATTGGGCCTTCGTTGTGGGGCTGCTCGGATCCAGCCTGGTCAATGTTATTCTTTTTTTTCGAATTATTGAGATCGGATATGTGTTCCACTCATCCTATGGGGGAGACACGGAGAGTGATATCCATGGGGCCACAATAGACGAAGCCCCCCTCAGCATGTTGATTCCAACCGTTGCCATAGCTATAGCCATAATCCTAATAGGGCTTTACAATCAGACCATACTGGATAACATCATCCGATTTGCTGTGCCAAAGCTTTGATCGGGCCGTTGGCCCCGGGGCTGATACCTGTTTGTCAAGACATACCCAAAACGGTGCCATCCTGGGGAGGAACAACAGATGTTGCAGAAGGTCAGCTACAAAAACAAGATACTCTTTTCCACTGTGGCGGCCATATCACTCCTGGGTGTGGGCATCTTTTTGTTAATCACCTGGTTGCTCCTTCCGGATATCCCGCCTCAAGTCAAATTGAGTGGACTGGGGATTGCCCAGGACATTGCGGAGAAAAGCAGCCCCCACATCCTTACCGAAAATATCCCCGAGCTGAAAAGACTTATTTTTGACGTAGCACGGCTGGAGGAGCAAAAGGCACCCGTAGCTTATATATTTATCCTCAATAGAGAGGAGAAGGTGCTTGTTCATACGCTTTCCCCTCCTTTTCCGGAGGGGCTGAGTCGAGCAAACCCGTTACCGTCTAATCAATCCCATAATATAAGGCCGGTAGATGTCCATGGGGGCTCCGCATATGACATTGCGGTTCCGATAAGGGAAAAGATCGATCGGGTTGGGAGCGTCCACATCGGGGTGAACAAATACCCCATCGACAATCTCATTGGCAAACTGGTTACAGCATTCTTGTTGATCGTCTGTGCCATTGTGATGATTGGTTTTTTGATAAACTATTTGCTGTCGCGATTCATCAGTCGACCCATTTTGGACCTCAGGCATGCCGCCGACAAGATCAGCGGGGGGGACTTTGACGTAAGCCCCTCGGTGAAGAACAAGATCCGTTGCTGGGAGATAAAGCGGTGCGGTCAAAGGGATTGCCCGGCCTATGGCAATACCGAGGGACTGTGCTGGCATATAGACGGAACCCTCTGCTGTGGACGTCTTGACGGTTTTCTCTCAGAGAAACTCGATATCTCGCAAGGCCACACCGTGTCCTTAAGGGGTATTCAGGGTTTGGCTGCCAAGTCAGAAGCGGGGGCTGGCAAAGGGATGGAGACCGGGCCTCCACCCCTGCCGGGGACAGAAGGAAAATTTCCCCAGAAACTCGAGTACTGCAAAGACTGTATTGTCTATGCAAAACGGGTGGGAGACGAGATTGTCCAGCTTGCCGACTCCTTTAGTAATATGACACACCGTTTGAGGGCCTCTGAAGCCGTGGTAAGGATGTCGGAGGAAAGATATCGCGCCATTTTCAACTCAACACCCAACTCTATATTTGTCCTGGAGCCGCGATTCTTTAAGATCCTGGATGCCAACGAACGTGCAGAAGAGGTCTATGGTTGGAAAAAGGCCGAATTGATAAAAAAGAGCTTTATGGACCTGGGACCATACCCTTACGCGGATGGGGTCCTTTCCACAAAAGACCAGGAACCCTCGGTGATGAGTAGTGTGTATCAGAAGATCCAGCATTACAGAAGGGATGGGACACCGTTTTATGTGAATATCTATGCCCGCAGGACAAAACGCAGCCACAAATACGGCATTGTTGTCGTGCCCGTTGATATTACCGAAAACCTGGAGAAGGAATCTCAGCTTATTCAGGCCAGAAAGTTGTCTACCCTCGGAGAGATGGCCTCGGGTGTGGCACACGAGGTCAATCAGCCACTCGCGGCCATACAGATTGGTGCCGATTTTATTTACGATGTCGTCACCCAGCCAAAGGAGATCCCCCGGGCTGATCTGGCCCTGGTCGCGGAACAGATCCGGGAACAGATCGATCGTGCGGTCCGCATCGTCAAACACCTCAGGGAATTTGGTCGCAAGGCAGAGATCAAAAAAGAGAAGGTCTATATCAACAAGCCGATCGAGGGGGTCTTTACTCTTCTGGGCCAGCAGCTGAAGGTAAGAGACATCAAGGTGGTACTTGAACTGGGGGATGACCTGCCCCCCATTGAGGCGGACTCCAACAGATTGGAACAGGTCTTTATCGACCTGGTGATCAATGCAAGAGATGCGATGGAGGAAAAGAAGGAGAAATCGGTCGGAGAGAGCGTCGAGAGCATCCTGAAGGTGAGGTCCTTCCTGGAAAAGGGCTGGGTGGTCGTTACGGTATCAGATACGGGTCCCGGGATTCTCGATAACATAAGAGACAAGATTTTTGAGCCGTTTTTTACGACCAAAGGGGTAGGAAAGGGTACGGGCCTGGGTCTGTCTATTAGTTATAGTATTGTAAAGGACTATGGCGGGACAATTGAGGTTGAAAGCGAAGAGGGAAAGGGGGCTAACTTCAAGATAGCTTTTCCCGCGTGCGATGAGGGCCAAGATGCCAACTGAAGCAAAGACAAAGATACTGGTAATAGATGATGAAGAGAGTATCCGGACGCTCCTGAAGATCTCTCTTTCCCACAAGGGTTTTGAGGTGTTTACCGCCGAAGACGGCGAGAAGGGGATAGAGGTCTTTCAGCAACAAAGGCCCCCCATTGTCTTGACCGACATCAAGATGCCGGGCATTGACGGTGTGGAACTCTTGAGGCGATTAAGAAAGCTGGCTCCTGATACCCGAGTCATTGTCATTACCGGGCATGGGGATATGGAATCTGCGATCGAATCACTCAGGCTTGAGGCCTCGGATTTTTTGAACAAGCCCATCAATGACGAGGCCCTTATGATCGCTATTAAGCGGGCCCAGAAGATACTGGGGATGCAGCGGAAGATCAGGGAACATACCCAGAATCTCGAAATTCGGGTCAAGGAAGCCACCGAAGAACTCCGGGAGGCCAATGACTTTCAAAAGAACCTTATCAACAGTTCTATCGATGGGATTATCGGGGTAAACAGGCCAGGCACCATCGTCACCTTTAATCAGGCCGCAGAGAAACTCACCGGTCACAGAAGTGAAGAAGTGATCGGCCGCATGAATATTACCGACCTATATGATCCACCCGAAATGGCACGCCAGGTCAAGAAAAAGATCCATAGCCCAGGGCATGGGGGTCCAGGAAGACTGAAGGATTTTGAGGCCAAGTTGATGGGGAGAGACGGAAAACCCGTGCCGATCCTTTTGTCAGCGACCCTTCTCTACAAAGGCGGCGAGGAGATCGGAAGCGTAGGATTTTTCAGGGATATGAGGGAAATTAAACGTTTGCGGAAGGAACTGATAGAAAGCGAGCGTCTTTCGGCCATCGGGCAGACGATCACGGGTATGGGACATTGTATAAAGAACATCCTGAATGGACTCGAGGGCGGGGTCTATATGGTCAATATTGGGCTGAATAAAGGCAAGCAACCCCTCCTCTCCAAGGGCTGGGCCATGGTCCAGAATAACGTCTCAAAGATCTCTGATCTGGTCATGAACATGCTGACCTTTACAAAGGAACGTGAGCCCGACCTGGAGTATTGTTCCCCGAACGCTATTGCCCAGGATGTATATGATTTGATGATGGAGAGGGCAAAAAGAAGCGGGGTCACATTGGTCAGAGATTTCGATTCGTCAATTGACCAATGTTACCTTGACCGAAACGGTCTCCACCGGTCTCTGCTCAACCTGGTCACAAACGCCATTG
>CAZXCQ010000265.1:0-8760 GCA_964639275.1 uncultured Desulfobacteraceae bacterium | reverse complement strand
TCCGGGTCTTCAATCTTGTCTTTGTTTCTAACGCTGAACCTGTGAACGGCTACGAAGAAGCTATAGAAAGAGAATAAAATGAAACAAGAGGCGTTAGCAGCACCACCAAATGCGGTGGAGGAAGGGGCCCGGGTGGGGGTCTATGTCTGCCACTGCGGGTTAAATATTGCCCAGACAGTGGATTGCAAAAGGGTGGCTGAATCCGCTGCCCGGCTCGACGATGTGATCGTCTCAAAGGACGTGGGCTATGCCTGTTCCGAACCCGGCCAGAAGCAGATCAAGGATGATATCCTGGAACACGGTCTGGATCGGATAGTGATTGCATCCTGTTCACCCAGGCTCCATGAACCCACCTTCCGGCAGATGGCCAAGGCGGTCGGTCTCAACCCCTATCTGCTGGAGATGGCAAACCTTCGTGAGCAATGCAGCTGGGTACATATGGACGCGCCAGAGCCGGCAACAGCCAAGGCCACAGATCTGGTCAAGATGGCGGTCTCCCGCGTACGCCACCTCAGGCCCCTCTATGAAGAGGTGCTCCCCCTCACCCGGCGAAGCCTGATCATCGGAGGGGGTGTTGCAGGAATTCAGGCGGCCCTGGACCTGGCCGACAACGGATTTGATGTGGTCTTGGTGGAAAAGAGGCCCTCAATCGGTGGGACAATGGCACAGCTGGATAAGACCTTTCCCACCATGGACTGTTCCATCTGAATACTCGGTCCGAAGATGACGGATGTCGGTCGACATCCCCGGATCAAGCTCCTGACAATGAGCGAAGTAGTGGCCGTCAAGGGGTACGTGGGCAACTTCCAGGTAAAGATCCTCAAAAAGGCCCGATATGTGGATGAGAAGGAGTGTACGGCCTGCGGCGAGTGCACCAAGGTCTGCCCTGTGGTTCGGCCTGACGAGTTCGATCTCGGGTTGTCATCCCGGCGGGCCATCTTTAGCCCATTTCCACAGGCCGTACCCTCCGCCTATGTCATAAACATCCATGAGTGCCTGGGGCACAACCCGGTCGTTTGCGCAAAGTGCGTGGATGCCTGCGACAAGGGGTGTATCAATTTTCGCATGTCTGATGAGGAGATCGTGGAGGAGGTGGGGTCGATCATCGTGGCCACCGGGCTGGAGGTCTATGACCCTACGGAGCTTGACGAGTATGGATATACAAGATTTGAAAATGTCCTGACAAGCCTCGAATTTGAACGTCTGATCAATGCCGGGGGGCCGACCAGGGGCGAACTGATCCGTCCCACCGACCGGAAGAGACCCCGATCCATCGGTTTTGTCCAGTGCGTCGGGTCCCGTTCTGCAAGAAAAGGCAGCGACTACTGCTCCAATGTCTGCTGTATGAATACAGTCAAGGGCACGCTCCTGTTAAAGGAGCACTACCCGGATATGGAGATCAGGGTCTTCTATATCGACATCCGGGCCTTTGGAAAGGGCTTTGAAGACCTCTACAGGCGGAGTCGGCGATTGGGGGTTCAATACATCAGGGGACTCCCCGGATCGGTTGAAGAGACCCCTGAGGGGTCACTGAGGGTGGCCGTGGAAAATACGGTCACAGGAAAGCTCCAGGTCCTGGACCTGGATATGCTCGTCCTGGCCGTCGGGATCAAGCCCGCATCGAGCACCCAGAAGCTCCAGGAGATGCTGGGGCTTCAGCTAAACCCTGATGGGTTTTTCCTCGAAGCCCACCCCAAATTGCAGCCGGTGGACGCCGCAACAAGGGGGCTCTTTTATGCCGGGTGCGCCGAGGGACCCAAAGATATCAAGGAGAGCGTCACCCAGGCCTCGGCCGCAGCGGCACGTGCCATCCGGTTGATGCATGAGGGTAAGATCACCTCGGAGCCCATCACCTCCGAGGTGGTCTCCGAGCACTGCAAGTCATGCGGAAGATGTGCGGAGGTCTGCCCCTATCATGCGATTGCGGTGGATGTGAAGAAAAAGATCCCGGCCGTTGTCAACACGGCGGCATGCGCCGGTTGTGGCACCTGTGCGGCAGAGTGCCCCTTTGGTGCCATCACCATGAACCATTTTACCGACACCCAGGTCCTCGGGCAGGTGGATGCCCTTTTTGAGGAAGATCCGCAGGAAAAGATCCTGGCCTTTGCGTGCAACTGGTGTTCGTATGCCGGGGCCGACTATGCCGGTGTATCCCGGCTCCAGTATCCCCCCAACGTCCGCCTGATCCGCACCCTGTGTTCCGGACGGGTGGATGAGAAGTTTATCTGGCACGGGTTTTCAAAAGGGGCACCCGTTGTCGTGGTGAGCGGATGTCATATCGGTGACTGCCATTACATTGATGCAAACCACTGGACAGAAAAACGCATCAAAAAGGTCCACAAAAAGATGTCCAGGCTGGGTATCCGTCCTGAAAGGCTTCAGCTGGAGTGGATCAGTGCCGCCGAAGGCCTTCGGTTTTCAGAGGTCATGCGGCGTATGGAGACCTTACGCCAGGGGGTAACAAGGGAGGAAATCTTGGAGACCATCGAAATCCTCAAAAACCAAAAAAGCGGGTTATCTGCAAAAACCTATTGACAAATCTCTAAATAGGGAATAAGGTATCGACAAATGAGGAAAATGATGACTGTTACACACACCTTTGACTTTTTTTATTTTTACTTTAGCGGGGGGTCCAGGATGCCGTAGTGTGTGACAGCGCAAAAATCTTGGGACAAAAAAAAGCGGAGCACACACTCCGCTTTTTTTTGAACCGTAAACCCGACAACCTCGTAAAAAGTCGGAAATCACCCTTTTTTGTTATTCCAGCGTAAGCCGGAATCCAGTATTTTCCATTGATTACGGAGACTCTGGACTCCGGTTTTCACCGGAGTGACGACTTCTTGCGAAACCGTCAATTTAGCCTTTTCTAAGACCGACACCCGGGCAGGGCAATGGGCGTTTGGAATCCCCATTGCCCGCGTTTCGACGGGCTAAGGTGTGTTACGGCATCTGGTAATCGCAGAGGAGATTCATGATGAAAGAAGATTCACCCCAATCCATTCTGCCAGAGCAGCCCGCAGGGGGAAAGAACCGAATCGGCCTCAACGAAAGGCTGGCCCTGATCGGGTTGATCGACGAAGGCATGCGCCTGGGTTCTTCAGGGTCCCCCATCGTAGCGGATCTCTTTAGCGACCTGTGGGGCCTTGTCAATGCGACGGTCGCCGGGAGCAAGATTGACCGCCTCAAACCTGAGGATACTCAGAACGGTTTCCGCGAATTCGATATCAACGCCGAGACAGGAGAAACCCTGGGGCGTCTCAATATGCTCTACCTGCGAAAGCCGATCCCATGCTACTATCTCGTTTATGTGGAGGTCGCAACACCGTTTAGGAGAAGGTCGCTCGGCAATCGGATTCTAAAGTATTTCAAGGACTTTTTGATTGGAAAGTCCGCTGTGGGGATTCTTGACAATATCATTCCCAGAGAGGACCCCACATACGACATCTATATAAAGCAGTCGTGGCGACCGATCGAAGATATCATCGGCAAGACCGCCCAGGATATTCCAGGGAACTACATGATCTATATCCCCCCCCGGCTTCAGGGGAAGGATCTAAAAGAACCGGTCCTCAAACTCCTCTACCATATCACGCGTAAGCGCGCCGCCATAGACATGCGGGACAATGAGGTGATGGTCCAGCGGACCATCGCCGAGTTCAAAGACCTCTACTCGGCCCTGCTGACCTATTTTGAAGGCACCTTGCGGCGGGGTGAGAACACACCATTGATGCGGTATATGTTTACCCGATTCGTTACCAAGCTGATCGCCTTTAGACGTCGAATAGGGGATCTCCTGGGTTATACCGGTGGCGAGTCGCTGGAGCAGATCGTACTCAATCCGGAAGTAACGGCACTTCCTTTACAGTCTTATGCGCCCCGGGAATTGCCAAGCAAACCCTCATATGTTACTGGAGACAAGGGGTTATGGTTTAGGCTTCCTGAAGACCTGAAAAAGCAACCCGCACGGGCCATAGAGGCCCTACCCAACTACCAGAGGCCGAGCCTTATCGCCTGGATCGAGGAGAAGGGGAGGACTGGAACCGACAGCCTGTGCATCGGAGACCTGGTGGATCTGGGATTTGATCCGACGCGTCTAAAGGAGATTACCGTGGGAGGCGCCTCATTTATATTCGAGCGAATCCAGGCCAGACAACTCCCTGAACTGGAAGAAAAGAAGGGCCTGCTCGAAAAACTGGCATCCGATATCCTCGACGCAAGTGCCCTCAAGGCCCGGGTAAGGGTCAACCCTCCCTTGCTCACAATCAGAGACCGGGGAAACGCCTATGTGTTGCGCCGCAAGTTGGCCGGTATCCACTGGGAAGAGGCCGTTGAACAACTTCAGACCTCTCCCCTGCTCAAGGCTCTGAACGAGCAAATGAAACTGGACCGGTTGATCCGGGCAACGGTTCGGGAGGCCAGGGGGGTGATATCAAGGCATGTGGAAAAGCCGGAAGAGCGGCCCATTGACCGACTCAGCTTTTTTGTCTCCTGGGATCTCAAAAACAATCGTCCCGGATTGATGATTGACCCCACCGGCACATCGCTCGAATCGATATGGGCTGCGTAGCCTTGTCATTTTGTTAAACTTTGTTATTTCGAAACACTTTGGCTTTTTGGCAAGCGTTCACAGGTTCCCCGCTCAGAGAGTCGGGATCTTCGACAGGGTTCAACGTTCAGGGTTAGGGACAAGGACAAAACTGAAGCCCCGAAGTCCTCGCAAAACATCCTGGCTGTGCCACATGCTTGCCAATACGCTGCCAGTTTTCAGGTTGAAAATGACGAAGCCGGACGCTTCCTACGTGAATACGCGTCTAAAATGGAATCCGGGGACAAGAATGCAATCCCGCTTTCAGCGGGAAACCCCTGTCGAAGATCCCGCTCCGCGGGGAACCTTTGAACCCGTGAACGGTTACGCTTTTTGAAACCCGGACAATGGGGGTTCCGTTTTGAAGGGTGTATCCCTGCCTAAGGCAGGCAAGCCTGTCTGAGACCGTTAGAGAGCGTTGAGAAATCACGAAGATCGACCTTGCCAAAAACCATAAGACTTTCCCGGGACTACTGCCTCCTATTTTTTCCTCTGGCAGGTGATTTCTTTACGCTCTCTTACGGGCGAGTTATACGCCCGAAAAACGGAATCCCCATTGCCCGGCTTTTACAAAGCTGTTGCGAACTCTGAACCTGTAAACGTGCATCTAAAGAGGAAGCGATCATGAACCTTGAAAGGCTGTTTCAACCAGAGTCCATGGCCGTCATCGGGGTCTCTTTGACAAACGACCGGCATCCGGCCAATGTAATTTACAGCAAGAACCATCTCCGCTACCCCCTCAAGGTCTACCCGGTCAACCCAAAGGGCGGGGTCTTGCAGGGGGCGCGGGTCTTCACCCGGGTATCAGAGATTCCGGAGAGATTGGATCTTGCGGTGATTGTCGTACGTGCGGAACAGGTCGCCGATGTCCTGGAGGGCTGTATCCAGGCCGGGGCCGGGGGTGGGGTGGTGATCTCCGGGGGGTTTGCTGAAAGCGGTAGGAGCGACCTTCAGGATCAAATCGTGGCCCTGGCTCGAGAAGCCGACTTTCCCTTTATCGGCCCCAACTGCCTCGGCATCTTTTCCCCCTCCTATGTGGACACTTTTTTTCTTCCCAGTGAGAGATTGGTGCAACCCAATCAGGGCAATGTCGCGGTGGTGAGCCAGAGTGGTGGCATCCTGGTGGATCAGATGATCAATTTCGCAGACGAAGGAGTGGGACTCTCCCTCGGGGTGAGCATCGGAAACAAGGCGTTGATCAAGGAGGTCGATCTTTTGACTTATTTCTGCAAGGACCCCAAGACAGATGTCATTGCCTTTTACCTGGAGGGTTTTGGGGAAAACGAGGGCCGGGATTTTGTCTTGGCAGCCAGTCAATGTCCAAAGCCGGTCATTGTCATGAAATCGGGAAAGAGTGTCGAGGGGGGGAGGGCCGTCTCCAGCCACACCGCCTCCCTGGCGGGTGATTATGAGGTCTTCTCGCAGGTACTCTCGCAATATGGGGTGGTCGAGGCACGGAATCAGTTTGAATTGGTCTCCTTTTGCGAGTCCCTCAGCTGTTATAAGAGATCCGTTACCGGCAGAATGGGGATCATCACGGGGAGCGGGGGTCACGGCGCCATGGCGGTCGATTGCTGTTATAAAAACGGTCTCACGGTGCCCCCCATCCCCGAAGACCTGCAAAGGGAGATCCGGGAGGCGCTCTCTCCCAGTGTGCGGCCAATTGCCTCGCTTGGCAACCCCATAGACCTGACAGGGAGCGCCGTGGATGACGATTTTGTTGTTGCGGCCCAATACCTCAGCAGGGCACCGGAAATCGACTGTGTCATGATGCTGCTCTTGCCCTATTCACCGGGAATAACAACTGACCTGGGGGCCAGATTGAGCCATGTTTATGGCCGGGAAGGTAAGCCCCTGGTGGCCTACGTCCCACACGTGGATAAATACAGGATGCTGATTGACGGATTCGAGCTAAACCGTGTGCCTGTCTCCCCTGCCATTGAAGGGGCAGTGCTTATGGCCGAGGCCATGAGGAGGAATGAACCATGTTGACAAAGGAGATAGGGGACATCCTTCTGGCTTCAAGTCAGACGGGATGGGTCATCGAACCCGAGGCCAAACGTCTGCTGAGCCTTGCAGGGCTTGCGGTTCCTCGATTTAGGTGGAGTCGCAGCCTTGATGAACTGTGTGACTTTGCCCGGGAGATCGGCTATCCGGTCGTGGCCAAGGTGGTCTCTCCCAGGGTGGTCCACAAGACAGATTCGGGCGGAGTGGTTATTGGTATTGCGGATGAGAAAGGACTGGAAAGGGCCTTTGGCAGGCTTAGCGGACTGGAGGGGTTTGAGGGGGTGCTGGTGGAGGAGATGCTAGGCGGGGTCGAGTTGATAGTCGGTGCCAAGGTGGATTATCAGTTCGGGCCGGTCATCCTGATGGGCCTGGGCGGGACAGGGGTGGAGATATATCGGGACACGGCCCTGAGGATGGCACCGCTTACCCGGAGGGATGTGGAGTCGATGATCCGGGGTCTCAAGGCCCACAAACTGCTCGAGGGTTACCGAGGCTCGGAACCTGTGGGCCTGGAAGCGGTGGCCCATATGCTGCTGGCCTTCTCCGGACTGGTTATGGAAATCGCAGAGCACTTTGAATCCATTGATCTAAATCCGGTCATGTGTTCCTCGGACAGATGTGTTGTGGCAGACGCCAGGATCATCCTGGCCCGCTCTTGACGATTTATGACAAATGTATCAATTTAGCTTTTTTCAAAACCGGCACTTGGAGAGGGCAATGGGGGTTCGGAATCCCCATTGCCCAGCTTTCACAAAGCTAAAGTGTTACTAAGAAATAAGGGGATCCCGTGTTATCCAAGAAGCGCATAACACAGGCAGTATCGATCTCGTTGATGACCTTTTACTTCTCCTGCGGCCGGCACGATATTTTGAAGGAACGGACAGATAGATACACCGCGTGGTCCTCGGAGCGCATTGTTCATCAGAACCGGAGCACCTCGCCGTCAAGGGGGATAAACAGCCGGTGGGCCCTTATGCCTTCCCTTTCAGCCAGGGCCCTGAGTTCAGCCCTTGAGACCGTTCCGTGATCAAGGGCCTCCATGTGTGTGGCCACAACAATGGTATCGGGTGCTGCACGACAGATGGCAATGGTCTGTTCAGCATCCATCACTATCGGATCGCTATCAGAAAGCCTTGCGCCGCTGGAATGTGTCAAAATGATGTCCGGTTGAAAGTCTATCACCACCTGAATGACCCGATCACACCAGATGGTATCCCCCGCCCAGTAGACCGTGGGCTCGCCTTCGGCCTGAAGAACATATCCGGACACGTCTCCCATCTTCTCGGCCCAGGTGCCTGTGCCGTGTCGGCCCTGTGTCCGGGTTAGCCTTATGCCATTCCATTCTGTGGATGGGTCAACCGGAGTAACCGCCTCAAACCCCTTTTTCCTGAGTCGCTTTTCATCTCCTGGCTGACAGAAGATCGGAATGTCTTTGGAAAGCATATCCTGTGCGGTTGGGTCAAAATGGTCAATATGCAAATGTGAGAGAAGGACCATCTCAACACCCGCCACAACATCCCCGGCCGGTATCGGTAAATCAACAGTCGGGTTGGGAGATATGCCGGCAAACGAGTCAAACCCATGTCTCTCCGATAGCATGGGATCGGTAAGAAAGACCCTTCCTCCGTAAGTAATCCTTAGTGTTGCGTTACGTATCTGTTGAATCTCCATAATCTCCTCTCTTCCGCCGTCAGCACCCAGTCTTCACTCTTCCTTCTTCCGACATCCCTGCCCCGCCTGCCCCGTAGGTCCGGCAGATCGTACTGGGGTTGAACCGGGTTTACCCCGTGCAATGTTTACCCCGTGGAATCTCCTCATTATCCCACTGGGGCCGTTTTCTCTCCTATTGCACTGGGGTCCCCTTCCAGCCTGCCCTGCCTGTCCCGTTGAACCGGGACCCTCTGGGTGTTCAACTGGGGTAGCTCCGGAAGATTTATCCGCCTCTGGAGGATGGTACATGGGGGGGTTCACCTGGGGTGACCTCTGTCTTCGGCCTTCACCATCATCCTGGCCACATCTCGCATCCTGTATTTGGCCCGCCAACCCAAGTTCCGCGACGCCTTTTCCGGGTCGGCCCTGCTTATGAGAATGTCTGTGGGTCGGAACAGCTTGTGGTTGACTGTCACATGATCCCGCCAGTCCAGTTCAAGACTCGAAAACACCGCATC
>CAZXCQ010000264.1:0-8781 GCA_964639275.1 uncultured Desulfobacteraceae bacterium | reverse complement strand
TCTCTCCCCATCCGGGCTCACTGAAAATTCCATCAGCTCAGCCGCCTCCTTAAAAGAATCCCCACCCGAATCTCTGCCCTCAGCTTTTCCGTAACTTTTTATGTATCAATTTAGCTTTCTTCAAATTTGGAACTTAGACAGGGAAATGGGGGTTCCGAATCCCCATTCCCCGGGTTTCAAACGGCTAAAGTGTTACCTTTTAGAAAACCCGGGGGGGTGAACGGTTTCTGGTGTGGCAAATTAATGGAAAGACCTGAGGATGTCAAGCGGAAGGCCTTATCGGTATTTGGGATGGGGAATTGGTGGGTAGGGACTTCTATTTTGAAAGGATCTTTTCTCCGAGTTCGCGGCCAGCCTCTGTAAGGAAACACTCCCCCAGGGGCTGGACCAGTTCTCCCCGGGATGCGGGGGGCTCCTTCTGTCTCTCTTCGTGATCTGCGATCAAATTGGCATCATGGAGTGATCTAAAATTGACGGTCTCATCTGATCCGGGACGATCCAGACGACCAATGAGGTCACATACCTCTTCCACCAGCCCCTCGCTGGCATCCAGCTTCTTGAGGATGTCGCGGGCCACGTCCACCCCCAGCCCGTGGAGATAGGCCGCCGTTATGATTGGCCCCAGGTCTCCGCCCTCTTCTTTTCCGATCTGTTCGGCATACCGGGCCACACGGACAGTTCTGCCTATACGTTTGAAGTCCTGTTTGAAATGCCGCTTCATCTCGATTGCCACCCTCTCCTTAAAAAGATCCTCTTTCTGTGCCAGGAGCTCGGGCGAGAGCGACCCAAGGCACTGTTCTGCGTATTTGCAGTAAGAGGCGCAGCCAAAGTCCATTTCTGGGTTCAAGAACCGATGGCCGCACTGCTTGCAGAGCCTGGTTGAATCGTCCTTAAAAAACTCCACCTCATTTCCACAACTGGGGCACTTGGCCTCAAAGATCGCCCCGGGTTTCCAATACCGGCTGTCTTGACCTGGGCACCTCATGGTATTTACCTCCTGAACCGTCTCGCCTCACTCACCCCGCCGGCCGGGAGGGTAATTGAGCCATGGCCTCCGGCTCGCCTGCGAAAATGTGAGATCGGCTCTTTGACACGGATCGTAGCAAACGGCCTGGCCCTCTGCATTGACTTAAGTCAAGCCCGCCTGGCGAAAAAATCCCGGCCTCTTGCCTCCTATCCCAGGAAAGCAAGAGGGGCAAACCGAGGGGTTGAGAAAAACCGTGATCCATGTGTAACCCGTTCACGGGTTCAAGGGTTCAGGGGTTCAAGGTTACGTTCTTATCCCCAGATTCTATTTTGGGCGCATATTCACGTGAGAAGCGCCCGGATTCGTCTGTCCTATCCTGAAAATTGGCGACGTATTGGCAAGCATGTGGCAAAGCCAGCATGTTTTACGAGGACTCCAGGTCTTCGATCTTGTCCCTTTCCCTAACCCTGAACGCTGAACCCGGAACCTGTGAACGCTTACGTCCATGTAAACAGTTAGTACACCCTTTTCCGGTATAGAAGAAGGCTATTGGATACGACCGTAATGCTGCTGATGGCCATGGCCAGTGCCGCAAGGATCGGATGGAGGTGTCTCAAGAACCCGGGAACAAACTCAAGCGGATAGAGCACACCGGCCGCAACAGGAATAAGGACAAGATTGTAAAAAAAGGCCCAGAAGAGGTTCTGCCTGACGGTCTTCATGGTGGCGCGGCCAAGATGAATGGCCTTTGGCACACCGTTGAGACTCCCGCTTGCCAGGATCACATCCGCAGTCTCCATGGCCACATCTGTCCCGGTACCGATGGCGATGCCCACGTCTGCCTGGGCCAGGGATGGGGCATCATTGATCCCATCCCCTACCATGGCCACGGTCTCGCCCCTTTCTTGCAGTTCCCTGATCTTTGATGACTTCTCCTCGGGCCGGACCTCAGCAATCACCTCGTCAATATTGACCTCCGATGCGATGGCCCTGGCGGTCTGGATATTGTCTCCGGTCAACATCACCACCTTTAGCCCCATCTTGTGAAGCTCTCCGATGGCCTTGCCGGACTCCGGTTTGACCGTGTCTGCAAGGGTTATGAGACCCAGAGGCTCTTCTTTCGTCGCCACAACGATGACTGTCTTTCCCTCACTCTGAAAGGCCTTGATCCGCTTCTCTGCGTTGGATAGATCAAAGGACGGGTTATCAAACCACTTTGGTTTCCCCGCCAGGACGGTCTTGCCGTTGATCTCGGCTTGAACCCCGAGCCCCCCGAATGCCCGAAAGCCCTTTGGCTCAAACAAGTCCAGCCCCCGGCCCTCTGATTCACTCACAATGGCTCGCCCCAGAGGGTGTTCGGAGCCCTTTTCCACGGATGCCCCGATCCTCAGGAGCTCGTTTTCCTCCCCAAACCGGGGACCCAGAGGCGACAGATCGACAACAGTCGGTTTTCCAAGGGTAATGGTGCCCGTCTTGTCCAGGACAACCGTGTCAAGTTTGGTGGAGAGCTCCAGGGCCTCGCTGTTTTTGAAAAGCAGACCTTTTTCTGCCCCCAGCCCCGTCCCCGCCATGATGGCGGTGGGGGTAGCCAGGCCCAATGCACACGGGCAGGCGATCACCAGGACAGCGACCAGGCGAATCATGGCCGGGACAAATTCGCCACCGATGATCCACCACAGGAGGAAGGTCAGAAAGGCGATCCCGATCACGCCCGGGACAAACACAGCGGCCACCCGATCAGCGAGTGCCTGGATCGGGGCCTTACTGCCCTGTGCCTCCTGGACCAGCCGGACAATCCGGGCAAGGGCGGTGTCCTTGCCGACCCGGGTGGCCTTCAACCTGAGACGGCCCTCGCCATTGATCGTCCCACCCGCCAGGTGGGCCCCAGGGACCTTGTCTACCGGGATCGGTTCACCCGTGAGCATGGATTCGTCCACCGCAGACTCCCCATCCAGCACAACCCCGTCCACAGGGATGCTTTCCCCGGGCCGCACAATGACCGTGTCCCCCACCTTGACATGGGATACAAGGATTTCCCTCTCTCTTCCATCCTCCAGGATGGTGGCTGTCTTGGGTCGAAGTCCCATCAACTTGCGTATGGCACCCCCTGTCCTGGCCTTTGTCCTGGACTCCAACATCTTGCCCAGCTTGATTAGGGTGATGATAACCGCCGAGGTCTCGAAATAGACATGACCACCGAGCAGGGGGGCACAGAGAACAAAGAGGGAGTAAAAATAGGCCACTGATGACCCCATTGCCACAAGCACATCCATATTGGCGCTGCCATTTTTAAGGCTTTTCCAGCCCCCGGTATAATAGTCCCATCCGGTATAGAACTGGACCGGTGTGGCCAGGGCAAGAAAGAGCCAGTTGACCCACCCTGCATGGCTCCACAGGCCAAGCAGGCCAAAATCCCTTCCCATGCTGAGAAAAAAAAGGGGGGCCGCAAATAAGACACCTGTCAGGAACTTTCGGGTCTGACTCCTTATCTCCTCCCTTCGAGCCCTTAGCTCGGCATCTTCATCATCAAGGGCCTCATCCGGCAGGATGGCACCATAACCGGCCCCCTCTATGGCAGAGATGATCTCTTCTATTGAGGTCAAGGTGGGGATATATTCCACATGGGCCCGCTCTGCACCAAAGTTGACCGAGGGAGCGACTACACCTTTGACCTTCTTTAAGGCCCGTTCAATATTTGTTGCACAGTTGGCGCACGTCATGCCGGTGACAGGGATTTCGGCGGTCGAGACGGCAACGCCGTAACCGATGTCGTGGATCCTGTCTTGCAATTCCTTGAGCTGAAGCCGATCAGGGTCGAATGAGACCTCGGCCCGTTCTGTGGCGAAATTGACGGTCGCCTCTTTCACGCCCTTGAGTTTACGGAGGTTCCTTTCAATATTAAGGGCGCAATTGGCGCATGTCATGCCGCTTATGGAAAGGGTAACACTCTGATCAGCCATGAAATTGAACCTGGAGACTCAACCCGATAAAAGGATTAATCGACAGCTATTCCGCGCCTAAACCGGTCTCAGATTTCATCAAAGGGACGAATCCTTGCGCCAGATCCCGCTTTCCGCAGGACAAAGATCATGGGTAGATCCATACCTAGAAAGTGATTTCTGAGTCTACCTCATAAGTTAGTTGTTTCAGATGAGGTGTCAAGGAGCAGATCATCTTTCCAATCGGAGAGGGAAAGGGTGGGGATTTGACAGGGGGGATGGGACTATAGGATTTGTGATTGCAGTCACTCGACCTCCCTTACCAGCCTGAAACCGGTGGTCTGATACCTGCTCGAGGGAGGTCCAAAATTTCGATTGGCACTGCGGCAATAATACCCATATTTGAACCAGCTTCCTCCCCGACGCACCCTGTCGCTTCCTGAATCAGGTCCGGGGGGATCAACCGCTGCACCCTTGGGGTAGGCGCCGTACCAATCCTGGCACCATTCCCAGACATTCCCGTGCACGTCATAAAGCCCCCATGCATTGGGAGGGTAACTTTTTGCCGGTGCCGGCTGATCCAGTCCCATGCCTCTTGATTTGATATAGTCGACGCATTCCTCGGATTTCTGGGTGTTGTTACTATACATGGCCTTGGTACAATCAATGCCGTTTCCCCAGCTATAGGGGGTCGTGCTGCCTGCCCGGCAGGCATATTCCCATTCCGCCTCTGTCGGAAGGCGATAGGTCCCTTCACCGAGGGTGTTCAACTTCTCAATAAAGTCCATGCAATCGTGCCAAGAGACCTTCACCACTGGCATGTCATCTGAACCCTTTTTTCTGCCAAAAAACTTTCTCCCCATTACGGCCCGCCATTGTTTTACGGTGACCTCGGTGGTCTGCATATAAAAGGGCTTTGAGATGGTGACCTTATGCTGGGCCTCATCTCTGGTTCTATGGGGTTCATTGGGTGGACTACCCATGATAAAGCTCCCGGCCGGAATCAAGACAAACTCCATCCCCAGGGAATTGGTAAAGGTCTTCTCCAAGGCAAAGGCCGGAAGGCCCACGACGAGGCTCCACGCCAGGATCAATAAAAACCGGATGGATAACCGTGATGATCTTTTTCGTGTGTCGTCCATTTTGATATCCCCTTTTTCCAAAAAAGTTGAGGTGATTTGACAACTCTGATCCAGAAACCGAAATAGAGATCAGAATCAATCTACCAGAAAAAGCCCTTGAGCGGAAGAGGAAATTTTTTGGCAACCATTCACAGCCAGCCCCCAGTGAGCAGTCCTGTCAGGGAGGATATCATGCACCAGGTAATCCTGGCCCTGACTTCCTCCAGTCTTTCCCCCACTATTCGCCTGTCAAGGGGATCCATAAAGAGATCCTGATTGATCTCTATCTGAAATGCAAACTTTCCCCTATTTATAGCCTCTTTACCATGGTGTCTAATAATAAAACCACCAGAATAGGGGTCATTGATTGCAACCGATAACCCGTTCTTCTCAAAGGTCTCTTTTATGCGCCGCATGGCCTTGGCCGGACAGGTAATCCCGCCCAGGAAGGGGACCGTATCTCCCCTGAGATCCCCGTTGTTGCTCAGGACGATATCCTTTCTCTTCTTTCCCCTGTCAGGAGCCCCGGGGGGCCCTACCCCGTTGAGGGAATGACAGTCGATAAGACCCCGGGTATCAGGCCGGGCCAGGGCCTTTGTCAGTCGTTGATGATACGGCCAGTAACCCCCCCTGAGCCGTCGCTCGATCTCATATTTGCCCGGAGACAATCCTGCCCCATAGACAGGACGGCCATGGTAATCTATCTGTGGAATCACGCCCCTTGGCCCGCCTTGATCGACGTCCCTGTTTAGATCCACAAAGATCCTGCTCCACCGGGCACGCAGGACAACCTTGGCCGACAAAGATCCAAAGATCTCCTTTGCCCCCATATCTGTTGACTCAACTATCTCCTCGTCGCTCAAAAGGACCGCTGGTCTTGCCGCCTTCGGGATCCGGTCCGAGCAGTGGGGGAGCGATATGATAAAGGGGAGTTTCATGAATAGATCCACTCGATCACACCGAGTGCATGGGGCGAGAGAACCCCTTCATTATCCACAACGGGGCAGGGAAACAGGACGCGGCAAAGCCTGTAAGGAGGGTCTGTGGAACCCGTGTCTGAAATGGGGTACTCACCCGTCTCGCCTGAGCCATGGTGACGGCCGGGGGTCTCAAGAAAAGCAGGGGGACCGTCTGTGACAATAAACTGGCTGTCGTTCTTGATATCGCGGTAATCAACCGCCCCCCTTACAAAAGAGACCCTCCTCTTTGCCTGATGATGTTCGTAGAGCCCCGCCCTCAGTCCCTTTTTTGAGGCCTGCCCATGCCTCCCCTCGACAAATAACACAAGGTGACTCCCCCGGATCGGCTCGGCATACTGTTCATTCAAGGCCTCTATATCCACTGCGTAGTTTACATCCAAAAACTCGAGCATGTGGAAGACTTCCAGGGGTATTTTGCCGTCTTTCAGGTAGAGGAGAGAAAGCATGGGGAAGGCCCCCGTAAGGCGTGGATTGATCTCGAGTGGATATATCTCTCTATTTCCCTTGCCGATAACAAAGTCGATTCCGAGTATCCCTTTATACCCGAGCGCCCATAGATACCTGCCCACTAGGTCTGCCTGTCTTCTGGCATCGTGGTCAATCCTTGAAGGCCATTCGTCTTCATCCCACACGTGGCCACAGAAGACGCCGTCCTCGGAAAGATGCCGGCAGTAGGAGAGGTCAATGAGCTGTCTTTGAAGCCTTGACGTGAGGACCCCGTGTCTTGTCAGGCAGAGTGCGATGCTTGCGGCCGTCCCTTCAATAAATCTGTGGATGGATACCGTGCTAAGTTTCACGCCGCGCCAGCGCTTCTCTCTGAGTCGGGTCTGGACCTGCCGGTATTTGAGGGGGGATCGGATAAAGAATGTCCCTCTTCCGCCACCCTGGACGATTTCGGGGAGCTGAATGACAAATTCGGGACCAAACAATTCTCTCCAGTATCCATGCCCGCGCGTATGGATCGTTTCAAGCGGATAGATAGCCCCGGGTACACCTGGAAGCCCAAGCTCCGCCACCATCTTTTTAAAAAAAACTCTCTGACCCACCTGTATCCGTAGATCAGCCGGATTGGCCAAGAGCCTCCAGCCCTCTTGCCTTCCCAGCCCCATGAGGTCGGGGTAATTCTGATATAACAGAAGGTGCTTTGGCTTTGGGAGTCTTTTCAAAAACCTTTGGGCCCGTGGATGGTCAAGGAGCCATGCCGAATTGAGCCCCTTGCCACGGATGGGTTCCCCTGTCTCTTCTTCAAGGCAAAAAATATCTGCCTTGGCCCTCAGCAGGGGAAGGTCAAGGGTCTTTCTGAGACTGGCGATATGGTAGGGGGCCAGGAAGTAGGCGGGTGTGATCCTGGAGAAGGCCGTCATTCCCACCCCGACAAATGTACCGGACAAAGCCCCAAAGAGTTCTCTTACATCGTCTAAATCGCGTATAGACATCCATCAAATCAGCAAGACCTCTTGATCCGGGGTCTGCTCACAATTCAAACTCCTTTTCTGCATAATAGCACGCCACCAAATGGGAAGGGGAAATCTCCTTCAAAGGAGGCATTTTCTTGTGGCATATGGTTTCGTGAGCAACTTTGCATCTCGGGAAAAAAGGGCAAAACTGACCGTTTGTCGCTTCTCGTTTGGCCGCGAGAAGGGTCCCGTAATGTTTGACCTCTCCGCTGTGCCCAAACTTGGGGATTGCGTCGATAAGCGCCTGCGTGTATGGATGCCTGGGACTTCTGATGATCTCCTCTGCCGGTCCGATCTCCATGAGGTTCCCCCGGTATATTACGGCGATACGGTCACAGAGATATCTGGCCGCCGCAAGACTGTGGGTGATGAAGAGCATGGTGACACCCAGCTTTTCCCTCATCTGCAACAAGATGTTAAAGATCTGGGCGGAAATGGAGGCATCCAGCATGGATGTGGGCTCATCAGCGATAACAAAATGGGGTTTTAGGACCATTGCCCTTGCAATGGCCACCCGTTGTCTCTGTCCCCCACTCAGCCGGTGGGGATATCGATACCAGAAGTCAGCCGGCGGCGACAGCCCGACCGATTTCATGGCCTCATCCACCAGCTCCCTCCGGGTCTCCGCATTCCCGATCGAGTGGACCCCCAATGGTTCTGAGATCGTATCATAGACGGATCGCTGGGGATTAAGGGACTGATATGGGTCTTGAAAGATCATCTGGACCCCGCGGCGAAAATTCTTTAGCGCTCGTCCCTTGAGCCCGGTTATTTCAACACCCTCCAGGGATATCCGGCCATGCTGGGTCTTCTCAAGGCTCACAATCAGACGGCCTACGGTCGTCTTTCCACTTCCACTCTCCCCCACCAGACCAAATATCTCCCCTTTATATATTTTTAAAGAGATATGGTTCAAAGCGATCACATCCATCCCGGACCCTCTAAAAAGAGAGCCTTTGGTCTTGTATACCTTGGTGATGTCTTCAATCTCAAGGGTAGGGGCTGTTTGATTATCCATGATCTCCCCAGATGACCTGTAAACGGTAAATCCCTTGCATTGTGCAAGTCTTCGGCCGCAACCAAACCTGTAACCCGCGTTCCCCGCTTCGCTTTTTCTTCAGGCAGGATCTCCGCCACAATTCCGGCGGACAAGTGCGACAGGTTTCAAGTATCCGTAAACCCCAAATCCTGAAACCCGGTATCAATTTAGCCTTTCTTAAAATTGATACCTAGGCAGGGGAATGGGGGTTCCGTTTTGAAGGGTGTATCCTTGTCTGAGACCGTTAGAGAGCGTTAAGAAATCACGGAGATCGAGGT
>CAZXCQ010000263.1:0-8805 GCA_964639275.1 uncultured Desulfobacteraceae bacterium | reverse complement strand
TTCGCCCTTGGCCTGGCCTCGCTCGGTTTCAAGAGGGGAGACAAAATGGCCATTATCGGCGACAACAGGCCCCAGCTCTATTGGGGGCTGGCCGCAACTCAGTGCCTGGGCGGAGTGCCTGTGCCACTCTATCAGGATGCCATCGAAAAGGAGCTCCACTATATCCTGGATCACTCTGAGGCCCGATTTGCCCTGGCCGAAGACCAGGAGCAGTCCGACAAGTTACTGGCCTTAAGAGAAGAAATCCCCAGACTCGAATACATATTCTATGATGACCCGAAAGGGATGCGAAACTACACCGAGCCATTCCTGATGGCCTTTACCCACGTCCAGGAACTGGGCCGAAAATTCGGTGAGGAGAACCCCGGCTTTTTCATGGGGGAGGTCAACAAAGGGCAACCGGATGACCTCGCCATCATCTGCTATACCTCCGGTACCACCGGTAATCCCAAAGGGGTTATGCTTTTGTACCGAGCTGTTGTTGACGCTGCCCAGGGCTTTATTGACTGGGATGGCCTCACGGCAAACGAAGAGGTGATGGCCTATCTTCCCATGGCCTGGATCGGAGACCACATCTTTTCTTACGCAGAGGCCATGGTCGCCGGATTTACGCCTAATTGCCCGGAAGACACTTCTACCGTGGTCCACGACATGCGGGAAATCGGGCCTACCTATATTTTCTGCCCACCAAGGATCTGGGAGAACATGCTGACGCAGGTCATGATCAAGATGGAAGATGCCGCCTGGATCAAGCGGAAGATGTTTCACTTCTTTATGGATGTGGCAAATAAGGTGGAAAAATTGAGAATAGCGCGTGAATCGGTCCCCATCGGCCTAAGAATTCTCTATCAACTAGGCAGGACCCTTGTTTATGCCCCTCTTTTGGATAACCTTGGCATGAAAAAGGTCCGCGTCGCCTATACTGCGGGGGAGGCGATCGGCCCGGAGATATTTGAGTTTTTTCGGTCCTTGGGGATGAACTTGAAACAGCTTTACGGTATGACTGAGAGTACCGCCCTCATATCCCTTCAAAAAGATGGCGACATTGATTCTGAAACCGTGGGAGCGCCTGCACCCGGAGTGGACATAAAGATCACTGACAGGGGCGAAGTCACCTATAAGAGTCCGGGCAACTTTACGGGGTACTATAAGAACGCCGAGGCAACAGAGGAGACCCTTAAAGACGGCTATGTCCAGTCTGGCGATGCCGGATACATGACCGAGAAGGGGCATCTCAAGATCATAGACCGGGCCAAAGATGTAAGCAGACTGAAAGATGGGACCCTGTTTGCCCCCAAATATATAGAGAACAAGCTCAAGTTCAGCCCCTATATCAAGGAGGCCGTGGCCCACGGAAAGGATATGGACTATGTTTCTGCCTTTATTGATATCGATTACGGGGCCGTCGGGAACTGGGCCGAGCGACGCCATATCCCCTATACCAGTTATACGGATCTGGCGCAGAAGCCCGAGGTCTATGATCTCATTTATGAGGGAGTCATCCGGGTCAACAAGAGCCTGAGCCAGGATGAAAAACTAAAAGGGGCCCAGATCAGGCGCTTTTTACTGCTGCACAAGGAGCTTGACCCCGATGACGGGGAGATAACCCGAACGAGGAAGGTAAGAAGGAAGTTTGTCGCAGAAAAGTATGGTAAACTGATTGATGCGCTTTATGATGAAAGAGAAGATAGTGTAAAGGTGGATGCGACATTTACCTATGAGGATGGCAGGACCACCACCATGAAGGCTGATCTCAAGATCCGTGATGCCGAGACATTTTGATGGAGCATGGAAATTATGAATAAAAAGAGGGAACCTTTACTCCGCGTAGAAGACATCAGTATCACCTTTGGAGGGTTAAAGGCACTCAACGGGGTCAGCCTGGAGGTATATCCGGGAGAGATCATGGCCATCATTGGACCAAACGGCGCTGGCAAGACCACCATGCTCAATGTTATCAACGGGGTCTATACCCCGGATGAAGGCCGCATCTTTTTTGAGGGCAAGGAGAGACCCCTCAAGATGAAACCCCACCATGTGGCTGCCATGGGGATCGCCAGGACCTTTCAGAATCTCGCCCTCTTTAGAGGAATGACGACCCTGGGAAACATCCTTGTGGGCCGGAACCAGAAGATGAAATCAAACTTCTTCTCCCAGGGTTTTTACTGGGGACTGAGTGAGAAGGAGGAAATCAAACACAGGGAATCGGTCGAGTGGATCATAGACTTTCTGGAGATCGAAAACATCCGCAAACAGCCAGCGGGGATGTTGCCCTATGGCCTGCAGAAAAGGGTAGAGCTGGGGCGTGCCCTGGCTGCAGAGCCCAAGCTCCTGCTCCTCGACGAGCCCATGGCCGGGATGAACCTCGAGGAAAAGGAGGATATTGCCCGTTTTATCCTGGATGCAAACGAAGAACTGAATTACACCATCGCCCTGATCGAACATGATATGGGGGTGGTCATGGATATCTGCGACCGCATCGTGGTCCTGGATTTTGGAAACAAGATCGGCGAGGGAACCCCGGAGGAGGTCAAAAAAAACCCAAAGGTCATCCAGGCCTATCTGGGGACAGTCGGGGAGTAGGATTTGGAGTAATGGAGTATTGGAGGGATGGATTTTGGCAACTTCTCAATATGTCCGGGTAACGGCTACTGGATTCCCGCCTCCGCGGGAATCCAGTGAATAGTAGCAAGATATGATTTACCCGAACATATTGAGAACTTACCTTCCAAATTAGTCTGAGGAGTTAGCGTATGGCCTTTTTCTTTGAGGTACTGATCAACGGTCTTCTGGTGGGTGTCATGTATTCGCTTGTGGCCCTGGGTTTCGCCCTGATTTACAAGGCCTCCGATGTCTTCAATTTTGCACAGGGAGATATGAGCTTGCTGGCGGGGCTTGCCCTGGTGGGGTTCCTGACAGTAATGCCCCTTTGGCTTGCCATTGTCTGTACGATCGCTGTCATGACAATCCTGGCATACGGCACTGTGTTTATTGTCTTTCGACCCCTGGTGGCCCGCCCCCCGCTTATCCTCTTTATGGCAGCCATTGGTCTGTCCTTTCTGGTCCAGGGCATTGGACAGGCCATCTGGGGCACCGACGCCAAAGGGCTCAATATCGGAATCCCTGACATCCCTGTCCAGATGGGAGAAGTCTGGATCAGCACCTTTGATCTGACCTTTGGCGGTATTGCCGGGGCACTGGTGGCAGCGCTTGTCTGGTTTTTTCAAAAGACAAGGACCGGAAGGGCGCTCCGCGCGGTCGCCGACGACCACGAGGCCGCCCTTTCTGTGGGTATCCCGCTCCTCAGGGCCTGGGCCGTGACCTGGGTCATTGCCGGGATCGTAGCCACGGTGGCAGGTGTTGCATGGGGGACCCGGCTGGGGGTCCAGTTTAGCCTCTCCCTGATTGCCCTCAAGGCCCTGCCCGTGCTCATCCTGGGTGGTATTGACAGTATTCCCGGGGCAATCCTGGCAGGCCTGATTGTGGGAGCGGGCGAGAACCTGGCAGAGGTCTTTATCGGCCCTTATGTGGGGGGCGGGATACAGACCTTTTTCCCATACCTGCTGGCATTATTTGTCCTCTGGTTCAAGCCCTATGGGATGTTTGGTAAAGAGATCATAGAAAGGGTGTAGTTTATGTTCTATCGAGAATGTGGCGTCCTGAAGGAGACCTATACCAAAGACATGGCCATTTTCCCGATCCCGCTGGATAGGTGGGGTCTGGGTGTCATGCTGGTCCTGGCCTTTGTTGTCATCCCCCTGACGGCCAGCGACTACTGGCTCAGCAGCATTATGATCCCCTTTTACTGTTTCTCCCTGGCGGCCCTGGGCCTCAACTTTCTCACCGGATACGCCGGCCAGGTCTCAATCGGTCATGCCGCCTTTATGGCCGTTGGGGCCTATTCCTCGTTGATCCTTTATGGTCGGTATGGTATCCCCTTACCGTTGAGTATACTCGGTGGCGGGATCTTTGGCTCGGCCGTTGGAACCATCTTTGGGATCCCATCCCTCAGGATCAAGGGGTTTTATCTGGCGGTTTCCACCCTTGCGGCCCAGTTTATCGTCGAATGGGTCCTGACCCATTGGCAATGGGTCAGCGGCGGTGTCTTTGGTACCGTACAGGCCCCGAAGATGGTGCTGTTCGGATGGCTGATCAATACACCAACAAAGAAATATTATCTGGTCCTGTGTATTTTGATCTTGCTGACCGTTTTTGGGAAAAACCTGGTGAGGGGCCGGCTCGGCCGCAACTGGATGGCCATTCGGGATATGGACGTGGCCGCCGAGATCATTGGCGTATCCCTTTTTCGTAACAAGCTGGTAGCCTTTGCCGTTAGTTCCTTCTATGCAGGCGTTGCCGGGTCCTTGATAACCTTCACCTATTACGGGGCCGCCAACATAGAGGAGTTTAACCTCTTTCTCTCTTTTCACCTCCTGGGGATGATCATCATCGGCGGGATGGGGACAGTCCTGGGCTCATTCTTTGGCGCCGGCTTTATGACCCTGCTCCCCATCTTTATCAATCAGTCCTTATTATCCATCATGGAGACGGTGCCGTCAGATATCCGTGCCAATAGTGAGGCGATCATCTTTGGAGGGTTGATCGTCTTTTTCCTTGTTGTCGAACCCTATGGCATGGCCAGGCTGTGGCAGACCATTAAGGATAAGTTGCGTCTGTGGCCGTTTCCTTATTAACCGGGTGAGTTTGTGAGTCGTTGGGATTACCATTAAGCGGTTAACCACAAAGAAAGGAGGTAACGAGTATGGGACGTAAATTGATCGTAACAGTTTTTGCCTTGATGTTGGTGGCGAGCCTTGTACTGGTATCGGCGCCGGCCATGGCAGCAAAAGAGAAGGAGGAGCCCACCCAGTTTTTTGGGATCCTGATTTACCGGACCGGGCCGTTTGCTGCCGGCGGGAGCGGGGTTGGCAGCGGCTGGGAAGACTTTATGGAACTCAGAAACATGCAGGGCGGGGTCAATGGCATCAAATACAGCTGGGAGGAGTGCGAAACCGCCTATAACACCGCCCGCGGGGTCGAGTGTTATGAACGGTTAAAGGACAGGATGTCCCTTGTCCACCCACTCAGCACAGGCATCACCTATGCCCTGATTCCCCGCGGCACCAAGGAACACATTGTGGTATTTTCATCCGGGTATGGCAGGGCCGATGCCTCTGACGGAAGCGTCTTCCCCTGGGTCTTTACCACACCGACCAATTACTGGTCACAGAATTCGGCCAAGATTAAGTTCATCGGCAAACAGATGGGGGGCATGGACAAGCTCAAGGGGTTAAAAATCGCCAACCTCTATATTGATGTCCCTTATGGACAGGAGACCAAGCCCATACTGGAAGCCCTTGCCCATAAATATGGTTTCACCGTAAGACACTTCCCGGTGCCCTGGCCCGGGATTGACCAGAAGGCCCAGTGGATGGATATCGTCAGGAGATACAAGGCCGACTGGGTCATCAACCGGAACTGGGGCGTCTCCTGCACCGTACCGCTCAAAGAGGCCGCCAGGCTGGGTTTCCCCGGCAACCGCATCCTGGGTGTCTGGTGGTGCGGTTCTGAAGAGGACGTGCTCCCGGCAGGCCCGGCGGCCAAGGGATATTACACGGCCAACTGGCATGGTGTAGGGAGGGATTTTCCCCTGATCCAGGAGATCATTGACAAGGTCTATGGCCAAATGAAGGGGCATATCTCCTTTACCCGTGTGGGTTCGGTGTATTGGAACAGGGGGGTCTATACCGCTCTCATAAACGAAGAGGCCATGCGGGCGGCCCATAAGAAGTTCGGGGTCAAGGTGCTGAACGGTGACGAGATGCGCTGGGGTATGGAACACCTCAACATCACCAAGGAGAGGATCAAGGAGCTGGGATTGGAAGGATTCATGTCTCCGGTCAAGACATCGTGTGAAAACCATGAGGGAGGAGATGTGGTCTTGTTCCAGCAATGGGACGGCAACAAATGGGTGATGGTTGACAAGGTAACCCCCATGAAGGAGTTTGTCTGGAAGAGAATAAAGGCGTCTGCCGCGAAGTACGCAAAAGAGAAAGGGATCACCCCGAGAGATTGTTCAAAAGCGGATTGATCCAAAACAGGGAGAGGGGCCCCAGGGGGTCCCTCTCCCTCCTGTTGAGGTTTTCAAACACCTGAGCCGGACAGAGCTGGAATTGAATGAGGTAGATCATGACAACCGACCAGGCTCCTCTACTTAGGGTCAATAACATCGAGGTCATTTACGAACACGTCATCCTGGTCCTCAAGGGTGTCTCCCTTGAGGTACCCCATGGCCGTATCATATCGCTCCTGGGGGCCAACGGCGCCGGCAAGACCACCACCCTGAAGGCGATCTCCAACCTGGTCAAGGCGGAACGGGGTGAGGTCACCAAGGGTACGGTGGAATTCGAGGGGAGGCGCATCGATAAGATGTATGCCCCCCAGGTGGTCAAGTTGGGTGTCATCCAGGTGATGGAAGGGAGACGCACCTTTGAGCATCTCACCGTGGAGGATGACCTCCTCACGGGTGCCTACACAAGGGGGCATGACTTTAAAGGGATCAAAGAGGCGCTGGGGATGGTCTACAACTACTTTCCCCGGCTGGTGGAACGTCGAACCGCCAAGACCGGATATATCTCGGGGGGTGAGATGCAGATGTGTGCCATCGGCAGGGCCCTGATGGCCAAGCCCAAGTTGATGCTCCTGGATGAGCCGTCCATGGGTCTCGCCCCATTACTCGTGCAGGAGATCTTCGAGATCATCGTGCGTCTGAACAAAGAGGAAAAGGTGGCCATGCTCCTCGCCGAACAAAACGCGGCCATGGCCCTTCAGTATGCCCAGTATGGGTACATCATGGAAAACGGCCGGGTGGTCCTGGACGGTGATTCCGAGACCCTCAGGGACAATGCAGACGTAAGGGAGTTCTACTTGGGGCTCACAGAGATCGGAAAGAAGAGCTACCGGGATGTAAAACACTACAAAAGGAGAAAGCGGTGGCTGGCCTGAGCAGATCGTTAATCCCCACCCCACCCACCCTACCCTTGGACCAACCGAACCTTACAAATCAGTAGACCCTTTGATCAGACAGTCATTTAGGGCACCCAGGATCTCGGTCTGATCGCACCCCCGTCCAACAAAGGAGAGTGCCGTGGGCCGGGGCGTATCCAGGGGCGCCAGACGGTAACGGCCCGCCGCAAAATCCAGGTGAAAGGGACCATCGCCAAGCAAGACCCATCCCTTCAATCGGAAGAGACCGGCGGGGAGGGAGTCAAGGAATTGAGTCAGTCTTTTCCGGTCCATCGGATGAGGGTTTTCGTAAGAAAAGGTCTGGAAACAGGCCAGATGATCATGACCCGCATGACCAGCCCCCGACGGGTGCACCGCTTCATCTGCGTCTGATGCCCCTAGGAGGAGTGAAGGATCTACCTGGCAGTATCTTGTCGTGAGGATTTTGGCCTTCCGGCTCATCTCCTCAAGCTCCCCTTTGATCTCCGTCAGCCTCGCCGGCCCAACAAGATCCACCTTGTTGAGTACAAGGATATCGGCGAGCCGGATCTGATTCTCATAAAAGGGGCCCAAGAATTCCCTTGCCTTGAAAAACTCGGCATCCACTACCGTAACGAGCCTTTTGATACGGCAAAATTCCCGTAGGGGAGGGTCAAGGAGCAGATCGAGGATCTCTCCGGGCTGTGCAACACCGGTGGCCTCCACCACCAGAAAGTCCGGAGCGACCCGATCATAGATCTCCTGGACCGCCTTGGAGAAATCGGTCTTGATGGTGCAGCAGATACAACCGCTGGTGATCTCGAGCAGGTCGACATCGCGACCGGCCAGCAATGTCCCGTCAACCCCCACCTCACCCACTTCATTGACGATGATGGCAACCTTTCCCAGGTCCCTGGTCTCGCGTGAGAGAAAATATTGGATGAGCGTCGTCTTTCCCGCGCCCAGAAATCCCGAGACAAGGAAGACATCCATCATAGGTGTCTCTTTCATCCACCCGACCTCCGCCGCTATCCAAGTCCGCTCTTTATCGCCGTTACTGGACCCCGCACTCATGATCACCGGGCGCTTACCCCTTTCAAATGGCTTCTACAGATCCGAATGGCCTCGGTGGGATCCAGGGTCTGGGCATCGGCCCCCAGCTCCTTTCTTGCCATTTCCGTGGTCACGCCCCCACCAATGATGACAAATGTGTCTTCCCGCAACCCCTTTTCTTCCAAGAGTGAAATGGCCGCCTCCATCGACACAAAGGCAGGCGTTATCAGGGCAGACAGGGCCAGGATGGGTGCCCCTCTTCTCTGGACCTCTTCCACAAGTCTTTCAGGTGGCACATCCACGCCCAGGTCATGGACGGTAAGGCCGTGCGCCTTCATCATCGTTACCACGATGTTTTTACCCAGGTCATGGATATCGCCCTTTGGGGTACCAAAGACCACCACCCCTTGGGTATCCTCCTTTTCCTGCCCTGAAATAAGACGGGGTTCCAGCATCCGGCTGATGGTCTTAAAGACCTCTGCAGAATAGATCAACTCACTCAGGAAAAATTCACCCGTCTCAAATCGATTTCCTACCGCTTCCATGGCCTCCCGGCACACCATGAGGATCTCAAAGGGATTGACCCCGGAATCAAGCGCCTGTGTCACGATATCGATCGCCTCATACCGCTTCATGCCCAAAAAGGCATTTATCAATTCTTCTCTCATATCTTCCAATCCTATCGCCAAAACCTCTTATTTAATTTTAGGAATTTTAGGTAACATCTCAAAGAACAGGGGGAAAGGTGTGGCATGGGGGTCTTTTTTT
>CAZXCQ010000262.1:0-8823 GCA_964639275.1 uncultured Desulfobacteraceae bacterium | reverse complement strand
AGAAGGCGGCATACCTGGCATTAAAGGTCTTGAGCAGGCCTTTTGAAAGGGAAAGGACCCAGTTGATCTGATGCCGGCACGCCTTTGAGCAATATCGCCTGCCGGGTTTGATCGAAGCGGTCCCGCACGAGAGGCATCTCCTCGGTTTTGAAGGTGTTTTTTGTCTTCCGTCCTTATGGCCGGAGACGGGGTGTGTCGAAGTTTCCACTGGATCCATCTGTCCGCTTTAGAATACGACATCCGGTATATTATTGCCCACACATCTGATGGGTTATGCATTACCTATCTATCTCGCCTGTGTCCCTTTTACCTTGAAACAGCGCGTTAATCAAGCAAATCTTACAATTCTTCGGGTGTAAAGGCCACGACATCGTCTATCCTGGACCTCCCGGCCAGTATCATCACAAGCCTGTCCACCCCCAGGGCGATACCAGCGGCCTCGGGCATATGTTCCAGCGCCTGCAGAAACCTCTCTGGCATCGGGTAGATCTGTTTTCCCCGGCTTTTCCTCCTTTGACGGTCCTTTTTGAACCTCTCTCTCTGTTCTTTTGCATCAATGAGCTCGGAAAAGCCATTGGCCAGTTCTAATCCGGCGATATAGATCTCAAAACGCTCGGCAAATCCGGGGCTCTCCCTTTTCAAACGGGCCAGGGCAGCCAGTTGAGCCGGATAGTCATAGACAAAGGTCGGTCTGGTTACACCCAGGTGCGGTTCCACCTCTTCCACCATGACCGTATCAAATACGCCCTGCTCAAGGGCGGTTTCAGGGGTCATGCGGGCATAGCGACCAAAGGCCTCACTCACCGATATCCTCTCCCAGGGGGCCTTGAGATCGATCTCCATACCGTGATGATGGATTTTTTTTGTACCACGGATGTCATGGGAGACAGACAATATCAGCCTTTCGCACTCCTCCATAAGGGTGATATAGTCTATCCCGGCTTCATACCATTCCAACAGGGTGAACTCGGGGATATGAAGATCCCCCCGTTCGCCATGTCTAAAACACCTGCAGATCTGAAATATCTTCGGATAACCGGCCGCAAGCAGCCGTTTCATGCATAATTCGGGCGAGGTATGGAGATAAAGAGTGCCCGAGCCAACGGCATCGATGTGGGGTTCCGGGGGAGGAGCAGGGATAAGATGGGGGGTTTCCACCTCCAGATAATCACGTTCGACAAAGAACCGCCTTATTGATTGAATTGTCCTGGCGCGGATCCACAGGTGCTGGCTCCGGCTCGCCAACCTCCTTTGCTCATCCGGGAAGTCACTGTTTGACCCTGGTGACATACTCACCGGTGCGCGTATCAACGGTTATCCTGGTCCCCTCCTCAATAAACGGGGGCACCCGGAGGACATAGCCGGTCTCCAACGTCACCGGCTTGGTATCACCAGCAACAGAATCCCCCTTTGCCCAGGGATCGGCCTTTGTAACGGTAAGGTCTACGAAATTGGGTAGGGTGATGCCTATGGCCCTGTTCTCAAAGAAAAGGATTTCTACCTCCAGATTATCCGTCAAAAAGTCCTCGGCATCACCCACCTGGTCGGCTGAAAGGAATATCTGTTCATAGTTTTCCACGTCCATAAAACAGAACTCATTTTCCTGCCTATAAAGATACTGCATCCTGCGCTCTTCCAGGTCGGCGGGCCGGAAGGTATCTCCGGAGCGGTAGGTGGGGTCAATAATGACCCCGGTGATCATGTTCTTCAGTTTACATCGATAAAGGGCCTGGCCCTTTCCGGGTTTGGAGAATTGAAAATCGATAACGATATACGGTTGGTTATCGATTTCAATCTTCAGGCCTTTTCTCAAGTCACTGGCAGTATACATCGTTGCTGTCCTTTCAGGAACTTGGGCGGTTCGGTCGAGGGGCAAAACAAAGGCCCCAGAGCACTCATATAAGGAAAAACGGCCCCCGGGTCAAGGGAAAACCACCCGGTGGCAAATGAAAGACCTTGAGATCTCTAAGGATAGGGGTTAAGTTAGACCCCATTGCGGAGGGTTTTGAATAGTCTCTGGCGTGGCAGGGGGTCTGTCTTTTTCAACATGTCACGCCTTGCTCGGAGTTCTTGAGAGGTTACGGGAGATCGATACGTATGAGCATCCAAGAGAACATAACGGCATTTTCACAAAGCGAAAAGATCAAATCAGGGCTTATCTGGGTATCCCAGGCCCTTGAGCTGGCCAGTGCCCTCCCCGAACCCGAACGACAGGGGGCAGAGAGGGTGATCAAGGCGATAATCGAAATGGTCCTGCAGGAGATCGGGCTGGCCAAGAAGCTGGCAGGTGGGCCGGCGTGGGCCGAGATCGAAAGGCATATTGATAAGGGGGTGGTGATGATCAACTCCGGTGTGGCCGTGGAGTCTGTGGTTCACCTCACCCAGGCCCTGAGTAAGGTAACCAATATAGGGCATCGTTCCATGTCCTATTTGAAAGAGCAGGGGCTCCTTTAGAAAGACAGGGCGCCCTCCCCGAGAGATCATACTGCATTTCACGGGGATCGCAGGGTCAGCAAACGGATTCAACAAACCCTTTTGAATTTTGCCATCCGGGGGGCCATATTGGCGCGTTTTCTCCAATAGATGTTTGACAGATAGGGTCAAAGTATGAAAAGTTCAGTAAGGGTATGACCGATGTTCTGGGATTAGACAATTTTTGGGATCCGGGTCTGTTGTCATGAGCGAACCCCTGAACGGTTAGAAAATAGGAAATGAGGTAAAAAGGGCATTGGACAGAAATAGTCTAAGAGAGCTTCTGGTCTGTTTGAGCAAAGGAGAGATAACCGTTGAGAGTTGCTTAGAGAGGCTAAAGACCCTGCCTTTCGAAGATCTCGGTTTTGCCTGTATCGACCATCATCGAAGTCTGAGAAGAGGCATTTCAGAGGTCATATTCGGCGAGGGGAAAGAGGTCAACGAGATCATTGCCATTATGGAACAAATGATCGGACATGGGGATAATATTCTTGTGACCCGTCTTTCCCCGGAAAAGGCCAAGGTGATCCAAAACAGGTTCGAGGACACCAACTACTATAAAAGGTCCGGAGTCTTGACCCTCATCAGGTATGATATCGAGATCGCCGGCCGGGGAAGAATCCTGGTCATGAGCGCCGGGACATCGGATATCCCTGTGGCAGAAGAGGCCGCCATTACGGCCAGATTTATGGGAAACGAGGTGGATAGCATATATGATGTGGGGGTCTCTGGTCTGCACAGGCTCCTGGCCCACAAGGAAAGGCTCATGAACGCCTCCGTAATCATTGTGGCGGCCGGGATGGAAGGGGCCCTCCCGAGTGTTGTCGGGGGACTGGTTGACAAACCGGTAGTGGCGGTGCCGACCAGTATCGGGTATGGCGCGAGCTTCCAGGGTATCGCCGCCCTGTTGGGTATGTTGAATTCCTGCGCGGCCGGTGTCACCGTTGTGAATATTGATAACGGTTTTGGTGCAGGATATGCTGCCAGTGTGATCAACAGGGCATAGCATCGGCAGGTTCTCAAGATCTGGCGCTATCCTTATGTCGTTCCGGCAGAGCATGTCCCGGCAAACCCCGGATCCAGTGTCCTCAACCCCTCACAGAACCCCTGAACGGGTACCTTCTGTCTGGACCTAGCGGGGTCATCTGTTCCTGTCTCGAATTTCGCGTACGCGTTTTCTTAAACCGGGAACCTGAGCAATCTGACCCTCGCTCCAGCAGGGAAGCAGGATATTGTTGTGAAAAAGGGGCTCTGTGAGGTCGTATCTGGAATCGCCCGCTGCCCGTTCCCATAGGGGTGTGTGGGGTATGGGAGAGTACTCCGAGAGATAAGGGGTGGCACCCACACGATCCACAAAATCGACCGTGGTCATCACCGAATCCATTGTCTGTCCGGGCAGCCCGATCAGGATATAGGTGCCTATCTCCTTTCTCGTGAAACCGGCCTTTTGCAGGTTGCTGACCGCGCGCTCGAAATCACCCTCACCCACCTTGTTGCCAAGGCTGCGGTGGAGGGAAAAGTCGGATGTCTCCAAACCGAGACGTATGGTGTGAAACCCGCTCCGGCGCATGAGGATTGCCATCTCTGGAGTGACTTCCCTCACATGAAGGGCATTGGGGGTGTGGAATCTGAGATCCAAACCGAGCCTCTTGATCTCCTCCAGCAGGATCGCCAGATGGGTATCTGAAGAGACCAGAAGGGCGTCGTCGTAAAACGCAAAGTCCCGGACACCAAAGTCCCTGTGCCAGTAAAGAATCTCGTCCAAGACCTCTGCGGGATCTCTCCGGGTCATTTTGGGATTGAGGAAGTGACTGGCACAATATGGGCATCGGAAAGGACAACCGGTAGAGGTCAACAGACAGACATATTCGATTTTCCTTAAGAGATCAAAGGCCGGCAAGGGCCGGGGGGCTGAGTCAAGCGGGGGTTCTGGTATGGTGATGTCATGCTCTCCAAGGACCCCCACCAGGTAGACAGGGTCTGTGAGGGTTACAACATGGTCTGCGCCCGAATGCCTTGCGGCGTGATCCGTACACAGACGGGCATATATGCCCCCCATGATGACCGGCACCCCGGGGTGGTTCTTCTTGGCCAGGGCGATCGCCTCTATCACCCCAGGGTACCAATAGGTCATAAGGGATGTTACAAGTATGGCGGCCGGGGCTTCAATGGCCCTCAGCTCCTCTTCAAATACCCTCCGGGAAATGCCATAGATGCTGTAAGGTCTGGGGATTTCCTTGAGCGGGGGCAGCTTTGGGATCTCTTTGCGCAAGTATTTACCGGTTCCGTATTTGCGTCTCTTGGGTGTCTTTCTGGTGAAATCACCTGCCATCACGGGGTGATGCGTGTCCAGGCAGTCAATGAGATAGATCTCGAACCCGCGGTCTCTTAAAAAGGCTGCAACATAGAGCAGTCCCAGCGGTTTGGACCAGAGGTCATAGGCCGCAAAATCGTAAATCCAAGGGTTTATAAGGATCAAAGAAGGTCTCATGGGGGTGTTATCGTCCCCACCAGGCCGTGGTTGGGGACTGCCCAGGATTTCGGGAAAGTGTGCGTTATGAGAGCTGTGATTCAGAGGGTAAAAGAGTCGAGGGTGGAAGTCAAGGGGAGGACCGTAGGTTCCATCGGACAGGGTCTTCTGGTCTTGCTGGGTGTCGGGAAGGATGATTCAGAGAAGGACTGCGAATACATGGCAAGAAAGATAGCCTACCTGAGGATCTTCGCGGATAACAAGGGTTTTATGAATCTTTCGTTGAAGGAAACAGGAGGGGCGGCCCTGGTGGTTTCTCAGTTTACGCTCTGGGGGGACTGCCGAAAGGGGCGCAGGCCCTCATTTGCCTATGCAGCCGGGCCGGAAAAGGCTAAGGAACTCTACGAGCATTTTATTGGTCTCTTGAATAAAGAAGGGATCCCCGTTTCAAGCGGCCAATTCCAGGAGATGATGGACGTCTATCTGGTCAACGACGGTCCGGTGACCGTAATGATAGACAGTTCAAAGAACTTCTGATCTTTCAATCAAGTTCGAGCTCCCTTTCAAGTCGCTTGATCCGCTTTTTTATCTCCTTTCGCTCTTTCGGATTGCAGAGGCCCTTTGTTAGCTGTAGGCGAAGGCTGAGCAGTTCCATCCGCTTCCGGTGATCTTGACAATTGATATTCATGACGGGTTATTCCTCACACACAATCTTATCCCAGACTTGTCCAAAACAAAAGTGGTTAAATTCAAATTCCCACGCCATTTCCGGGTCAGGACAATGACGATTCTGGCAGACCGGTGCAAAATGAGGATGTCATTAGGCCCTGTTTTTGTTATAAAGGGATCGTATTTCGTATCACTTTAGGCTTTTTCAAAATTGACACTTGGACAGGGGAATGGGGATTCCGTCTTGAAGGGCGTATCCGCGTCTGAGACCGTTAGAGAGCGTTAAGAAATCACCGGCATCGATGTCACAAAAAACCATAAGACTTTCCAGCAAATACTGCCCCCTGTTTTCACCTATGGCACGTGATTTCTTTACGCTCTCTTACGGACGAGTTATACGCCCGAAAAAGGGAATCCCCATTCCCCGGGTTTGAACAAGCTAAAGTGTTACCATATTTCTAATAGAGGAGGTGCGTGATGAGCACAGAGGTTCCTACCCGGGAAGAGGCTTACAGGCTTCTTACAGAAAACAACAAGAGTGAAAGCCTTATCAAGCACGCATTGGCAGTGGAAGGGGTCATGCGCTATTTTGCCCGAAAGCGGGGAGAAGACGAAGAAAAGTGGGGGGTCATTGGTCTGATCCATGACCTTGATTATGAACGGTTCCCAGAAGAGCATTGCCACAAGACGGGGGAGATCCTTCGCGATAACGACTGGCCTAAGGAGTACATCCGGGCGGCGGTGAGCCATGGCTGGGGAATCTGTATTGATATCGAACCACAAACAGAACTCGAAAAGGTCCTCTATGCCATAGATGAGCTGACGGGTCTGGTGGTGACCACGGCGTTGGTCCGTCCCTCCAAGAGCGTCCTGGATGTGAAGACAAAATCTGTAAAAAAGAAGTGGAAGGATAAGCGGTTTGCTGCGGGTGTAGACAGGTCTATTATTGAAAAGGGCGCCGAGATGTTGGGGATAGAGCTCTCAGAGCTTATTGCGGATACGATCACGGGAATGCAGGAGGTGGCCGAAGAGATCGGGCTCAAAGGCCAGGCGTAAGGTTTCGTTGCACGATTAGGGATCGTCCAAAATTATGAGGGGGATAAAATGGGTAAATTTGCCAATCGGATTGTTCGGGCTGCCAGGCTGGATGCCACCCTCTATGAAGAGGTCGAGAGGGACAGGGGGGCGCTGGGTCAGGCCGTGGCAGTGGTAGTCCTTTCCAGTATTGCAGCCGGATTGGGGGGCATTTCAAAGGCAGGGCCCGGCGGTCTTGTTATAGGAACGGTTACCGCCCTTATCGGATGGGGTGTCTGGGCCTTTATCACATACATCGTTGGGGCAAAGCTCCTTCCTGAACCCCAGACCAAGGCAGACTATGGTCAATTGTTGCGTACGATCGGATTTGCCAGTTCTCCCGGGCTGATCAGGGTGTTGGGTATTATCCCGGGGATTACAGGGGGCGTCTTTTTGGTCACCACAGTCTGGATGCTGGTGGCAATGGTTGTCGCGGTAAGGCAGGCACTTGACTATCAAAGCACATTGCGGGCCGTGGGAGTCTGCGTGATCGGGCTGGTTGTTCAAGCACTGTTTTTTGCGCTCTTGTTCTCTCTGTTTGGTGGTCTTGAAAGACCGGCCTAAAAAACCGAAAACCTGACAACCCGAACAGTCACAAACTCTTCACCACAATCCATTACCCCCGGATCTTTGAGAAGTTACCGGTGATTGAAGGAAAGTAAGCCAGGCCATGCAGCTTGACAACAAGAAGGCCATATTTGGATGGAGCATTTACGACTGGGGCAATTCGGCCTTTGCCACCACCGTTATGGCCGGGTTTTTTCCGGTTTTTTTTAAGGAATTCTGGAGCACCGGGGCTGACACTACTATGAGTACCGCCAGGCTGGGCCTGGCAAATTCCCTCGCCGGGATAGCTGTAGCCTTGGTGGCACCTGTACTTGGGGCCATTGCCGACAGGGGTTCGTCAAAGAAAAGGTTTCTCATGTTCTTTACCTATATGGGGGTGGTGATGACCTCATCCCTCTATATGGTCTCGAAGGGCAACTGGCCCCTGGCGGTGATGCTTTATGTCCTTGCAACGATAGGGTTCTCAGGGGGGAATATATTCTATGATGCCTTGATCACGGGGGTCGCATCAAAGAAAAAAATGGATTTTGTCTCGGCGCTCGGTTTTTCTCTGGGGTATCTGGGCGGGGGTCTTCTTTTTGCCATGAATGTATGGATCACTCTCAGCCCTGGAACCTTTGGATTCGCCGATGCTGCGGGCGCTGTGAGGTTCTCCTTTCTCTCTGTGGGGATCTGGTGGGGTGTTTTTTCTATCCCGCTTTTCTTGTTTGTCGAGGAACCCGAGCAGGGGGAGGCAGAATCCGGGGTAAATGTGGTCAGGGCAGGTCTTGCTCAGATCAGAGATACATTTCAAGAGGCCCGTCACCTGAAGACCATTTTTCTCTTTCTTGTGGCCTACTGGTTGTACATCGATGGTGTGGATACGGTGATACGTATGGCCGTGGCGTATGGGATTTCCATCGGCCTTGAATCCAAGGACCTGATCGTTGCCTTACTCATCACGCAATTTGTGGGCTTTCCATCTGCCATAGGGTTTGGTTATCTTGGGGGTAAGATCAGTGCCAGGCGCTGTATTTTTATTGCCATAGGGGTCTACCTGTTGGTTTCTATATGGGCCGCCTTTATGCAGAAAGCAGTGGAATTCTATATCCTTGCCGTTGTCGTCGGTTTGGTGCAAGGGGGCATCCAGGCCCTAAGCCGCTCCTTCTATGCAAAGATAATCCCTGTTGAAAAGGCAGGGGAGTATTTCGGTTTTTATAACATGATCGGGAAGTTCGCAGCCGTTTTTGGGCCGATTCTCATGGGTGCGATCGGCTTGCTCATGAGATCTATGGGGTATAGCAGCAACATGGCCTCACGCATTAGCATCACGGGCATCTCTCTTTTTTTTATATCCGGCGGGGTCTTTTTCTATTTTGTGAGTGAAGAAAAAGGAAGGGAGGAGCTGCGATACTTGTATAAAGGGGGATGATCATCTATCATAGGGTTGTAAACAGACCCATTGGAACATCAATAACCAGGGGGAAAGGGGATTCCGAATCCCATTCCACTGCCCAAGCGCCGATTTCCAAAAAGGGTAAAGATCCCCGCCCAAAGGACGGGGCCTTGATCTAGCCCCCTGTAAGGGGGCA
>CAZXCQ010000261.1:0-8906 GCA_964639275.1 uncultured Desulfobacteraceae bacterium | reverse complement strand
CCACTTCGGCCGTAGTGCGTGCCGCCGGTTGTGAGTAATTGTCAAATATTGGATGCCGTTCGTCAATTAAGAAACAACGTCCCCCTTTGGTTCTTTCATTGTGGGGATTTGGGGAACTTCGGGGAGAGATCTGTACTTACTTGACACTTCTTGCTCGTCGTTTTACCATTTTGATGGTCAGGCGCTCATCCAAATTACGAATCCTCTGACCAAGCCTTACCTTCATGGCCTCTGGGGACCTTCTGAACATCTTCTTTATCTTGTTTATCTTGTGGGGTCATACGGCAAGGTATTGAAATATCAATGAGGTGGTCTTTTATGCTTGGGTTGGTTTTGAACAGGCGATATCATGCGCATTAAAGAAGACGAGAGAAAGATCCTCAAAGAATCCGTTCAGGAGCGAGACCCGAATGCCAAGGTGTACCTGTTCGGTTCTCGGACAGACGACGATGCAAAAGGGGGAGATATTGACATTTTGGTGTTATCACAATCCCTTACATTTCAAGACAAATTAAAGATCAAGGCCCGAATTTTCGAATTCCTCGAAGACCAGACCATCCATATGGTCATTGGCCGGGATACGGCTGATCCATTTGTAAGAGTTGCTCTGAACCAAGGGATCCTGCTATGATTAATGATCTGATAGAACTCTTAGGCAAGGAAATTGTGGATCTTAAGCAGGCGCGGGACGCGCTCGTGTACTCTTATGACCGCTGTCGCCCACTCACCGTTGAAGCGGGTATGGACAACGAAACCATGGAACGCTTTGAGGCGCTGACCGCTCGTTTCGCCAGGCTGAGCGATATCATGATCCAAAAGGTTTTCAGGACCCTGGATGCCCTAGATTTGGAAGACACGGGAACTGTGCGGGACCGCATTAACCGTGCGGAAAAAAGGAAAGTAATTGAATCGGCGGATGCGTTTATTGATATCCGCATGCTTCGAAATGAGATTGCCCATGAATACAAGAGACAGACCATTCTGGAGATTTTTGAGCGGGTTTTGTTGGTGACGCCATCTCTGATGAATGCGGTCGACAGCATTGAAATATACAGCAGGAAGTACTTGGAATTACGCGACCCGGCCCCCCCGGCCCCCCCTCCCAACCTCTAACAACCAACCTGGAAATCCAGGAAGATTGCTTTATCGAATCCCTTGCCACTGGCATCTCCTCCTTCTTCGACGTATGGAGAAGGGGACATCCTATATTGACATTCGGCAATCGTGGTGGTGGTAAGAAAGAAAAATGTCACTTCAGCCACGTATAGACTCTCCAGGGGCGCTGCATCATATAATGAATCGAGGAATTGAGAGAAGTGCGATCTCCCGGGACAATCAGGATCGAGGCAATTTAAGAGGGCGTGATGTTTGGGCGCTATTGGGTGCTTTGGGGTGTCCTGCTTCAGACGGAATTGGAGTTTTCCTCAGATTGTGATAGCTATATTGAAGGCACGCAGCGCGCAACAAGAGGATATTACTGTCAACCGATTGCCTAAAGAATTTGTCGAGATGAAATCACCTGAAAAACAAGAAAAGAATTCAAAAAAGTCGATCCATGTACCGATAGGAGTTTTTATCTGTGCCCTTTGTATTCGACTTTTGTACATTAGCCAGCTGAAAAATACACCGATATTTTCCGGGTTAGCTTTAGATTCAACAATATATCATAACCTTGGGATTATGATCGCCAACGGCCATTATACTGCCAGGGATCTTATTTACTTCAATCCCCTTTATCCCTTTTTTATAGGGTTCATCTACTCGCTTTCAGGTGAGAGTCAGACTTCAGTACTAGTGGCCCAAGCCGTCTTAGATGCTTTAAGTTGCTTTCTAGTCTATCATATTGGTCTGAAAACATTCAACCGGAGGGTGGCGCTGATAGCATCAGGCGTTTATACTTTTTACGGAATTGCTATCTTTTATACAGGTCTTTTGTTGGCCCCCTCGGTCGTTGTCTTTTTTTCTCTTCTCATGGTGGCCTTCTTGCTTTGGTCCGAAGAGAGAAGTAAGCCAATGCTATATGTCATCGGGGGTCTCTTATTCGGCATTATTGTCCTTGTGCGCGCTAATTTACTGCTCTTCATCCTGTTTCTACCGCTATGGTTTTTTGTCGTACTTCGCAGCCGGATTGGTGTAAAGAAAGCAAGCTTCGGCTTTCTATTTTTCCTATTGGGTTTCTTTGGGGCACTTGCTCCGAATAGTATTCGTAATTATATGAGTCAAGCGAGTTACAGCCCATTTTCAGTTCAGGGTGGGATTAATTTTTACATTGGAAACAATCCTAAGGCAACAGGCTGGTTTGTTCGTATTCGAGGGATTTCAGCTATGCCGGTGGAACAAATCGAAACCTCTATTAAGATGGCTGAGGGTACAACCGGCGCCACGCTGACCCCAATGGATGCATCTCGTTTCTATTTTGCCAAGGGATTAACCTATGTTCGATCCAACCCTATAGCGGCCTTGGGGCTATTTTTTCAAAAACTGCTTCTTTTTTGGAGTGCAAAGGAAATTCCCCTTAATATCGATTATCAGCATAGCAAACAGCTGGTACCTTTGATGCGGCTACCGCTTTTTTCTTTTGGTATCGTAGGCCCAATGGCAATTTTGGGAATCCTTTTCCTTTACAAAGCAAGAGACAGCAAGATGTTGATAATATTATATCCCCTTTCGGTAATGCTGTCTTTAATGTTTTTCTTTGTATCCGCACGTTATAGAATGCCTGCCATTCCATTTATAATCATACTTTCAGCCTCTGCCATTGACAAAATTCAGGACATGGTAAGACGCTCTAGCTGGAGAGCCCTTGTTTATTCGTTGGCGGGCGCTTTGGGGCTGTTTATTATTTTGAACTCCAACCTTGCGTTGCAAAGACAGGGCCAATTTGACGGATCTTTTTTTAACAACCTTGGAGCCACATATTTCGAAATGAATCTGCCTGCCGAGGCTGAAGCAGCATACCGTAAGGCCATTACGGTCGATCCTAACTATGCATTGGCTCATTTCAATTTGGGCATCCTGTTAAGTCGACAAAGCAAATTTTCAGCGGCAGCCTATGAGTTTCGCCAAACCCTGCGGACTGATCCGAACAATGCGAGAGCACATCATTGTTTAGGGCTTGCACTGGTAGAAATGGGACAATACCGACGTGCCATAGAAAGTCTCACCAGGGCCGTTGCCATCGATCCTAGCTTTGCGGAAGCTTATAATGACTTGGGGAAAGTTTTGGCTCATCTGGGAAGACTAGAAGAGGCGGTTGAGCAGTATAGTAATGCAATAAAAGCCGGCCACACTCCGGCGCGTTTTAACCTTATAGGTGTTCAAGCCAAAATAGAAAAGGCCGGCCATTATAATAATTTAGGTGTTTCATACGTCAGACGTGGCAATTTTAAAGATGCGGTCACAAATTTTCAAGCCGCTGTGAGCATCAACCCCTATTCGATCCATATACAAAAAAACCTAATCAAAACGTATCAACTGCTCGGGGAGAAAAGGAGTATCTCAAAATCGCTTGATGCTGTCAAAAGGCTGGACAGCGCACTCTACAAAATGTTACGCAATTGGGTGGAAAAAGAACGTATTATGGAATAAGTTGGGCAAAGTCATGGAAGATCGTGGAACAGATGGTCCTTCAAATTTTCAAATTACGCGTCGTGAAGAGGAGGACGTTTTTGATATATTGACATTCGGCAACCGTGGGGGTGGTAAGAAAGAATAATGCCACCTCAGTTAAAGGCCTCTACTACCTCAATTTCCCACTTGAGATCTAATCTTACACCCCCAATATCCGTTTTGTGCACAATACTGCTTGACGCTAGCTTAACAGCCACTGGGAAGCCCATCTTGGAAGATAAGGCCGTGGCGTCCTCTGCGCTCTTGCTAGTGACCGTTTCGCAAAGGCGCAACCGATAGCATGTCAAGAGGTCCGAGATTTCTCTGGCCGACAGCCAGAGGGGTCTCTGGGAACTCAAGGTCATCGCCGTCTCAATAATCCGGCCTGCTTTCGCGCGCCGAATCCCACGGATCTTTGGGATTTTCCCTTTTGGTTTTCTCCGCCATTCACCATACTGAGCCGCTTTGGCAAGGGATACAACGGCATCCTCAGGAAAAGTGAAGGAGGGGACCATTTTCTCCGCTGCACCCAGCTCTGGTTTAAAGCCTCGCCTTCCCATAAAACAGGCCACAATGGGCTTCCTGTTTCGCTGAAAAATGGGCGCGACTCGCCGGATAGCATCTTCCATCGCCTCGGGAGAGACGATGACCGGCGGCACAAAAATGACAATAACGGCATCGTTGTCTTTGTCCAGTGCAAGGGTCTTCAATACGGCCTCAAATTCCGGTGCCGTCGCCCCACCTGTTAGGTCCAGAGGGTTTTGAATCCCAATGTCTCGCTCGATGACAGATCGTAGGGACTTCCGGATCGCGTCGGGAAACTGCGGAAGAACCAGGCCATGCTGTTCGCATGCATCTGCAGCAAGGATACCTGGGCCACCACCGTTCGTTATGATAGCTACCCGTCTCCCCATGGGTACGGGTTGATGTGAAAGCAGGGTGGCAACACCAAAAACCTCCTCCAGGGTATTCAACCGTATCATTCCTGCCTGCTGGAAAAGTGCCTCCGAGGCAATCTCCGAAGTGGCCAGTGCACCGGTATGAGAGAAGGCCGCACGGGATCCGGCTGGCGTGTTGCCGCTCTTTACCACCATAATCGGTTTCTTGGCCGAGACCCTTCGAGCAATACGTCGGTCTCATATCGGGAGGGGTATACCCTCTCAGCCTTGCCGGACATCGCCCTATCCTTTCTTGTCTCAGCGCTCCAAGACCATCCTTTGATCATAACCGATGGTTGGGGTCTACGGCTCGAATCGGCCTATGTTCCTGTCTGGCCTTGTCCCCAAGACTCATATTGTTCAGGTGTCTGCCCATCCCCCGTGAGGGTTGTCAAGGGGCCGAGAACGACAATTGACTCGAACCAGGAAAGTGAGCTATGATTGTCTTCGGGAATTTGGATCAACACAGAATAAGGGGCCTTGTGATGAATCCGCAAGATTACATTACCTTGGAAGACACCTACGGTGCCCACAACTATAATCCCCTTGATGTGGTTCTGGAGCGGGGTGAGGGCATCTGGGTCTGGGACGTGGAAGGCAAGAAATATATGGACTGTCTGTCGGCCTACTCCGCAGTCAACCAGGGCCATTGCCATCCAAAGATCATGCGCGCCCTGACAGAGCAGGCCCAAAGGCTGACGCTGACCTCCAGGGCCTTTCGAAATGAACAGCTGGGTCTGTTTTATAAAGAGATCTGTGAATTGACCTCCTCCCATAAGGTGCTGCCCATGAACAGCGGTGCCGAGGCCGTGGAAACGGTTATCAAGGCCGTTCGCAAGTGGGGATATCGGATCAAAGGGGTTCCGCAGGATCAGGCTGAAATCATTGTCTGTGAAAACAATTTCCACGGCCGCACCATTACGATTGTGGGGTTCAGCACGGATAAACACGCTCGCGCAGACTTTGGTCCCTTTACCCCTGGTTTTCGGACCATTCCTTTTGGCAGCGCCGATGCACTCAGCAATGCGATCACCCCGAATACCGTGGCCTTTCTGGTAGAACCCATACAGGGTGAGGCAGGCGTTATTATCCCGCCGGCAGGATACCTCAAGGAGGTCAAGGAGATCTGCAAAAAGAACCATGTGGTCCTGATTCTGGATGAGATCCAGACCGGCTTAGGCCGAACAGGAAGGCTCCTGGCCGAGGAGCATGAGGGCATCGAAGCAGACCTGACCCTTATCGGCAAGGCCCTCTCGGGGGGGTTCTATCCCATCTCCGCGGTACTCTCCAATGTTGAAGTGCTGGGCGTACTGCGCCCTGGCGAGCATGGCAGCACCTTTGGCGGTAATCCCCTGGCCTGTGCCGTGGCAAGAACGGCCATCAGGGTCTTGACCGAGGAAAAGATGGTTGAAAACGCCGCTGCCATGGGTGAATATCTCCTCTCGGGTCTTGCCAGGATAAGGAGCGGTTACATCAAAGAGATCCGGGGCAGGGGTCTCATGGTCGGGATTGAGCTTCTGCCCGATGCGGGCCGCGCCCGGCGGTTTTGTGAGCGGCTGATGTCAACAGGCGTGCTCTGCAAAGAGACCCATGAACATACAATCCGTATTACGCCCCCCCTCGTTATCAAGAAAGAGGAGGTTGACTGGGCCCTCGAGAGGATTGAATCGGTCTTGACCGGGCCATAGATTTAAACGGGGGTAACACTTTACCCCCTTTGAAACCCGGGGTATGGGGATTCCGAACCCCCATACCCCTGTCCAAGTGCCAATTTTGCAAAAGGCCAAATTGATGCAAATGGAACTATTCTAATAAGGAGCGGCTTTCTTGGAAAAGGTCATTATCATGGGCGCCGGGGGCCGGGATTTTCATAACTTTAACGTCTACTTCAGAGACAACCCCCGTTACAGGGTCATCGCCTTTACCGCTGCACAGATCCCGGATATTGAGGGGCGCCAGTACCCTCCCGAGCTTTCGGGTGGGCTTTACCCGGAGGGAATTCCCGTCTATCCGGAGGCCCAACTCCCCGACCTTATCCGGGAGCATGCGGTCGATCTGGTGGCCCTTTCTTACAGCGACATCCTCCATGTCGAGGTCATGCACAAGGCCAGTATCACCATGGCTGAAGGCGCAGATTTTATCCTTATCGGGGCCACCTACACCATGCTCAGGGCCAAAAAGCCTGTCGTCGCGGTCTGTGCCGTGAGAACGGGTTGCGGGAAATCACAGACCACACGCAAGGTGTGCGAGATCCTCCGGGGGCAAAATAGGCGGCTTGTCGTCGTCCGGCACCCGATGCCGTACGGCGATCTAAGGGATCAGGTGGTGCAACGCTTTTCAAGTTACGACGACTTTGAGAAACACAACTGCACCATCGAAGAAAGGGAAGAATATGAACCTCTGGTGGAGCAGGGCATCGTGGTATATGCCGGCGTGGATTATGGAAAGATCCTCGATGCCGCCCAGGAAGAGGCGGATGTCATTGTCTGGGATGGTGGAAACAACGATACCCCCTTCTACTACCCGGATGTGCATATCGTCCTTTTTGACTCTCACCGACCCGGTCACGAACTGCTCTACTATCCGGGCGAGACCAACCTCCGTATGGCAGGCATCGCGATCATAAACAAGGTGGATACGGCCCCTCCAGGGAATGCGGAGCTAATCCGAAAAAACATCGAGCGATACGCACCCAAGGCACAAATCCTGCTGGCAGAATCACCGGTCATCGTGAGCCGCCCCGAGCAGATCGAGGGAAATCGCGTCTTGGTGGTAGAGGACGGCCCCACCCTGACCCATGGAGAGATGTCCTATGGTGCAGGGTTTATTGCGGCCAAGACTTACAACGCCAAAGAGATCGTTGATCCCCGTCCCTATGCGACGGGAACCATCAAAGAGACCTATCTGCGTTATCCCCATATGGGTCCTGTGCTTCCTGCCATGGGATACAGCAAGGACCAGATCAAGGACCTAGAGCATACCATCAATCAAGCGGCGTGTGACCTGGTGGTCTTTGCCACGCCAATCCACCTGACTCGAATCCTCTCCATCAACAAACCGACCATTCGGGTCCGATATGAATACCGGGATCATGGTGAGCCCCTGCTGGAGCAGGTCCTTATCAGACGACTGGAAGCGCTCAGTGCCCAAGGCCGTTTTCCGCTGTGAAAGGGGATATGGCCCATGAAGGCCAGAAAGAGAAAAGAGGTCCTGCTGGTGGCCCTTGGCGGCAATGCGCTCATCCGCAAAGGTCAGGTGGGGAGCGTTGAAGAGCAGTTCCGGAATCTCAAAACCCCCATACACCAAATCGCGAGGCTCAGCAGAAACTATAACATTATTATCACCCATGGCAACGGACCCCAGGTGGGCAACCTCCTGCTTCAGCAGGAATGCTGCGATTCACTCCCACCCATGCCCCTGGAAATCCTGGTGGCCCAGACCCAGGGCCAGATCGGATATATGATCGAATCGACACTGGATACCGAGCTGATGGAAATGGGGGTTCAGACCGAACAAGAGATAGTCAGCCTTCTCAGTTATGTGGTGGTCGACGAAAAGGATCGCGCCTTTATGGAGCCTTCCAAACCGATCGGCCCCGTGTATACCGAGGAAAGGGCCGCAACGCTCCCTTACCCCACCCGAAAGACCCCAAAGGGATACAGACGGGTCGTCGCCTCTCCAAGGCCCGTTACCATTGTTGAAAAGCGGGAGATCAAACGGCTTATCGAGATGGGCTTTATCGTAATCTGTTGTGGAGGGGGTGGCATCCCCGTAATCCGTGAAGGAAGGACCTTTTGCGGGGTGGATGCCGTCATCGATAAGGACCTCGCCAGTGCCAAGCTGGCCGAGGAGGTAGGGGTAGATACCTTCCTGATAGCCACCGACGTGGAAGGCGCCGCCATTCACTATGGAGGGCCGCGTCAAGAATTCCTTCGCAGGTTAACCGTATCAGAGGCCTCCGACCTGTTGAGGGAAGGCCACTTCCCGGCCGGCTCCATGGGTCCCAAGATTGAGGCGGCGGTTCAGTTTATAAAGGCGGGCGGCAAAAGGGCGGTCATCACCTCCATTGAGGCCATTGAAATGGCCCTTAAAGGGATGGCCGGTACAGACGTGATTGCAACCACGGATTAGAATTTCCACTCAGCTCCCCCCTCACTCCGATTGATTCAACAATCTACTATATGTATTGACCAACTCATCCCGGTTGCTCTCGGATATCTCAACAACCAACACGTCGCCGCGCCCTTTGACCTCTCTGATAAACTGCCCGCCCTTTTGCGAAATCGTACCAATGTATCATCTCAAAAAAACAGGGGCAAAGGTGTGGCATGGGGGTCTTTTTTTCTTCCACATGCCTCT
>CAZXCQ010000260.1:0-8942 GCA_964639275.1 uncultured Desulfobacteraceae bacterium | reverse complement strand
GCCATGCTCCAGAAGACAGAGGTGGCCTATATCCTTAATGATTGCAGTTCCAGGGCCGTTCTTGTGGACTCAAAGAGACTCCCCATTATTGAAGCGGTGATGCCCGAGGTTCGGTCGCTGACCGACATTATTCTCCTGGAGGCAGAAGAGGGGAGGGATTATTCGGGCTTTGATAAGATGTTATCAGACGGGAGTAATTCGTCTTCTCCCCCGCAAACCAAAGGGAGCGATCTCTGCCACCTGATGTACACATCGGGTACCACGGGGTGGCCCAAAGGGGTCATGGCCACCCATCTCAACATCTGGCACAACGCCACCGAGTTCGGCAGGGTCCATTTTAGACCCGAAGACACCATCATGGTGGCCACACCCATCTTTCACTGCTGGGGGCTGGTCAATGGGACATTTGGTATGCTCTCTAGGGGGGGGTCCGTGATCACGGTAGAGCGTTTTTTTCCGGACAGGGCAATAGATGACATCGAAAGACTCAGACCCACGGTCTTCCAGGGGGTCCCTCCCATGTATAACTTGCTTCTCAAGCAACCGGACCTTGACAAACGGGATATCTCCTCCGTGGTCTTTTGCCTGTCTGCTGCCACCAAGATGCCCGAGAACCTGATCCGCCACGTTGAAGATAGACTAAAATGGCGCTACGCAGAGGCCTGGGGCCTCACAGAGGTCTCGTGCGTGGGTGCGACTTCACCCTATCCCGAGACCCGGATCGGTTCCTGCGGGAGGGGCATGGACGATGCGGTCATGAAGGTGATCGACGAAGAGGGAAATGTGTTGCCCCCGGGGGAACAGGGAGAACTCTGTGTAAAAGGGACCTGCGTTACCAACGGCTACCTGAATAAGCAGGATGCCACAAAGGAGAGCTTTGACCCTGATGGCTGGTTCCACTCCGGGGATATTGCCTATATGGATGAAGACGGTTACGCCTACATCGTGGACCGGAAAAAGGATATGATCAATGTAGGCGGGGAAAAGGTGTTCCCTTCAGAGGTGGAGGATATGATGCTGGGCCATCCAAAGATAAGGGACCTCGTCATCGTGGGCATCCCGGACGATCTGAAGGGTGAGGCCCCCAAGGCCTTTATTCAGCTAAAGGAGGGAGAAACCGCCACCTTTGAGGAGATCAGAGACTACTGCAAAGACCGGATGGCCCCCTATAAGGTGCCGGTGGCAGTGGAATTCATCGATGAGATCCCCCGCCTGGCCTCTGGCAAGGCCCTGAGACGTCAGTTGAGAGATGGAGGCGTAAGGCTTTAGGCGCAAGGCGTGAGGCGCAAGGCATGAGGCGTAAGGCATGAGGAGAGGTTTCTGGTGGGAGTCCTTGTGGATATCAATAATTTGTAGCCGTTCACAGGTTCACAGGTTCAGGGGTTTCCCGCTGAAAGCGGGATTGCATTCTTTTCCCCAGATTCCATTTTTTGGCGCGTATTCAAGCAAGAAGCGCCCAGCTTGTCCTTTTTCCTAACCCTGAACGCTGAACCCGGAACCTGTGAACGCTTACAACAATTTGATGGGAGGAGACTCGTATGGCTTACAAATATATCCTCTATGAGGAAAGGGAAAGGATCGGGGTGCTTACCCTCAATCGCCCTGAAAAACGGAATGCACTCGGCAAGGAGGCGGAAGAGGAGATGATCGCATGCCTCACCGAGGCAGCAAAGAAGAAGAATGCCAAGGTCATAATCATCAAAGGGGCGGGTCCCGTCTTCTGTTCGGGCCACGATAAGGCCGAGATCCTGGGGCAGGAACTAAACAGTGTCCGGAGTCTTTTTCAGACATGCATCAATCTGTACCTGCTGATGCGGTCCATTGCCCAGCCGATCATCGCGCAGGTCCATGGCATTGCCATGGCAGGCGGGTGCCATCTGGCCGCAGGGTGTGACCTGGTGGTGGCCGCTGAAAAGGGTGCCCAGTTTGCCATGACCGGTGTCAAGATCGGCTACAATTGTTCCACACCCACTGTCGCCGTGAGCCGGGCCATTGGTCAGAAGCGGACCCTGGAGATGCTCTTTACCGGGAGATTTGTCAGTGCAAGAGAGGCCCTGGAATGGGGCCTGGCAAACCGCGTTGTCCCTGATGAGAAACTGGAAGAAGAGACCTGGGCCCTGGCCAAGGAGATTGCCCAGTACAGCATAAAAGTTCTGGGCATTGGCAAGCAGGTCTATTACCAGCAGATCGAGATGGCCGAGGCACAGGCCTATCACTATGCCAAGGAGATGATGGCATCCCAGGCCCTGATGCCGGATGCCATAGAAGGCATGACCGCCATGAATGAGAAGAGGCAACCGGTGTGGGTGGAGAGGTGATGGCAGGGAACCCTTAGCCATTCATCATCGGATAAGGCTATCGACCCGAAACACCAAGGATTTTCCGCTTGTTCTCAAGCTCGAGCCGGCGCTTGTTCCCAAGCTGGAGCTTGGGAACCAGGAGTCGGGGGTTCCTTGTTCCCAAGCTCCGGCTTGGGAACACAATTTCCTGGAAGCTCCAGCTTCTATTCCCAGCACCGCGCGATTAGACCTGCCTGCCATGCAAGACACGAGCGGGAGCAGCCCTTATCTCATAGACCCATTTCGAGGGCAAATTCAGCCCTAATCTACTTTATTCATGAGTAAAATCGTGTTATATCTAATTTGCCATGGCCGGTTTTGCCCGCTCGGGCCGCAAATCCCCTTTTATGAGCATCTGCAATGAATGAGATCCGACAGCTGCCATTCTTTACCTTTTGCAGGGAACTCCTCATGCCGTGAAAAGGATAGGGGGATGTTTTTCGAAATCCCAATTTCCCAATTCTTCTGCCGCGCGGTGGCACGCAGGACTTCTCTCAGCCATCCGTCCCCCTTGCTACACTACGAACGATGCCAAAGGGCAAGGCAGACGATCGGGTTGAATATTGATTTGAGATAAAGTATTCTACATCTCCCTACTAACCCCCCATTCGCCAGACAAAGGAGGTGTGCCATGTTCAAAAAGTGGACTACCTTGATGGCGGCCCTTTCCGGATTATTGACCCTTCAATTGCTTCTCGCCGTCCCTTCGTGGCCGGCTGAAACCGCGCTTCGGCTGAAAATCGCCCCACCACCCTCATCCGATGTGGATCGGGACATCCCTGTGGGACGACCGGCAGGCCCTTTTGATGTGGCGGTGATCGTGGGAAATGCCCGCTACCAGCGCCAGGGCGTTCCCGAGGTGCCCTACGCCTACCGCGATGCCGGGGTCATGCGGGAGTACCTGGTTCGGACCCTGGGGTTCAGGCCTGAAAACATCCTGTTTGAGGAAGACGCAACCAAGGGGACCTTTGAGACCCTCTTTGGGAGCCGTTACCGCCCGAAAGGCAAGCTCTATCGCTGGGTCAAGCCCGGTCAGAGCCGGGTGTTTATCTACTATGTCGGGCACGGTGCGCCCTCGACCGATACGGGAGAGGCCTTTTTCGTGCCGGTGGATGCAGATCCCGACTACATCGCCAACTCCGGATACCCCCTCTCGGTTTTTTATGGCAACCTCAGAGGGCTCCCGGCAAGGGAGGTGATCGTAGTCCTGGATGCCTGTTTTTCGGGGAGGACACCCTCAGGGCTCCTGGTTAGGAACGTGAGCCCGTCCATTCTCTGGGTAAAGGAGACGGCAGCGGATTTGCAGGAGGGTGCGGTGCTGACAAGCGCCCGGAAGGACCAGGTGAGCACCTGGTATGAGGACAAGCGCCACAGTCTTTTTACTTATTACTTTCTCAAGGGGCTCCGTGGGGAGGCGGACCAGGACCGAAACAAGGCCATCACTGTCGGTGAAATGGAGATATACCTTCTGGAGAACGTCCCGTATATGGCCGGAAGGCTTTCAGGAAAGACACAAGAACCAAAGGTGGAGGGCCGAAAGGACTTGGTCCTCGCTATACTGAAATGAACCTCGAAAAGACAGAGGTTAGGGGGTTCAGAGGTTCCGGGTTTCATTTTCTCCTTGTTCCCAAGCTCCGGCTTGGGAACACAATTGCCAGGAAGCCCAGCTTCCTCCTCGTTCCCATGCTCCTGTATGGGAACGCATATGACATGATGCGAGTATAAAGGTGCTACACAAGATGTCCCGCCCATATATTGAATGTATTCTGCTCTCCTGCTTCCTGTTTCTCTTCGTTAATCGCGGAGAGGCCTCTGCCCCAAGCAAGTCACTTGAATCAGGGGTCCTGGAACTCGTACAAAATATTAGGCCTACCGATCGTGTGGGTGTCACCAAGGTCTATGAACGGACCAGCGGCGACATCACAGAACTTGGGAACCTGCTAAGAGACAGGATCGAGGCGGCGCTGAGCAGGGAAGGGGTGCGGGTGGTGCCGCGTCTTGATCTGTGGCCTCTTGAAGAGGATATGGCCAACTTTGGAAGAAATAGCTCCTTGGGCCAGGTGCTCGACCGCGCGGAGGCCACGGTGGTCATCCTGGGGAAGTACCATATCGTCAAATCAGAAGAGACCCCGGAAAGAGACACCATCGTCCTGCACCTCAAGGCGTGGCGGATTCCGGACCCGAGCGCCATCGGTTCCGTGGAGGTGCGTGAGTCCCTTGAACCGGGGTGGGTGAGGCTTGAGAGCAGGGTCTTTGGCAACTACCACCAATCGCGACTGGAGGGGCTCACGCCGGGACACAGCAGGGGACCACACCTCACGGCATGCCTGAATAGGAATCCCGCCTGCTACCCGCCTGCTGCTGAGGCCTCCATGACGATAGAGACAGGCCCCGGAGTCCACATTTACATCATGAATCTCCAGGCGGACGGCACCGTGATCATCCTGTACCCCAACCGCCTCCTCCCGGACAGACCCCTTCCGGACGGAAGGCTCTCTTTTCCGCCCGCTGCCATGGGCGACAAAATGCGACTCGAACTCCATCCCCTGAAACCGGGGGAGCCCTGCAAGGAGGCCTTCAAGATCATCGCGTCAAAGGATGCCCTCGATTTTTCGTTCTTGCCGGTCCCGGAAAACCGGATCTATTCAGGCGCTCGTGCAGGCGAGATCGAGCGCGTAAGCAAAGTCCTGGACAAGGCCGACGGGTGGAGCGATGTGGTGCTGGGTTACTGGGTTTCAGAGGAATGTAAGTAGGGGCCAGCTACCCCCTGCGATCACGGTTGGTAGTCTTGAAACAGCTCATCCACTATTATGGCTGGAAGATAATGTTTTCGGCTCCTGATCCCGTTAGTTGTTGTTTTCCCACTCTTTCAATCGTCAATCGTCAATCTTCAATCCCAAAGGGGGTTCAATGAGTGGACCGGACGCTGACGAACAAGCTGGTTAAGATTCTTTTTTGCACTCTGACGTTACTTTTTGCTGCATTTCTTCCCGGTGAATCCAGGGCTTCGGGAGGCCGGGTGGCAAACCTGAAGGTCTACCAGGAAGGCCGTGACGTGGTCCTCACCTACGACCTTGAGGCCGAAGACCCCAGCAAAAAGGAGGAGGTCATCTTTGAGGTGAGTACTGACGGGGGAACAACCTGGAAGAGTCCCAAGGGCGCATGGGGGGATGCAGGAAAGGGGGTCCGGCCCGGCCGTGGAAAAAAGATCCGGTGGTCGGTCCTGGAGGAATTTCCCAGAGGGTTCGACGAGGATGTGCGGTTTCGCGTGGTGACCAGGAGCGAGCTTGAGGGGGGCCCAGGACCGGCAAGGACCTTTACGATCAAGGGCGTTTCGTTCAAAATGGTGCGGATTCCTGCGGGTGAGTTTATGATGGGGAGCCCGTCCCATGAACCGGGACGCGATAACGACGAACGGCAGCACCGGGTGCGAATCAGCCAGGACTTCTGGTTGGGGGAGACCGAGGTGACCCAGGGGCTCTGGAAGGCCGTGACGGGGAACAACCCATCGTATTTCAAAAGCTGCGGGGACGACTGTCCGGTGGAGAACGTCTCGTGGAACGATTGTCAGGAGTTTATCCGGCGGCTCAATAATGCCGTTCGTGGCGTCAGGTTCCGGCTCCCCACCGAGGCGGAGTGGGAGTATGCTTGCAGGGCGGGGACTACGGGTCCTTATGCCGGACATCTTGACGCAATGGGCTGGTACGACAAGAATTCGGGAAGAAGCACTCACGGTTCAGGGCAAAAGCGACCGAATGCCTGGGGCCTTTACGACATGCACGGCAATGTCTGGGAGTGGTGTCAGGATTGGTACGGAGATTATCCATCTGGATATCTGAACGATCCTACTGGCCCTCCGTCGGGGTCCGACCGGGTCCTCCGCGGCGGCAGCTGGCGCAGCCTCGCCAGGTACTGCCGTTCGGCAAGTCGGCACAGGGCGGACCCGGCCGACCGCGACGGCAACCTCGGGTTCCGACTTGCCCTGTCTCCAGGTCAGTGAGCAGGGGGGTTGTGAGGGGACCACGCACCGTGCGGTAGCCGGATGCGTGGTTCTGTCACAATCCCAAAGAAGGACTCTCCGAAACTCGGATGCGGGTAATTCCCCTTGTTTCCAGGCTCCAGCTTCCCCTTCCCCTTGTTCACTCTGCGGGCATAACAGGATATCATATAGATCCGAGGGGCTTTTATTTAACAACCAGCGGTGGTATTATCTCTCGCAGAGTTTCGGGGCTCTACCTGGTGAAAATATTGACCCTGGTGTGTATTTCGGCCTTATAGAGACAACATGTTGAACCACCCATGAATTTCCCATAAAGGCATCATAAGCATGATTTGGGCTGTTATGTTCAGGATGTTGAGAGAGGAGAATATGGTTATGACAACATTGCGGCCTTTTGATCGAATCACTGTGGACCCTACTGTGATGAATGGCAGGCCCTGTATCAGGGGTATGCGCGTGCAGGTCTCTCTGATACTGAATCTGGCGGCAAATGGTATGACCACTGAAGAGATAATCAAGGCCTATCCGTACATCGAACCTGAAGACATATCTCAGTGCCTTCGCTACGCGTCCTGGTTGGCCGAGGATCGCATAGATCTCCTGGCAGAGGGTTAGTCTCCATGAAATTCCTTCTCGATATGGGGATATCTCCTGAGAGCGGACTTTATCTGAAAAAGCTGGGTCATGATGCCGTCCACGTGATTGACGAAGGCATGGGCAGGGCAAGCGACTCTCAGATAATGGATAAGGCCTTGAACGAGGGAAGAATCATCCTGACCCACGATCTTGACTTCGGGAGGATGTTAGCGTTTTCAGGCGAGAGGTTGCCTTCTGTAGTTACGTTTAGGTTAACCAACATGCGGCCTGAGAATGTAAATCGTTTCTGTAAGACAATAATCGATCGTTTTTCGGGTGCAATGACCAAAGGGGCAATACTGTCAGTTGGCGACAAAAAGATTCGAAGCCATCTCTTACCCCTTTCGCAGAACCGATAGGCCCTCGGTGATCCCACAATGGATATTCAAGATACACAGGATACAGCCATGTCATGGATTCTCTGTATAAGGAAATCAAAGAGATGAGGATGGATGGAGTGCTTCAATGAGGCGGGGTGCGAAACGATCAGCCGGATTTGTTTTGGCGCTGTTGTTATGTTTGGGTTTAGTCCCAGTCGTTCTTCAGTCCTGTGGAGGGCCGCGGGTGTTTCCCCAGCCGTCGAGGCTCGTGGTGAGTTCCGACAGGGGTTTGGGAAGCGCGGGGGCCGAATCGACAGGAGGGCCGCTCCGCGTCACCGATCTTGCAGCTCGCCAGGAGGGCCGTGATGTGGTGCTGACCTACAACCTGGCGGGCGGGAAATCCGGGGAACGCGACGAGGTGATCTTTGAGATCAGTGTGGATGAGGGACGGACGTGGTTGACCCCCAAAGGGATCTGGGGTGATGCAGGGAAGCAGGTTGTGGCTGGCCGGAGAAAGAAGATCATCTGGCGGGCCCTGGAAGAATTTCCTTCGGGTGTTGACAAAGGCGTCCGGTTCCGCGTTGTGGCAAAAAGCGAAATAACCCCACTTGCCGGCAAGAAAGGGGATGCCGTTACCTTCACGGTGAGTGGCGTTTCGTTCAAGATGGTGCGGATACCTGCAGGGGACTTTATGATGGGAAGCGGGTTGAGTCCTGAGGAAGTGGATAGGCGGTACGGCGGTGGGGCGAAATGGTACAAGGAGGAGCATCCGCAACACCGAGTGCGGATTACGAAGCCGTTCTGGATGGGGGAGACCGAGGTGACCCAGGGGCTCTGGAAGGCCGTGATGGTCGAGAACCCGTCGTATTTTAAGGATTGCGGGGATGACTGCCCGGTGGAGGAGGTCTCGTGGAACGACGCCCAAGAGTTTATCCGCCGGCTCAACAATGCCGTTACGGGCGTCAGGTTCCGGCTCCCCACCGAGGCCGAGTGGGAGTATGCGTGCCGAGCAGGAACAACGGGGGCATATGCGGGCGACCTGGACGCCATGGCGTGGTACGCAAATAATTCTGGAAACCAGAAGATAAATGCTCAGGTATTGTGGGAGGCAGATCGTGGCAGTTATGTGAAGAAGATTCTTGACAACGGTTGCCGCATACACGCGGTGGGCAACAAGAAGCCCAATACCTGGGGCCTGTATGATATGCACGGCAATGTCTGGGAGTGGTGCCAGGACTGGTATGGGGACTATCCTTCAGGATATGTGACCGATCCTGCAGGGCCATCATCGGGCTCGTACCGGGTCCTTCGCGGCGGCGGCTGGAGCAGCGGCGCCGGGTTCTGCCGTTCTGCCTACCGCGGCAGGAGCGGCCCGGCCGGCCGGATCAGCTACGGCGGGTTCCGGCTTGCCCTGTCTCCAGGTCAGTGAGCAGGGCGGATTGTGAGAGAACCACGCACCGTGCGATAGCCGGTGGCGTGGTTCTGTCACAATCCTGAAGAGGAACAGTGGCATGTAAAATGAGGTCTCGGCAAACGTTTTATTTAGGAAGTGATCGGCGACCATTCCACACGAAGCCTCGAACGCATGATTTCTAGTGTGTTGTCTCAAAAGTTCTGTCACCGATTTTGGCAATATGTTCCCTTTTT
>CAZXCQ010000259.1:0-8959 GCA_964639275.1 uncultured Desulfobacteraceae bacterium | reverse complement strand
CGGTGATTCTCTGTTTCCCAATGCCGAGAAACCTCTGGACAGTAAAGGGCCTCCTAAAGGCCGCCACCGATTATCTAAAAAAGAAGGAGATCCACAACTCCCGCCTGGATGCCGAGGTCCTTTTGGCCCATCTGCTGGGGGTGGACCGGCTCAACCTCTATCTGAATATTGACCAGCCCTTGACCGACAAGGAGGTCTCAGGGTACCGTTCCCTCATAAAGCGGCGGGGTCTGCGGGAGCCTTTGCAGTATATTACTGGGGTGCGGGAGTTCTGGTCTTTGGATTTTGTGGTGGACGCAGAGGTCCTCATTCCGAGACCTGAAACCGAAATTTTGGTAGAGGCAGCGCTTGCGCGGATTGGGACCACACCCGGGGGTCAATCCTGGGGCGGAATGATGCTGGATCTGGGGACCGGTTGTGGGGCAGTGGCCATCTCGCTGGCGAAGGAACTCCCCAGAGCTCGGTTCTGGGCCACGGATATTTCGGCCGGGGCGCTTGCAATTGCCCGTCTCAATGCGGAAAAACACGGGGTTTCCGAGCAGATCAAGTTTCGACAGGGAGACCTATGGGAACCCTTGATCAATCAGGACATACCCTTTGATCTCATTTTGTCCAATCCCCCTTATATCGCCTCTGAACATTACGATGAACTGCCTCCGGAGGTGCGCGATCACGAACCCAGGGTGGCCCTGGATGGTGGAAAGGGGGGGATTTACTATATCAAGAAGATCATCAAAGGGGGGATAGATTTCCTGAAGGAAGGCGGATGGTTGTTACTGGAAATGGCACCGGAACAGACAGAAGAGGCGCTGAGACTGGCAGGCCAGATCACGGGCTATGGCGAGAGGGATCGAATCAAGGATTACGGTCATCACTACCGGGTCGTTCTCGCCCAGAAGGCCAAAGGTTCAGACCGGACAGAGGGGCCAGCTTCGACATCCCTTTCTCTTTCTCTGTAAGGGAGAAGGGGCGGGGGATTAGCCCGCCCCCAGTCCGGGGTTAGTTCCAGCACCCACCAGGGCCGTAGCCCCCCATCTGCCACCTGTGTCCCCGCCGATGACCAGGGAAATAATTCGCCTTGGGGGCGATTTTCCGAGCCTCTAGCTCCATGGCGATTTGCTCTTGTGCCATCTGGCCTTTGAGGTCACTGATCTCTTTCTGAAGTGTCCTCACCTTATCCGGGTCAGGGGTTGAGGTGCCAAGAAGTGTATCCAGTTCCCCGGATTTTGTCCAAATCTGATTTCTGATTGCAGCCGTCCTATCAAAGAACTTTTGATAGAGGGTGTCCAACCGCGAGCGCTGCTCATCAGTCATCCTTTCATATCCTCTATCATAGTACCCACAAACGCCCGGACCACCGCCCATGGGGTATCCTCCGCCCCATCTTGGCCCCCAGGCCGAGACCGGATAGGCGATAGCTGCGATTAGGGTGAGACTGCCCAAGACAATCAAAAATTTCCGCATCTTCAGATCCTCCTTTCAGAATCTATGGTTTTTTGTATGCCTTTGAGCAAGGGTTGTGCCAACAAGAACAAAAGCCTGATAACGCTCTGAATTTGTTGCAGATCTTATTTGGACCGTGGTTTTCATATCCATTTTGTTGAAATAATAGGCCAAAAGATGGATACTTGGTATGCAGGATGGGTATACAATTGGGTAAAAAGTATCCAGTTGGCAAGCCACCTCTCTCCAATCCGTTTGGGTCGCACCAAGCCATATTTTCGGCAGGCGTTCGAGAGCGGCATTTGCCGGGAGTGGGGGGAGGAGAGGTTTGTTAGAGGTTGGTATATATCTTGCTGCTGATAGATTTTGATGAGAAAAACTAAAACCAAAACGAATTGGTGGGTTGGGGTTTCACCCTGGATCATCCTCGGCGCGGTTTTTGTGCTGGTTCCGATCTTTGTCTTTATGACCGTTGAAAACATCAAACGGCAAAAGGAAAGCACGACCCAGCTGCTCCTTGAGAAGGGGGCGGCCCTGATAAGGTCCTTCGAAGCGGGTGCCAGGACCGGCATAATGGGGATGCGATGGGGTGGATTGCAGGTCGAGAGATTGCTCAGAGAGACAGCACAACAACCAGACATCATCTATCTTATGGTCACCGATTCCAAGGGACGGATCCTGGCCCATAATGACCCCTCCATGATCGGCAAGCGCCACGGCGCCGACCTCGATCCAGAGAAGATCTCCGGGGCTCAGGGAGTAAAGTGGCGTCGGGTATCGGGTGAGGGGGGTTCCCAGATATTTGAGGTGTTTCGGCGGTTTGCGCCCACTCGCGGACATCTTCGAATGCATGGGATGGGCAGGCATCACAGGGGACTGACCCGTGGTGAGACCGCGGACAATGACTGGTGCAGGGCGCACATGGTCGCTGAGGACCCTGCCCGGGACCCCGGCCAGGCCATATTTGTGGGGTTCGATATGAGGCCTGTCGAGGCTGCCAGAAAAGAGGGCATGCGTAACTCGGTGGTCATGGCGGTTACATTGCTGCTGATCGGTTTTGCCGGGATCGTTTCCCTTTTTCTGGCGCAGGCCTACCGATCGACCAAGACCTCGCTTTCGAGATTAAAGGCCTTTTCTGACCACCTGGTGAAGAATATGCCCATGGGCCTTGTGGCCATTGATATGGATGGGAAGATCGCCTCTTTTAATCAGAGCGCGGAGTCCGTCCTCGAGATCTCTTTCGGGGAGGTCCTCTGGAAGATGCCCGAACAGGTCCTGCCCCGGCCCCTTTGGAGGCTCATAGAGGAAGTAAAGACCACCAAAGGCATTATTGAAAGAGAGATAGACTGCCCTATCAAAGGGGGCCGGATAATCCCCCTGGAGGTAATCGCCACCTTTTTGCAGGAGGAATATGGGGGATTTCTGGGGTATGTGGTGCTCTTTCGGGATCTGACCCAGATCCAGCACCTCAAGAGGGAGGTCCAGCGAAGTCAGCGCATGGCATCGATTGGGAGACTTGCCGCCGGGGTCGCCCATGAGATACGGAATCCCTTGAGTTCCATAAAGGGGTTTGCTACCTATTTCAAAGAAAGATATCGGCAGGTCCCTGAGGACCAAAAGACCGCCGAGCTGATGATCCAGGAGGTGGAACGGCTAAACAGGGTCATTGGGCAACTTCTGGAATTTGCAAGGCCGATGAGTATTCAAACAACCCCCACGTCCCTTCAAGACTTGATAGAACATTCGGTCAAGCTGATTGAAGGGGATGCCAAAGAGAAAGGGATAAGTGTTGATATGGATCTCTCCTGTCAAGTAGACAGGGTGATGATCGATCCTGACAGGTTTAAGCAGGTCCTTTTGAATCTATACCTGAACGCTATGGAGGCCACCGGGGAACAAGGGGCCCTCTCTGTGAGACTGCAAAGGGATGAAGATAAAAGGGATATCCAGATTATCGTCTCTGATACGGGCGCAGGGATCAGGGAGGAGGACCTGCCCCACATATTTGACCCCTATTTTACCTCCAAATCGTCGGGGACCGGTCTGGGGCTCGCCATAGTCCTCAAGATCATTGAAGCCCACGGTGGCAAGATCGGTGTAGAGAGTCACCCGGGAGAGGGGACCACTGTTACTATCACCTTACCTTCCTCGTGACCGTTCACGGGCCGTTATCTCTTTGATGTCCCATCCGGGGCTAACCGCTTGGTCAAAAGAGAATATCGAATATCGAATAAGGAATAATGAATGACGAAGGTTTACAGAATGCTCAAATTGCAATGCCAATTGGTCCCTTTTTTCCTTCGACATTCTGCGGTTCAATATTCTCTTTTAATTTCGGCCCTGTTGCCTTAAATTCGGGGCCATTGTGAACGCTTAGCCTTCCTCTTGAGAGGTTTGAGTACCATGAAACCCAAGGGTATCGTCCTAGTGGTAGATGACGATCAGGCCCATCGCACCATGCTGCGGACACTCGTCTCCGGTTGGGGGTATCAAATCAGTGAGGCAGACGATGGCGATACCGCCATTGAAATGGTGCATGGGGGGCCCTATGATCTGATCTTGATGGATATCCGTATGATAAAGGTATCAGGGCTTGAGGCCCTCTCTGAGATCAAGGCCTATAACCCGGCCATACCGGTCATTATCATGACCGCCTACTCTTCTGTGGAGACCGCTGTAGAGGCCCTGAAGAAGGGGGCCTATGATTACCTCACAAAACCGCTTGATTTTGACGAACTGCGCCTTGCCATGGAACGGGCCATGGATCATAGCCACCTGAAGGAAGAAAATCGCCTCTTGCGGGAGACACTGGGCGCCCACTTTGATCAGAGGAATATCATCGGACGCAGCCAGGCCATGGTGACACTCCTTGAGACGGTGGCCCAGGTGGCCCCCAGCGAGGCAACGGTCCTGATCACAGGGGAGTCAGGTTCGGGCAAGGAAGTGATTGCAGGGGCCATCCACTTTAATAGTCCTAGAAAGGGGGGGCCTTTTATAAAGATCAATTGTGCCGCTCTTACCGAGCCCCTCCTTGAATCGGAACTCTTTGGTCATGAAAAAGGCGCCTTTACGGGTGCCCACCGGCGGAAGGAAGGCCGGTTTGTGCTGGCCCACACCGGCAGCCTGTTCCTGGATGAGGTCAGTGAGATGTCGCTGCCGATGCAGGTCAAATTGCTGCGTGTGCTTCAAGAAAGAGAGATCACCCGTGTCGGCGGAGAAGAGGTCATCCCGGTAGACGTGAGGGTAATCGCTGCCACAAACAAGGCCCTGATCCATGAGATTGAGAAGGGGCGTTTTAGGGAAGATCTCTATTATCGATTGAACGTGGTGACCCTCAATGTCCCCCCCTTGAGAGAGAGGGCGGAGGACATTCCCCTCCTGGCCCAGCACTTCTTGGAGATCTTTGCCAAAAAAAATCACAAGAGGATAAAGGGGCTTACCCCCCGGGCCATGGATCGGTTGCTCAAATACGAATGGCCCGGCAATGTCCGTGAGCTGATGAATGCCATGGAGAGGGCGGTGGTCCTCTCGAGATCAGAATACCTCGATCAAGAAGACCTACCCATGGCGGTCAGGGATGGGGATTTGGAAGGGCCGGGTCTTTTCCCGGAAGGCACCGCAGCCGGGGATTTGCCCTTGGATGAAGTGGAAAGGGTGACCATATTGAAGACCCTGGAGGCCTCCGGGGGGAACAAGAGTGAGGCAGCAAGGCGTCTGGGGATCACCCGGAAGACCCTTCACAAAAAACTCAAAAAATACGGGGCAATGTCGTGACTCCGTCGAGAGAGGCTGGGCAATCCTGGCACGTTGTCACAGGGGTTTGACAAAGATCAGAGAAAGACGAAATGGCCTCTGGACAGATGCACCTTTAGAGGGAGGTTAGGCCATGGACCTTAAGGTTCTACTGACTACGTTTGGGATGATATTTCTTGCCGAACTGGGGGATAAGACCCAGTTGGCTACCTTTTGTTTTGCCGCCGACAGCAAGTCACGGATCGCCGTGTTTATTGGATCAGCGGGGGCCCTTGTCCTGACCTCGCTGCTGGCAGTCCTCTTTGGCACTGTGGTGAGCAGGGTGGTCCCAACCCTCTATATCAAGATAGGGGCCGGGAGCCTGTTTATCTTGTTGGGCCTGTGGATGTTGCTATTTTCAGGCGGAAAATAACAAACCGAGGGGGAGGACAATAAGTATGCCCCTATGCGTTAAAAACCTTGACACTCCCTAAAGGACCGATTAATTTAGCCCCTGGACCAGTAATGCCAAATCCTTTCCCATCAAGCAACTGAGGAAAGCAGATGCTTAAGACCGTAGGCAAATGGCTCAATATCTATGAGGAAGAGATCTCACTGTTTTTTTGGGCCGCACTCCTCCTTTTCCTTATCCGCACCTCCAGTATCCTTTTTAATAACTTTGCCGAGACCGCCTTCTTGAAACGATATGGCGTTGAATACCTTCCCATTGTTTACGTGGCCAACTCCATCTCCACCTTTGTTATCATGGGTTTCTTGACAGGCATCATGGCGAGGCTCCCCGGGAGCCGCATGCTGGAATATATGTTATTGTTCTGTGGGATCTCTGTGGCTGCCCTCCGCTTTGTCATACCCCTCGGGTTTGATCTTATCTACCCGGTTTTATTTGTCCTGAAGGCCCAGTACGAGGTCTTGCTCGCGCTCGTCTTCTGGAATTTGGCCAATGACCTCTTTAATACCCGGCAGTCCAAACGCCTATTTCCCCTTATCACCGCAGGCGGGGTCATTGGAGGGATAATCGGCAGTTTTGCAACCCCGTCTCTGGCCAAGGCCATATCCATGGATAACCTGATGTTTGCCTATCTGGTAACGACCGTCGTAGGGGCCCTAGCCGTAAGGCGGATGGGAGCAAAATTTCCGACCCTGCTGGTTTCTGACAAGAAGAAAAAAAAGTCCAAAGGGCGCTCCAATATCATCGAGGAATTTAAAAAGATCGTGCCGATTATAAAGGAGTCGACCCTGGTAAAGGTCCTTGTCCTTTTGACGCTCCTTCCAAATATAATAATCCCCATCCTAAATTATCAGTTCAACTTCGCCGTCAATGAGACCTATGCCACCCAGAGCGGAATGCTCGCGTTTTTTGGCTACTTTCGAGGGTGCATGAATATCGTCAGCCTCGTCATCCTTCTCTTTATCGGCAGGGTATACGGCCGCTGGGGGTTGCCCGTGGTCCTCATGTTTCATCCGATCAATTACATGATTGCGTTCCTGGCCTTCTTGCTCAAGTTTGATATTATCTCGGCCATGTATGCAAGGGTATCCACCAACGTGTTGAGGACCACCATGAACAACCCGGCCCGTGCAGTCTTGATGGGCCTCTTTCCCGTATCATATCGTGCAGCGATCAGGCCGTTTTTGAGGGGCACGGTCGTGCGGATTGGTGTGCTTGTCGGCTCGGGGATTATCATGATCTCCGAGGGGTTATTCCCGCCGAGATATCTCTCAATCGTGGCCATGTGCTTTGTGGGAGCGTGGATTCTTACCACCTTTTTCCTAAAGCGGTCTTATGCAAGGATCCTGCTGGACCTGATATCCAGGAATATGCTGGACCTTAAGTCCCTGGAAGAAAAGGATATCGGTCATGTCTTCAGAGACAAAAAGATGCAGGCCCAGCTGGTTGAGTCGTTCCTGGCGGCCCGCGGGAGTGATAGCCTGTGGTACGCGGATTTGCTAAAATCTCAGGAACTGGAGGGTCTCGATTCCCATATCCTGGCGGTTCTCAAAGAAAATGATGATAAGACCAGGATCGCTCTCCTCTCCAGGCTTTCTCCCAATACCGGATCGGAGGCTATCGGGGTATTCAGAGATCTGGCCGATCCTGACAAACCCGACCTGACCATCGCCGTGCTTGAAGCCGCCAATCGGCTGACGACGGGGTTTTCCCCATCCCTCAACCAGGAGATCTTTGAGACTGCCCGGGACCCCGAGGTAAGGGCCTATGCACTCATCGGCCTTTTCAAAGGGTCTCCCCAAAAATATAAAGGGATAATCGATTCCTGGATGGACTCGGACGATGTCCCTGAACGAAGGGCGGGGGTAATGGCTGCCGGGGAAACCGGGGAGGCATCTTATGTCTCCAGACTAAAGGATATGCTGGATAAGGAGCAGGATGGTTCAATCATCTCCCGTATCTTGACGGCCCTCAGCCGTCTGGGGGCCAAAGACATCAATACCCTGGTGCTTCCCTATCTCTCGTACCCCTTGGAGGCTGTGCGCCTCGCTGCCCTGGCTGCCTTTGAAATCGATGACGATGAGGCCGTCAGGAAAGTGATCTCCATGATGGATGATTCTTCAACCAAGGTCCATGAAGTGGCAAAAGAGAGACTTCAGGCCGCCCCCTACCAGAACGCCCAACTGCTTATCGAGTCGCTCAATCTCCCCCGGCGAAAGGTCCGGGAGGGTATATTTGAACTCCTGGAATCGTTGGACATAAAAGACCTGGACGTCTTTCGATTTGCTCGTTCCCAGGTGGAGAGATGTTATAACTATCTGGCCGAATCTGAAGGGCTTCGGTCCTTGCCTGAGAGCGAAGAGAGGGATCTCCTTATTGCCCATCTGGAAAACAAGAAGCTTATGGAACTGGAGAATGTCCTCCGGGTCCTGGCCACAGCGGATCGTTCCGGCCAAATGAGGGTCATCTGGAGAGGCATCTTTTCTGCCAATGCCCGTCAGCGGGCAAACAGCCTTGAGGCCTTGGACGATTCGATAGATGTTTCGCTCTCCAAGATCATGATTCCGTTGCTGGAAGAGGCGGCTCCCTCTCAGACCCTAAGGGTCGGCAGGAAAAACTTTAAGCTGCCCGATTTTGATTCCAACAGGGCTACCATCTACTCCCACTTTCTGGCCACGGCGGATTGGGTGACAACGGTGTTGACCCTCAATCTGCTGGCCAACCATGGACTTGATGGGCTTGACATCGGGGTTGTGGAGAAACACGCAGACTCAGAGAACCCGTATATTCGTCAGATGGTCGATCGCGTCTTGAATATGGAGCGTGGCGATATGGCCAAATCGGAGGGAGATATGGAAACAGAGATCAGTATTCCTGACAAGATCTTACGCCTAAAAGGAATAGAGATATTTGAGGGACTTTCGGTAAGCGAGCTGGCTGCCGTGGCATCGGTGACAGAGGAGGCCGTTTATCCCCCGGGTGAGATTGTCATCCGAGAGGGGGAGGCCGGAGACACCCTGTACCTGCTCATCAAGGGCGAGGTTTCCGTGATCAAGGCCCGGGGGGGAGAGGAAGGCAGTCATGAAATCGAACTGGCCCGTATCGGGATGGGTGACTATTTTGGAGAGATGGCCCTGTTCGAAGATGCGGTTCGGTCTGCGACCATCCGTACAGCGGAAGAGTCCCGCCTTTTGGTCCTGCACAAACAGGAATTTTCTGAGATCGTGAGGGAATACCCGCAGATTGCCCTCCACATTTGTAAGGCACTGAGTAGCAGAATGCGCAAACTTCATGAGATGGTAAAGGGTAACGACG
>CAZXCQ010000258.1:0-8964 GCA_964639275.1 uncultured Desulfobacteraceae bacterium | reverse complement strand
TAGTGTGTTGTCTCAAAAGTTCTGTCACCGATTTTGGCAATATGTTCCCTTTTTGGAAGGACAAACCCACTGTACTAAATCCCAATACCCAAATCTCAGTTTTCAAACAATGTACAAATCCCAATTTTCGAAATTCAAAACAAAAACACCATGATCGTTCGACCTTGAGGCTCTTGACAAGGGGTTCAACGCCGGTTCTTCATGTTTTTCCGTTTTGGTCATTGTTATTTGGAATTTGAGATTTGTTTGGAATTTGATGATTGGAATTTCGGATTTCCGCGTCTCTTGGAAATGGGTCAAATAGGGATCATTTTTCCCAAATGTCAAATTGCCATTTTTAGGGACAAAATTTATGAGACGCGGTACTAGCCAGAGGTAAGGTATAGCAAAAACATACCGACTGGGGAAAACGGCTTTGCATCGGAGCAATAAAGGAGCATTGGTGCGTTTCTATTGTTCCAAGCGTACCTGATTTCTCAAGTCAAAAGGAGGTGTCTTATGGCTCGACTTGACAGGATGCCTGAGCCCATGCGCTCTCATCTGGTGAAACTTCCGTGTCCTTCCTTTAAAACGCAGCCATGGATCAAGGGACCGTCTCTCGCACTCAGACGGGTGACCCTGATATCAACCGCCGGACTACACCGCCGGGACGACAGGCCTTTCGAGGGCATGAGTGGAGATTACCGGGTTATCCCGGCCGACACGAGGGCCAGTGACCTGGTGATGACCCACATATCCACGAACTTCGACAGGACCGGCTTTCAGCAGGACTGGAACGTCGTCTTTCCGCTGGATCGGCTCCGGGAGCTCGCTGAAGAGGGGAATATCGGGAGCGTGGCTGATTATCATTATTCCTTCATGGGGGCTACCGACCCGGCCGAGATGGAACGGACGGCACGGAACCTGGCCGGGGTTCTAAAGGGCGACCGGGTGGATGCGGTGCTTCTTGTGCCTGTCTGACCGTTTTGCACGCGCGCCGTGGGCGCGCTGGCCCATTATTTGGAGGCAGAAGGGATTCCCACCACCCAGATAAGCCTGATCCGGGAGCACACCGAGATTATCCGGCCCCCAAGGGCCTTATGGGTGCCTTTCGAACTGGGCAGACCGCTGGGAGTCCCCGAAGACCCCGCGTTTCAACGTCGCGTGCTCCGGGCGGTGCTCGACCTCCTCGATGCCTCCGAGGGACCGGTGCTTGCGGAGTTCCCGGAGGAGGCACCTAAAGCCGGATCGGATCCTGATCAGGCACTGGTGGGCTGGGCCTGTCCGGTGAGTTTCGCGTCCCCTTCGGGTGTGGAGACGGACCAGGAGAAACTCCAAGCCGCCTTCAAACGCGAGGTCGCCGAACTCAGACCCTGGTATGAGATGGGCTTCAGAAGCCGGGGGCAGGAATTTTCCCTCGCCGTGGCCCTGAGGCTTGCCGCGCAGGACCTCAAGGCGTTCTACTTCGAGGCGGCCACTGCAAGGCCCGGTTCGGTCATGCCCGGGAGCGGTGAGTTCAACGGCTGGTTCTTCAGGGAGACGGCTGCCGGCCGGGTTCTCCATACCGTGAAGGAAAGGTGCCTCAGCGAAGGCGATAAGGCGCTCCGGATGACCGGGGCCATGCTTCTGATCCCCTTGGGGCAGGCGCAGGTCGAATGAACGGCAGGATAAGAGTTCGTCCTTCCTGAACAATCCTTCCTGATCTCCTCAGGCCTTTCATGACACGGGTGATGCTGACCCGGTGGGCTCCAACCAGGCAGCTTAGATCCTCATGGATGAATTGGATAGCCCAAGGCCGTTCTGGGCGAAGGCCCAGCTTAAAATGGGGCGAATATGTATATACATGCTTCACCCAAAAGGGGTAGAAAAAGATGTCGCTCACCGAGGAAATTAAATGGCTTCGTTTCCTGTTTCACCGGTACGAATCCTTATCGCTTCTTCAACAGGCATCACAAATATCTTTCCGTCACCTATTTCACCAGTATAGGCCTTTTCCTGGATGATCTTCACAGCTTCAGGAACTGAGGATGAATCCAAGACTATTTCAATTTTTATTTTGGAAACAAAATCAACCTGATACTCAGCTCCCCGATATACTTCCTTGTGTCCCCGTTGACGACCAAACCCCTTGACTTCACTAAGAGTCATACCCCTTATCCCAAAATCTGAGAGCCCTTGTTTGACCTCATCAAGCTTAAAAGGTTTTATGATTGCTTCTATTTTTTTCATTCCATGACTCCTTCCCTGGATTGGGTCTTAGAAATTATAAGCTGTTTCTTCGTGCTGACTTAGATCCAGGCCGTTTATTTCATCGATTTCAGTAACACGTAATCCTACGGTTTTGTCAACAATCTTTAAAAGAAAATAAGTTACTACAAAAGCGTAGATAATTGTTACTAGGATAGCCAGACACTGAATACCCAATTGGGAAGGGTTTCCGAAAAAGAGTCCATTTCCACCATTAGGATTTACGGCCGTACTTGCCAGAAGCCCGGTAGCAAGAAGGCCGATAACTCCCCCGACACCATGGATACCCACTACATCTAGGCTGTCATCATATCTAAATCGATTTTTTGCCATTATTCCCAGATAGCACCCAATTCCAGCAAGAATGCCGATAATGGCGGCCGATATTGGACCCACAAAACCTGATGCGGGGGTCACCGTTGCAAGCCCGGCAATTGCACCACTGGCCACACCCAAGGTTGTTGCCTTTCCTGTAATCTTCCATTCCAGTGCGATCCATGCCAGTGCGCCGGTTGTAGCCGCAATATGGGTAGCCAAGAAAGCACTACCGGCAAGTGCACCGGCTGCCAAGGCACTGCCAGCGTTAAAACCAAACCAGCCAAACCAGAGGATACCAGCCCCCAGTAGGGTCATCGGCAAATTATGAGGCTTCAATTCCTCGGACCCATAGCCCCTCCGTCGTCCCAAAATGATGGCTGCGGCTAGGGCCGCTACGCCGGAGCTTAGATGAACCGCAACACCACCTGCGAAGTCGAGCGCCCCTATTCTACCTAACCACCCTCCCTGTCCCCATATCCAGTGGGCAAGCGGATTATAAACGAAAGTGGCCCATAAGAGGCTGAAGAGGAGAAACGGCCCAAATCTCATCCGTTCTGCAAAAGCACCTGTAATCAGAGCCGGGGTGATCACCGCAAACATGCATTGGTAGATCATAAAGATCTGATGTGGAATGCTGGAGCCATAGACAGGGTGTGGCACCATCCCCACTCCTCTTAGTCCGAACCACTCTAATCCCCCGATGACACCAAACTTATCTGGCCCAAAGGCCATGCTATAACCCCACAAGATCCATTCAAGGCTAACAACGCCAATAACGACAAAACTCTGCATAATGGTTCCCAAAGCATTTTTACTACGGACCATCCCTGCATAAAACAATGCAAGGCCGGGAGTCATAAGCATGACTAATGCTGCTGACACCAAGACAAACGCCGTATCTCCTGTATTCATATGTGTACCCCCTCTCTGGATTCCTGTCTATGGAGGAAGCAACATTCGGGCCTAATATAATTTAGTAATATTAGATCTAATTTACAAAAATATAATTTAGTTTAATTAATCACGAATCCAACTTTCACAACATTATTGTCTACAAAGATAAAATAATCTACAAAAATGTAGTTATTTATGATCTCTCAGGTGCTCATTATACGGCTAAGGTAATGTTTTATTAGGAAAAAATCCTTTTCGCTAGAACGGCCTGTTCTTTGCTAAATAGAGTTCATAAGCAAAAAACGTAATTGCTTGATTAGGGGCTTCTTATATGCCCTTGGTTGTTTGTGAAGGGGTGGGTTTGTTTTTGGGGGGTGTAAAATAGATCAAATTGTCGAAATAAATGGCGTGCGGGCGGTGGAATAAAACCAATAATGCGCTTGGGTCAATGCGTATTCTTATACGAACAATCCAGCAAAGTGATAAGGAGGTGTGTTATGTCATACAATTGGGGGCCGCATTATATTGTTCCGACGGGGGTTTTAAAAAAGTATTCTGGTGTTGTTCTTCTTCGGGAGGAATTTGACGAACATGTTTTACATAAGGAATTACAAGGGCTAGGTATATTGGGACCTATCACCCGTGTAAGCAATCCCTGGTATTACCGGAGGAAGGGTAAAGATACGTGGATTAAGATCGGTGAATCTGGTGAAATTGAAAAAAACTTTCCGGTCAAGTGGGATACTACTGGATTGGAAAACGGTCAATATGAGGTGATGGGACTAATGCACGTCTTCTTGAGAAAGGGCCGTGCTGAAAAAGGGATAGCTCGACAAAATATAGTGGAAGTTAGTGTCGAGAATTGAAACCCAAAGACAGGGGAGTTATGACGTAGTCCCCATCAGCCCTCCGGGCCGAATAGTGCATCTCTCAATTGACAGATTGTAGCAATGAAGCCGTTCGTTAATGGCTCAAATAGGCCCTTTTCACTTCTCCACTGCGCAATAGGTCCTCAGCCGCCCCCTGCAAAACAATGCTTCCGGTCTCTAGAACATAGCCTTTGTGAGCAACCCTCAGGGCCAGTTGGGCATTCTGCTCCACCAATAGAACACTTGTCCCACGCTGATTGATATCAAGGGCGATTCTGCCTATCTCTCGAACCATGGTTGGAGCAAGCCCCAAGGAGGGCTCGTCCATCAGAAGCACCTCCGGCCTGGACATCAAGGCACGGGCAATGACCAACATCTGCTGTTCGCCACCACTCAAGGTTCTCGCCTGCTGACCCCTCCTTTTTTCCAGCACCGGAAATTGTTCGAACAGTTCCTCTAAGTCCTCATCCACCTGTTTCTTATCTTTTCGTCGATAGGCACCCAGCTTGATGTTTTCCAGGACAGACATATAAGGAAAGGGCCATCTCCCTTGCGGCACGTGAGAGATACCCATCTTGACGATATCTTGCGGCGACGTTCGGTCAATTCTTCCACCCTTAAACCAGATCTCCCCGGCGTCGGGAGTCTTTAACCCCGATATGGCCCTTAGAGTCGTGGTCTTACCTGCCCCATTGCTTCCGACGAGGGTCACTATTTCACCCTCCCCTATCTCTAGTGAGATACCCTTTAGTACTTCAGCTCCTTTGTAGCTGACCTTCAAATCCTTAATTTCAAATAGCATCCTCTTCGACCCCAAGGTACGCCTCGATCACAGCCGGGTTTTCGCTGATTTCTCTGGGAGAGCCTTCGGCAATCTTCTTCCCGTAATTGACCACGGCAATCCGCTCACACACATTCATCACTGCCCTAATATTATGTTCCACTACAATGCAGGTGATTCCCTTCTTATTTTTTAGTGCCCTGATCACGGATAGCATAGCGGCTACTTCTTCAGCAGTCATTCCGGTTACTGGCTCATCCAAAAGCAAGAGACTCGGCTCAGCAGCAAGGGCTATGGCAAGGCATAATATGCGTTGACTGGCATGGGGCAGGCTTGTTGCCACCTTTTCTCTTTCTTCATATAGTCCGACGAAATGTAGAATTTCCATCGTCTTTTCATACAAGAGTTCTTCGCGGCTCTTGGTGGTGCGCCTCCTCCCAAAGAAGCCCTCCCAAAACCCAATTTCGCTGTGCAGGTGGAATCCCACTCTCACGTTTGTTGCCACTGCAATGTCTGGGAAAACGGTGTTGGCCTGGAAAACCCGCGCTATTCCCCTTCCAGCGCGGCTGTGCGGCGGGAGGTGAGTCACATCTTCGCCTTTGAAAATCACCTTACCCGTCTTGGGCCGGAGGCTCCCGGCTATCATATTGAGAATGGTGGTCTTGCCTGCACCATTCGGTCCAATCAGACCCAATATCTCTTTCTGATGGACATTCAGGTTCAGGTCAACGACGGCGGCCAGGCCTCCAAAATACTTTGTAAGGCCCACAGTTTCTAGCAGCAGCAAACTTCCTCCATCCTATCGGTTGGGTCCAACCTTCACCAGGGGCTTTGTACTCAGGCCCCCCGTGCCTTTCTCCAGCACAACGAAAGGTAATACGGGAGGCCGATGAGCCCCTGACGCATAAAGAAAATAATAAAGATCACCAGTGCCCCGAAGATTATTGGCTGGAATTCCTTTAAAGGCCGGGCAAACTCAGGCACCAGCGTTAAGATAACGGCACCTATAATAGGGCCGGCAAACCTGGCCTGCCCGCCCACGACCATATATATGACAACATAAATGGACGTCAGCATCCCAAACATTGCGGTCACATCGGTCGTCAGCAGATGCATAAAGTGGGCGAACAGGGCACCGGCAACACCGGCAAAAAAGCACCCGATGACAAAGGCAACAAGCTTGTAGCCCATGACGTTAATCCCGACCGACTCGGCGAGACTGTCATTCTGCCTGATGGCCATCCACGTGAAGCCCAGCGAACGTTCAACACGGAACAGGATAAAAAGGCTTAGCAGGACGATAACCAGGAGCAGGTAATAATAGGCATTTTTGGTATCAAAGGTTATCGTCGTCATTCCAAAAATATGGATGGGGCCGGGTGGGGGGATGCTGGATAAGCCCGCAGGCCCCCCTGATAGGCTTGGCGTGTACCATGCACTTAACCTGAGAATCTCAGCTACCAAAAAGGTCAACACAGCAAAGTACACTCCCTTTGTCCTCAGGATGGGATAAGCCAGGGCCAATGCCACAATAGCCGCTGCCAGACCCCCAAGCAGCATGGTCAACCAGACGGAAATCCCCATCCTCATTGACAATAGCGCTGACGAGTAGGCCCCGATGAGCATAAAGCCGACCTGGCCCAGAGATAGCTCGCCGGTGAGGTTAATCGTGCGCAAGCTTGAGGCCAAAAGGACATTGATACATGCCAGGCAGAGGATATGCATCCAATAGATATTTTTCAAGAACAGCGGAATACAGAACAGAAAGACGATAAGTGCCACCATACCGAACGATTTAATCGGCCGTCTTTTATTCATGACCGAACAACCCCTGAGGTCTCAGCACCAGGATGATCGTGACGATGAAGAGGGGGGCTATCGCTGCCACAGCGGGGCCAGATATAACAGGAGCAATGCCATCGATAAGACCCAGGATAAGCCCCCCCACGACAACACCGAGAAGACTACCCATCCCTCCCAGGATTATGATAATGAGCCCCTTCATAAGAGCGGTTCCCCCCATAAAAGGATTGATTGGAAATATAGCCCCCATCAAGCTTCCAGCAATAGCAGCCAAGGCGCTGCCGATCGCCATGGCCATCATGGACATCTGATTGGGGTTTATCCCCACCAGAAGGCTCGCTTCCCGATGCTGAGCAGCAGCAGTCAAGGCCTGGCCATATCTGGACTTCTTGAGAAAAAGGTATAAAAGCAAGATCATACCTATGCTGACTCCCACCGCGATGAGCCTGTCACTGCCCAGCATAATGCCCAGAATCTCAGCGGGGCGTGGGGCAAAGGAAGGGATTGACTTGGGCGTAACGCCAAAGCCTACGGTGACACTGGCCTGCAAGACTATCATCAGACCCAATGCAACAATAATAGTGGTCAGGAGTTCACCGCCCAAAGGACGAAAAAAGAACCGCTCCAGGATGAGGCCCGCCACCAGCCCCACGCCCATGGAGATGGGTATGGCTGCGAAAAAACTGAGCCCGTGCACGACGCTGAAGTAATAAATCGCATAAGCACCAAGCATGTAGACTTCACCATGGGCAAGCTGCAGGATTCTCATAATGCCAAATATTAGGCTCAACCCCATGGCGATGAGAATGTAAATCCAGCCCAGAGCAAGCCCATTAATAATGCTTTGCACCAATGATTCGACCGGTATGCCGAAGATGTGCATAACCCTAAACCCCCTTTGGCCCTACTACACCTACAGGAGCAAAAAAAATAGACCCCATGCCACGGCTCCCCCTGGTCCAACCTTACGGTAGCTCAGGGGTAACCCATTTAACCATTCTTATCTCATCGCCTTGGACCACGGTAACTGGGAAGGGTCTCAGCAGCATCCTGTTTACCCCCAGCGTCTTTTGGCCCCCCATATGGCCGGGACCGAAAGTCGTCTTGAGGATGCCGGGGGTACGCATGCCCTCGAGCGCCTTCATGACAGCTTCCGGTTCGACACTCTGGGCCTTTTCTATGGCCTGGGCCAGGACCCAGACTTCGTCCCAGGCCATCAGGGCGTCATCAACAAACGGCTCCCCGGGATACTTTGCCTCCCACAGTGCCTTTACTTCTTTCATCATCTCGGTTGCCCCGGGGCCGCCAGCATAGGCCTGGTTGCATATGATGTCGTAACAGTTTTTGGCACCAACCACCGATGGTATCAATAAAGGGCTCGCTGAACCGAACGATATGATGGGTCCCTTAAAACCCAGCTCCCGTGCCGCCTTCATCTCAACAGCCACCAGATCCGGACCACCGCCGTGTATAATAAAGATGGCATCAGGTTTGTATGCCAGAAGCGAGGTCATAAAGGGATAGAAATCCGTCCAACCATAGTCCAAACTCTTCCCACCAACCACCTTGAACCCCTTTGCTTCAGCTGTTTTTACCGCTTCTGCCACCATCCGGTCGAAAGGATAATTGGCTACGCCATAGACCAGCTTCTTCACATCCGGATAGGTCTGGGCCAAATACTCAAAGAAAGGTTCAAAGGAGACGGTTATGGTCGGCATGAGTAAAACCAACAGCGGATTGTCAGGTCCCAGGCCCCACTGGTCTTGTCTGTAAGGGTCCATCGTGTATAATAGGACATGCAGTACCCCGGCTGGTTTGGTGACGCTGTAAATCGCCTCTGATGCGGGGTTCAAAACAGCTCCGATCACAAACTTGACTTTGTCCTGGTAGACAAGCTTATTGGCAGCAGCAGCTGAGGCCTCTGGACTTGCCTTGCCATCCTCATGTATGAACTTTATCAGATAGGCGTCATCTCCAACCTTCAACCCCCCTTGCTTATTCAGCCATTCAGCAGCCAGGTCAAACCCCCGCCCCCAGGTTAGACCAATCACACCGAGAGGTCCGGAAATCGGC
>CAZXCQ010000257.1:0-8997 GCA_964639275.1 uncultured Desulfobacteraceae bacterium | reverse complement strand
GGAATACGTTTTCCAGGTCTGGTCCTATCTCGCTATCCTTGCGCAAGTAAGCGCCGGCCTTGAGGTTGTCATTCACCGACATATAAGGGAAAATCCTTCTCCTCTCCGGGACATGGGCAATTCCCCTGGCTACAATCTTTTCCGGTGATAGTTTGTCTATCCTCTCCCCCCGGAACCAGATTTCACCCGTAATCGGTTTCTTGATCCCGGAAATCGTTTTTAGAATGGTCGATTTACCCGCACCGTTAGCACCAATAAGGGTGATTATTTCTCCATCAGCAAGGGCCAAAGAAACACCACGCACCGCTTCTGCCATCCCGTAGTGGACTGTTATATTTTTTAATTCAAGAAGTGTGCTCATTCCACATCGGCTCCCAAATAAGCTTTGATCACATCTTCGTTCTTGCTTATTTCTGCAGGTTCACCTTCAGCTATTTTCCTTCCGAAATCAAGGACATAGATCTTATCGGAGATACCCATAACCACCTTCATATTATGCTCAACCACCAAAATGGTGATGCCTCGGTCCCGTATTTTCCGGATGGTATCCATCATGATTAGTGCTTCCGTCGGGTTCATGCCAGTCACTGCCTCATCCAGCAGCATCAATTCCGGTTTGGTGGCTATAATCATTCCCACTCCCAGAATTCGCTGAAAACCATACGGCAGGTTATAAGGAAGCTCATTCTTATAAGAGCCCATTCCTAAAAACTCAAGTATCTCCTCCGCCTCCTTAAGGGCATCCGAATCATCCCGGCGCGATCTTACCGTCTTAAACAGACAATCAAAGAACCTAGGTTTCTGGTGAAGATGGCAAGCCACGACCACACTATCCAAAGTAGTCATCTCCTTAAAGAGGATCGTCTGCTGCCAGGTGCGCGATAGACCATACCTGGCAATCTTGTGCGGTCTTAAGCCGGTTAAATCCCGCCCTTTGAATATTACCTTGCCGCTGGTGGGGCGATCAAACCCGGTGAGCAAATTAAACATGGTCGTTTTTCCAGCTCCATTGGGTCCAATCAGCCCCACTATCTGCCCCACATCAACATGCATATCAACATCTACCAGAGCAGCCAGACCACCAAAATATTTGGTTAAACCTTTAACCTCAAGTAGACTCAAGCCTCCTCCTTCTATCGATTGCTCACCAACTCCGCCAGATTATGGGTTACTCGTACGAGCAGAAATTTATTAGGTAATAGCTATCCACCAACGCAATAAAGATCTGCATGTCTGAAAAAAGTTGAATATAAAACAAAATAAGCTTTTTATTTTAGTTCATCGGGTATTGGCATCAGCTCCAAGGCCACGTACTTGCCATCCTTAATAACACCGATCGGAACGGGATGTAAGACCTGGCGATCGATACCAAACAAGGACTTGCCCCCAAAGGTAACCGGACCATAGACCGTATCAAAGGTTCCCTTTTCCAGCTCTGCTACTACGGCATCGGGATCAAGGGTACCAGCCCGCTCAATAGCCTGAGCCCAGCACTGGAGGGATGCATGGTACTCAATAACGCCAAACATGATACCCCTACCATAGGTTTTCCTGGTCCTGGCATCCAGATCGGCCACTGCTGGATTGATAAGCTGGTTGATGCAGTTTACGAAAAAGATGCCATTAGCGTATTCGGGGCCGGCAATCTCCATGACCTTCTCAGGATCTTTGGTGGCATCAGCGAAAATGTACCCCTCATAGCCAAGTTCTCGTGCCGCCTTGGTCGCCAGCGCTACCTGGTCAGTAGGAGAACAGGCAGCATGAATAATATCCGGCTTTCCCTTTAGTAGCCGTGTCATTACCGGAAGATAGTCAACGAGGGTTCGCTCAGTAACCTCTTCACCTACAACCTCCCAACCCACGGCCTTAGCCGCTGCCTTACCATCTCTGATGCTGGTAAATCCGCAGTCATCATTGGGGCCTATAAAGGCTATCTTCTTTATATTAGGATATTTTTTGGCCAGATAGGGGAAAGCGATAGGACAGGCCAAATCGCTGCCAATAATGGTCCTAAAGGTATAAGGTTTTTTCGGATTGGTAACTTTCTTACCGCCGTAAGCACAAGCCAGAACAAGCACTTTTTCTTTTTCGGTTATCGGTTGGCACGAAGGCACAACACCGCCACCAAGAATCCACTGGAACTTAATCTTGTCTTCATAGGTGTGTCTTCTGGCATTGGCCAGTGCGTCGGCAGCTACATATTTGCTGTCATAAGGTACCACTACGAGTTTATAACGGTCTTTACCGACCTTCAGGTAGCCTTGTTCCTCAATCTTCTGCCTCAAGAACTCAGCTGCATGGACCGAAGTGAGACCCCAGTCGGTAGCGGGCCCCGAGAGCGGTACATTGAGCCCTAATTTGAGTTCCTTGACTTCCCCAGCCGCTGGAGCGGATGCGGCAAAGCCTAACACTAACAAGGCCACTATTGCCATCAAAATACCAAATCTCCTTTTTTTCATTTTTCCCCTGCCTCCTTTCATACTAAGAGTAACTGACTCGCTTCATCAAAGAGCACCATAGATTTATCGTCGGCTTTCAATCACCCCCTTTCATTCAGTGATTTATGGTTAGGTATTTACATAAGACATAAATATTTCAATCAATTACCATATATATATTGAAATTTTCACGGCTCCCGTCAAACAAGTCCCAGGTCTGCTCCCACGTAAATCTCTCCCTGGCCTCTTCATAGGATTCATATTGAAGCATGCTCATCCGTTCCTCCTATGGCAGGCGCATTAATTGTAAGGCTATATTGTCTGACAATTTGGTCTGTTTAGCCTCTTTTCCCAGCCAAGTCAAGCAAAAATTTTAACTCAAAAAACTAACATGGGAATCCAGGCTAGTGCCTGGTCGATCACTTGTGTCTTTTCAGAGCTTTTTCCGGAAAAGGTCTTGGCTGGCTCAGGGTCTCCTGTTTGTCCAGGGTTTTCTGCATAGATTGGGCTGGTTCACGCAGGAGAGAGAATCATTGCCTGCAGTGAAGTCGTTGCATCTCAATTTTACGATAAGAACTTTGACATAGGCATCAACCGTACGTCATGGTGCTCAAGCTTCTCTCGAATCGCCGAGACGATCTGCAGTGCCGTCGGTGTGTCGCCGTGAACACAGAGGGTCTGGGCCTCCAAGTCTATCACGCTCCCATCGGAAGCCGTCATCTTTTGTTCTGTGGCCACCTTGAGAGCCCTTTCTGCAACCTCGCCGGCGTCTTTGATCACAGCGCCAGGCACGCCACGAGGGACAAGGATCCCGTCTGCCGAGTAGGCCCGATCGGGAAAGGCTTCAAATGCTACCCTGAGTCCAATCTCTGAGGCGACCTTTCGCATCGTCTCTCCCCGGGCTCCTGCAAAGGCGACATAGATTAGCTCGGGATTATAAACATAGACTGCATTAGCGATAGCCCTGGCCTGGTCTTCCCGGTCCAGGCAATCCAAATAGAGCTTTCCGTGAGGCTTAACGTGAGTCAATGCGAAGCCGTTCGCTCTACAAAAGCCCTCGAGGGCCCCAACCTGATAGATGACATAATTGTGCAACTCTTCAAAGGAACAGTCCATGTGCCTTCGACCAAAGCCCATCAGGTCGGGATAACCTGGATGGGCGCCCACGCTTACCCCCAGTGTCTTTGCCAGTCCGACCGTGTGTGCCATAACCATTGGGTCCCCAGCATGCCAGCCACAGGCGATGTTGGCTGAAGTGATAAACCTCATCACCTGGTCGTCAGCCCCTTTGTTCCATGAGCCGAAGCTTTCGCCCAAGTCACAATTAAGATCAATAACGGTCATCTTCCAAAACCTCCTTTGTTACAGATTGTTCCGGCGCGGTTCAGGTACCGGTTTCTTCCACGCATCCAATTCCGCCCATCGGCTTCGCTCTATTTCATGGGCTTCTGTCAAGGATACGGCCTTAAAACGCACTTTGCCCCCGGGGGCCACCTGAGCAATGAGATCCATGTCAGGCGTGATGGTGCAGGCGATCTTTGTGTATCCCCCTGTTGTCCCTCGTTCACGGAGGAGAACAACAGGTGTCCCTTGTCCCGGCACCTGTATGGCGCCAGCGGGGGTCGACTCGCTCACGATAATCGGGCCTGCTGAATGCTCAATCTTCGGGCCATTCAAACGGTATCCCATGCGATTGGAGGCTGTGGTCACCTCGTATTCTGAATCGAAAAAGGTCTTCATACCCTTATGGGTGAAACGTTCTTCGTTGGGGCCCAGGATCACTCTCACGAGACGCAGGCCGTCTCTGGGCAACAGAAATGCCGCAGGCAATGTGCCGGGAGATTGCATCCCTGTTGTTTCGCGTTTGAAACGCCAAAGGATATCCCCTACCAAAAGCGATCGGCCGTTAAGACCGCCGAAGCCTGCATACAGATAGGTCGACCGGCTGCCAAGGACCAAAGGTGCATCGAAGCCACCCATGATGCCCAGATAGGCATACATCCCATTTTCCCTCTTGCCAAAACTCAGAACCTGATCCGGCCTGGCTCTATAACGTTTCCCTGGACTTAAGGATCCTTCGTCGAGACGAGCAGAAAGATCCGCACCCGTCAGGCTGAAGATAGCCGAATCCAAAAATCGAAGTCTTGGACCGACGACGGCCATCTCCAAGGCGGCAGCACAATCCGGGTTGTCAACAAGACGGTTAGCGGCAACCAAAGACAGGGTGTCCATCGCACCAGACTCTGCGATACCCAAAGATTGATATCCCGCACGTCCCAAATCCTGAATTGAAGTCAGGACCCCGGGTCGAATCACTTGTATGATTGCCTGTTGAGGCTGGCTATTCAACATCTTCTACCTGAACGCCGTCCATCAGACCGGTCAAGTTTTGTTCTATTGATCTGAATTCAGATGCCGCAATCGCGTAAAACTGCACCCAATCTCCAGGTTTGAAAAGTGTGAGGGCAGGATGATCCAATTGAAAGAGTTGAACTGGCGTCCTGCCAATAATGCGCATCCCCCCGGGCGTGGCCCTTGGATAGATAACCGTCTGGCCCACGCTGATCGCAACTGCCCCTCTTGGTGTACTTGTCCTGGGGGATTCCATTAGTGGCACGTGCAGCGCATTCTGAAGCGGTCCGATGAATGGACAGCCAGGCGTAAAACCCAGTTGGAACACGTAATAAGGTTCGGCCGTATGAATGCGGACCACCTCATCCCAGCCAAGAGCGCAATACCTGCAAATGTACTCCATATCAGGGGCGTATTCAGATTCGTAGCATACAGGGATGCTCAGCAGACGTGCCTTTGACTTCATCTCTGTTTTTATTGCCGCTATCTCGGCTAAGCCCCTCAATTCCTCGAATAGCTCGGATGTGGCCGCCACAGAGGGATCGTACATGACGGTAACCGATGCATAGGTGGGCACAATCTCGGTAACGCCTTTTAAAGATTTCCTTTCCAGTAAGAGACACATGGCACGCACTGGTCGATGCACTCTCAGGCTTCGTTCATCGCCGAATGTGACCCTAAAGGCCCTATCCCCGGAGGGTTTGATCACGGGTCGTTCATAAAGCATAAGCGGTAACCCGCCTTATTTTAAGGTTCCGTCAATGGTCTCACTTAGGGCTTTCATGATAATCTCTATTTCGCCCTCGTCGACGATGAATGGGGGCGCGACCATCAGGGCATCGCCATCTATCCCCGCCAGCCCGACCGACTTATATGTGATGACGCCCCTGTCAAACAAAGCATCCCACAGTCTTTCGGCAACCTTCTCAGAGCGTGGGTACGGCGTTAGATGTTTTCTATCCTTCACGAATTCTATCCCCCACATCATGCCGATGCCTCGGACATCTGCGACATGAGGGTGGTCCGACAACACAGCGCGCAGCCTCTGACCCAAACTATTTCCGATGTCAGCGGCCCGCTGAATCAAGCCATCTCTCTCCAAAACACGCACGGTTGCAAGGCCGGCAGCGCAAGCTACCGCATGATGGGAAAAAGTTCCCCCATGGGCAAAATTGCCATCCTGATTACGAATTTTTTCCATATGCCTATGGCGCACAGCCAGGGCGGATAATGCCATCGTTCCACCCGAAAGCCCTTTGCCGAGGGTCATCATGTCGGGAATAATCCCATAATGATCCGCACCAAACCATCGGCCCGTCCTGCCCATCCCACACATCACCTCGTCAAGTATGAGCAGCACCCCGTGACGATTGCAAATCTCCCTTATCAATGGCCAGTAGCCATCGGGTGGAGGATAGGCGGCCAGTGTCGCCCCGCTGACCGTCTCAGCCAGAAATGCGGATACCACTTCAGGCCCGATATTCTGAATGATTTCGTCGAGAGCCCAGGCACAACGCAAATTGCAGCCTGGAAAAGCCGACCCGTAAGAACATCTCAGACAATAAGGAGGAGGGATGTGCACCGCGTCTCGGATCATGGGATAAAAGGGTTTTCGAAAGTACGTTCGACCGGCAGCTGCCAGGGCTCCCATGGTTAACCCGTGATATGATTTCCATCGAGAGACGATCACGTGGCGTTCGGCCCGTCCCTCTGCAAGATGAATTTGTCTTGCCAGTTTTATGGCCGCCTCAACAGCTTCTGAGCCAGAGGTGAGGAAGTAGAACCGATTCAGGTCCCCCTGTGTGTGGATGGTCAGGGCCTGAGCCAGTTCCTCCAGTGGCCTATTCGTGAACATGGTGCCATGGACATAAGAAAGCGTTCTTAGCTGATCGAAAACAGCCTGAGCGACCTCTTCTCGGCAGTGACCGATGTTCACAACGACGGCGCCACCGCTTGCATCCAGATACCGTTTCCCATCTGATGCTTCAATCCACATGCCCTTTGCCCGAGTGGCCACTACCATTGGCTTATTTAATTGCCGGTGAAATACCGCCCCAGGAAGGAAATCCATATTTCTGGCTCCTCATAAGAATTTGTGGGTGAATATTTACTTCATAATGTCTTAACTGGTTGATATGGCATATGTTTTATGCTGATCGAGACTTTTCATATTTCCTTTGCCAATAGAGCAATTCGCGTAAAGTAGGCTTCTTCCCGTCTAACCTTTTGCAACTCTATCCCGGGCGGTCTTTACGTCTTGAGTTTGTTTTTTTATATCAACAGGGTAGGTGCGAAATGGTTTTCCGTATTCCTGGGACCAGTGAGGCAGCCTTACACCATGGATATACCATTTCAAAGGCGGGCATCCAGCCACAAAAATGGCATTCTTGTACTTTCTCTTATAAGGTGCGGTGCAATCGCCGACCAGCCACACCTCGTCGGCATCTATTTTTTCAGGTAAGTTCACCTTTCTGCCGAAAACCAGGGCATATTTCTTTTGCGGGTCAATTCCAATAGCGTTTTCTGTCTCCTCAACCCTGTAAATGCAGCCCCCGCAAACGCCCCCGAAATAGGTTGTTACATTTGGATTGTCGCTTATGTATTTGAACATTGGGCGGGTGAAATGTTTCCGAACATTCTCAATTTTTTCTCCTTTGAGCTCTATTTGCGACAAATCGCCAATGCCAAGGTTTTGCTTCGCGGCAACCTGTGTTGTCGGTATCTCCATGGCCTGGTACCCCATAATTTCGGAGGCAACGGCGTCAATCGCCACGATATCTCCACTGGCCATTACCAGATCCATCCTGAGCAGATCCCCGCTGTGCGGTCCAAACCCTTCCATGGCGACGATGCCATCGATTACCGTTATGTGAGGCTTGATTACCTTGATCAAGTCGGTAAGGACGTAGGCGAGTTCCACACCGTTTACGCCCCTATGCAGGCCATAGCGGTCTTCCGGGGTGAGAAGGGCCATGAGGTTCTTAATGCCCAGCGTGACCATGGTTACGAAATTGTTCTTCATTTTTGGGGCGTTGATGATGACGTCAACCTCTGTAACGATCCTTGGGATTGTCGTTTTTCTCAAAAGAATGCCATCGGGTATCTTAACTTCTATCCGTTCTTCCTCATCGAAGTAAGAAAGTTCCGCCCCAGCCGCTTCCGAAAGTTCTGCGATCCTGGAAATTTCGAAATTATCAGGCGTGTAAAGTCCCCAGCACGCACTTTCCCCAACCGTAACTCCAGAAGCGCCCGCAAGCTTGGCAAGCTCAACGAGTGTGGCAACAACTTCGGGACTTGTTGAATCGCCTTTCTCCGGGGGTAACGGCAAACAAATATTTGGTTTGATGAGGACTTTGTCTCCAGGTCTAACGAATCGCTCAATGCCACCTATCAACGATAGGGCTCTTTCGACCATTTCTTGGGCATTTGCACCTTTAACGATGGCCACTTCACTTTTGTGCTTCATCGCTAGATCGCTCCTCTAGAAATGATACAGGGCTGTTCTTATTAACTCCACCTGCTGTTCTATCGATTTCCCTATGCCATATTTTATTAAGGACATCTACTGAAAAGACTTAAAAAATTAACCTGTTATAAGCTTGTCATCAAAAAATCGATTTCGGCCAACGCAGGAGACCATCAGAGCAGCGAGAATTGCAATAAACCTCCACATCCGAAATCAGCCGCCTTGAGAGAGGTAGGGTGCCTTAATTTCACTAATCCTCTAGTCAATGTCAAGCAGGTCTTTCAGGCGAAAGTCTCTGGCAAGGCGAATGTCCGCTGCTGCTATGGCTCATGCACCTGTACTTTGTATCATCCATATGCGGCAGGGTCAAACCAAGCGGACGTTGACCCGGTCGACTGGTCCAGAGGAGCACTCTCGTAACTATCGGAAAATACATTATTGTTTGATTTGAATGGAACCCTTCGATCGGAGACAATCGGAAGGTCCCCAATGTCTCAAAATTATTTTTGGACATCAATAAACCCAAAATTTTGACTTGACTTGCCCGGAGAAACATTTTATAGAATTGTCAGACAATGTAGCCTTACAATTAATGCGCTTGCCATGGGAGGGACGCATGGGCATGCTTCAATATGAATCCTATGAAGAGGCTAGGGAAAAATTTACTTGGGACCAAACCTGGGAGCTATTTGACGGGAGCCGTGAAAGCTTCAATATGGGTCACGAATGCGTAGATCGCCA
>CAZXCQ010000256.1:0-9025 GCA_964639275.1 uncultured Desulfobacteraceae bacterium | reverse complement strand
ACTCAATCACGGCAACCAAATCTGACCCAAATCTGAGCGTCAATTCTGCGAAGTTTTTTTTGAGCGAGCCCTAAGGGCTCGCTTTGGACAGTAATGAAGGGGGGCTACTGAGTATGGGGATACAATCCGATTCACTCTCTTTGACTCAAAAGTTGATATCGTTGAATACGATTAACCCGCCGGGGCAGGAACAACGATGTGCCGAATATCTTGGGGGGCTGTTGCAAGATGCGGGGTTTAAGATCGCCTTTTATGAGTTTGACCCCGCAAGGACAAGCCTCGTCGCCCGGTTGAAAGGCAGCGGGGATAAGGCCCCAATCTACCTTACCGGACATATGGACACAGTGCCCTTAGGAAATGCACGATGGAGCGTTGATCCATTTGGCGGCGAGACGGATGACGGCAAGATTTACGGCAGGGGCTCTTCTGACATGAAGTCAGGCCTTGCCGCAATGGTTGTCGCGTCGATCCGTTTGGCCAAAATGTCAAAGAGGATCGCAGGATTGACATTGGTCATTACAGCCGGGGAAGAGACAGGGAGCCGGGGGGCAGACCATCTGGCCAAACTGGGTAACGTCCTGGGTAAACCCGGTGCAATGGTTGTTGGAGAGCCCACCTCCAATTATCCACTGGTTGGTCATAAAGGCCCGCTGTGGCTGGAGGCCACGACCACAGGTGTGGCGGCACATGGTTCTATGCCGCATAAGGGGGTCAATGCAATCTATAAGGCCACCGATGCGGTGATCAGACTTCAACAATACGACTTTGCCGTGGCCCCGCATCCGGTCTTGGGGGCACCGTCGCTGAATGTGGGAACCATTTCAGGTGGGTCAAACATCAACACTGTCCCGGACCGCACAACCATTGAGATTGATATCCGCACCATTCCCGGCCTAACCCATAAAGGCCTCATCGAAGACCTACAGGTCTATCTCGGGGAAGAGGTGCAACTGAAGTGCTTGTTGGCCCTCGATAACGTGGCCACCGACCACCAAGACGCATGGGTCCGGGATGTCTTTGATGTTTTGGAGCCGTTTGTCAACGAACGTCCCCAACCGCGGGGGGCCTCCTATTTCACTGATGCGTCAGTATTTACACCGGCGTTTGGAAACCCCCCTACGATTATCCTTGGCCCTGGCGAGCCTGCCATGGCGCATAAGACAGATGAGTTCTGTTATGTCTCAAAGATCGAGGATGCCACCGAGGCCTACTTCCAGATCGTCCAGAGGTGGTGTAACCCGTGACCATCTCAAGGTCGCATTACGGTTATCATATTGGAACCGGCACTTAGACGCTTTAAGCTCTCAGGATTGATTTCAACCCCTAACCCGGGACCTTCTAACGGGCCTGCCTTGCCACCTTGTCCAAAAGATACGTGTTCACAGGTAATATTCTCTCTTAATAGGAATTTATCAACAGATCCGTCATAATATAGCGAGTCCCTGCAGAGAAGCCCCAAAGCCCTAGTTGCGGCCGATAGAACACCTGACTCACCCAAATGGCTTCCAATTTGGAAATGAAGGCCACTGGTGCGCAAATGGTCTACGACCCTAAAAGATCTTCTAAAGCCACCGCACTTGGATAATCTTACATTTATCATCTTATAATGCCCCTCTTCAATAATCTGTTCCAAATCCCCAAAGGAGCATGCCGACTCGTCCGCCATCAGAATGATATCATGGTCTTGAATCGACTTTGCAAACTCTGCAATTGCGGAATCACGCGGCCTCAGGGGTTGCTCCACGACCTTGATATCGTATTCTCTAATTAGGGGTAGATGGCTCATAGCGCATTCAAGATCCCAGGCACCATTCACATCTATTCTTAGGTGCCGTTCATCTCCAAAAATGGAATCGACTGCTTCAACCGTTTCCCTGTTTTGCTGAAGATCCTTCCCCATTTTAAGCCTTACTGTATGAATCTTCAAGTCTTTGACCAACTTGCATATATCCATTATTTGTTTTTTAGCAGCAAGAGGGATGGTCGCTCCATAGTAAATTGCGCTGTCAAAGTAATTCTGTGGAAAATATTTTATTATGTTTTTGTTTTCTCTCTTGCCAAGGGCATCCAAGAGAGACATCTCAATGGCACAGATACCCGCATTATACTCCTTTCCTTTGGGTAGGTTATCAACAAAATCCCATATCTGTGAAATGTTGTTCAGATCCCAGGGAAAGCAATTCCCCTCTATAAAGAGCTTTATATTATTGGCTGAACTCTCTGGGTGTTCTCCTGTAACGAAGGCCCTGGGTGCGCCTTCCCCGAAACCTTTTATTCCCCCCTGATCGGTAACAACCTCAACTATGATGTTTTTGGCGTATGCCCCTTTTCTGCGTGAATGGGCAAAATCGGCCCTAAAAGGGAGTACGACCTGATATATGTTGACTCTGTCAATTTCCATGGGTTTTCCAAAAACCGGATCATGGGGCAGGAGCAGAGGGCAGGGTCAGAATAAATGTGGTTCCCTCATTGAGCTCACTCTTTACTTCGATGGTGCCTCCGTGGTCCTGCATATTTTGGTGGGCAATAAATAGTCCCAGTCCGGTCCCGTTATGCATGCTGCTCTTGTGCTTTGTCGTAAAATAGGGATCAAAGATCTTATCAATCACCTCTTCACTAATTCCTTCTCCGTTATCTCTGATCTCGATACGGATGCTATTGGGTTTTCCCGTGTCGTTACAGTTCTTTGTTGATATTTCAATTTCCCTTCCCGTGGGCGTAAATTCAATGGCATTTGAAAGGAGATTTAAGACAACCTGTTTCATCTTTTCGGAGTCCATCCACACGTGCCCGATCGTAGGATCATAGTGACGAATGAGCTCAATCTTTTTGGCTTTACTCTGCGGTGAGACAAGAAGAATCATTTTGTCAATCAAATCATGAAGATCGTTTGCCTCAAAGTGTGACTTCTTTGTCTTGACCAGATCCAGGAGTTCGGTGATAAGATTATTCACCCGATTTGTCTCTTCCATCGCAATCTCGTGGAACTCTCTCCGGAATTCCTGATCATCGTATTTTTGAGGCAACAGCTGGATGAAGGTCCCTATGGCGGTCATGGGATTCTTAATCTCATGGGCCAATCTCGCAGCCAGGTTCCCCAAAAAAGAAAATTTTTCCGCCCTGTTCAAAAGGGCCTGGGATCTTTTCAGCTCTAACATCTGTTCCTGAAGGCTCTTGTAAAGCCTTGCGTTCTCTATTGCGATAGCAATCTGGGGTGCAAAAATCTCCAGGGTCTCCCGGGTCTCCTTTGATATCCCTTTTCCGTCAACGGCATCTGTGGCGATGACGCCGATTACCTTAGACCGGGTGATTAGGGGAACAACATAGACTGATGCGGGTTTGCCATAGGCCAATAGGATATTCTCCTTTTTTAGGGTTGAAGTCTCTACATCGGGAATATACTCAGACCGGCCTGTACTGGTTACCCTTGCCAGGATGTTGCTCAGACGATCCAGCGGGACCCGGTATTGTTTCACAGCCTCAGGGGTTTCCCCTTCAAATCCCACACTATGGATATATTCCAACCCCCTTTCCTTCTCATTGACAAGCATAATTATGGCACGGTCTATATGACAGACATTAAACAGAAGGTTCATAATCACGTCTAAGAGTTGCTCAAGATCCAGCACAGAGAGAATGGCCTTTCCTGTTTCCTGTATGGCTAAAAGCTGCTTGATCTTATTATTCAGCTCAACATTCAACCGATTGACCTCTTCAAAATTCTGCTCAATGATCTTTTTGTCTGCCTCCATCTCCTTGATAGTTTCCACTAAAACGGATTTTGATGTGAAAAACCGTGAATAGATCTCATAAAAACTATTCCTGATAGTCCATTTCAGATGATATTCACAGTATGGCGCCCCTTCAAAATAGCAAGATTCTTCCTTTAGGGTGATCGGTCTTCCACCCCAAATAACGGGTATAAAGGTATAGGCACCTTGATTGTATAGGCATATATCCTTCGTCACATTCATTTGAGGGTACCAGTGCAATCTAACAATAGCCTCACTTCTTTTAATTTCTACCAGTTCGACCTTCTTATTCCTGTTCCATTTATCATTTAGTTTTTGGGCATGTTTGAGAGCTTTATTAATTGACCAAAAGGCCTTGACGATAATGCTCTGGGCATATCCAAGAGAGAAATTTTGAGCAGCATATTTCGCTATCTTATAGGGAGCCATTTCGTCATTGAGAATTAGTCTTGCCCTTTCATATAATTTTGAAATCACGGTACATGAAATCCAGTTATTGGGATCTCTTAGAAAGCTCTTGGGATCGGGAAGGCTATTAATCTCAGGGTCAAGATTCTCAAGAAGAAGATATAAGTCCCCATTATTGTTTTCTTTTACATAATCAATGATGGCCCTGGAATTTATACAGCTTGTTTGCTTTTCCAATTCTTCCTCAAAAATTAACCTCTCAAAAACCCGGGGATAAATCGATTGTGGTGTGGCATGTGGAAGAAAAAAAGACCCCCATGCCTCACCTTTCCCCCTGTTTTTTGAGATGTTACCTCAAAAAGGTAGATTACGTGTGGCCCTTTGGCCTGACATCCATTTTCTATACTTTTTAGAAAGCATGGGAACTAACTTCTTGAAAGTCAACAGGCTGTGTCCCTGCACATTAAATATCTCTCTACCATTTCGCTTGAAACATGTATCGGGAATCATTTCGTCCCTTAAGGCCTGAACAGGGAGGCGAAAAAAAGGCATAATGTCCAGAAGTGTCTCCTGGAGTTTTGGTGTGTAGTTTGAGAGGTCAAAGATCTCCTTCGCATATCTTAGAACGGTTTCAAAGCCGAGATCCTTGGAGGGTTGCGTGACGATATTTTGCCCGAAGACACCGTCATCATCAAAAACCACATCTGGCAAAGACAATGCCAGATCGTGGATTCCCGTTTCGGGATATACATGACACTCCCCAATCTTAAAGACGTGTCCCCCAGGTCCCCTGTGTTTTGATAGCTCCTGGGCAAAATCCAGACTCTCTTTCAGGTCCTCTTCCGTATCCCCCGGGTAACCGGCAATCATAAAAACCATTAGCGGAATCTCGTTTTTGACCGCCTCCTTGAAAATGGCCACTGTATTGGAGATATAATGTTGATAATGATCCCTGTTTCTGATTTTATTCATTCGCCTCAAGGTGCGATAACTTGCCGACTCAAACCCCAGGGCAATCATGCCACATATGGCTGCAGCTTTTTGAATCGTCGATGGGGCAAGGATATCGCATCGGGTTTCAAAATTCACCCGCATGTTTAAGGATCGCAATATGGAAAATAAATCAAACGATTTGAAGAGTGCGTCGCTGACCAGGAGAGTATTAGATCCGCTTTGACTCGATAGATTCGTCAAGTCACTTTGGACAATATCAGCCGGGACTTCCATCCTTGTTGATCGGATAGACCCTTCCATGCAGAAATTACATCGATAAGGACATCCCCTGCTAAAGGCATAGGGCAGGATGTCATAGGCCCTGGGATATTTCAGTAATCTCAGATTAAGAAGGGCCTTGTTTTTTAGATCAAAACGATCGCCCTTTCGGGTCAAATGGATATGACCATTCTTTTTCCATGCCAGATTGGGGATATCCTCATCAAGGGGGTTTTTACCCTTGTCCAAATACTCTATTATTTTGAGAGATGGTATTTCACCCTCTCCGATCACAATCAGATCCACTGCTGACGTTCTCGAAAATATCTCCCCATAATAGATGGTTGGGAAGTAGCCGCCTAAAAAAATAAAGATATCTGGGTACTGATCCTTGATACGCTCACACAAATTGACGACCTCTTCTGCCTGGGAAATAGCCGTACACGAAATGCCGACACCTTTTGGCTTCATTTGTGCGAGGTCTCCAAAAAACTCTCTATATATCTTTTCCTTTCCTGCCTGGGTAAGAGGTAGCCCGTAATCTACGGGCATGGAAATAACCCCAATCTCTGTTTTGGGGGAATTCGATTTAACAAAGCTCGCTATCTCCATTATGGACAATGGATAGGCGGGGACATACATTCCGGTATTCTTCGATATCGGCTCAATAAATAAGATCAAAGGACTCTCCCTCCAGAAAAAGCGACACACTCAACTCTTTTAAATCCGATCTGGTTCCTGTATAGTTATCCGTATTGAGGTCTGCCAGGCATCAAAGGCTTTCATAAAAATATACTCTTATAGCAAATTAACAAGGATAGGAGAAGAAAACATGCCCCGCTTATTGCTGATCAATCCATCCATTGCGCGTAAATCGATTGGTGCGATCCGTGAGACCGCTTGGCCTCCGCTCAATCTCCCTTACCTGGCCGCTGTCACCCCGGACCATTATCAGATCGAGGTCATCGATGAGAATGTCCAGCCTTTTGAGTACCGCGAAGCCGATATTGTGGGCATTACGGCACTAACGGCCTCGGTTTATCGTGCCTATCAACTGGCCCAGGTCTACCGAAATCGGGGCATCCCGACCGTTATGGGCGGCATCCATGTATCAATGATCCCTGAAGAAGCGTTGCGTTTCTGCGACGCTGTGGTTATCGGAGAAGCAGAAGACATCTGGCCCAAGGTTCTTGAGGACTATGAGGCCGGCAACTTGCAGAAACAATACAAAGGCTCTTGGATAAACCTAGAGAGCTTGCCTTTACCCCGCCGAGATATCCTCCAAAATCCATATTACCGATGGGGCAACATTCAGACCTCTCGAGGATGTCCAATGAATTGCTCCTTCTGTTCTGTTACCGCCTTCAACGGGCGTCGATTTCGCAGACGCCCGGTAGATCATGTCATTGCGGAACTTGAACAGATGCCCCAAAAATGGGTAGGGCTGACCGACGACAATATCATAGGTTATGGGAAAAAGGACCTGGAATGGACCCGCACCTTTTTCTCCCGCATCTTGGAAAAGGGGATCAAAAAGGTGTTTTTTGCGCAGGCCTCCATTTTCTTCGGGGAAGACCGCGGTCTCCTTAGGCTTGCTTCCAGGGCCGGATTAAGGGTTGTCTTTACCGGTATGGAGTCTGTAAACCCCAATACCCTCCAGGCCTTCCGAAAAGATATCAACCTAAAGTCCCTCAACCAGGGTCGATACAAAGAGCTGATCTCAAATATCCGCAGGGAGAAAATCGTATTTCACGGTGCCTTTGTGCTGGGCGGCGATGAGGATGATCGTTCGGTGTTTCAATCGACCCTGCAATTTGTAAAATCTTCTCACATAGATGTTCTTCAAATGACAAAGCCCACCCCCCTGCCCGGCACACAATTGTGGAAGAATTTACTGGAGAGTGGAAGAATTTTGGATCAGAACTTCCCCAAAGCCTGGACCGAATACCGTCTGTCAAGGCTGGTTTTCAGACCGGCACAGATGACGATCGAAGAGGTATACGAAGGGTTTCACTACTTGCGCGAAATATACTTCAGCTTTTGGGAGACGGTGAAAAGGACCTTCCATACCCTCCTTGCTACAAAAAACCTGACTTCTACTCTTATTGCTTACAAGCTCAATGCTTCCTATAAAAAGGCCTTTCGCGATTCTGAGAATTACCGGCTCTATGATCGCCCCAATCTCAAGAGGAAATTTGGATCATAAAATGATCGTATCCCTCCCGCAGGACCTGTCCAAGCAAGGCGGCGAGTGGGAATCCAGTAGCCATTACCCCGACATATTCAAAAGTCGCGAGCCCCCTGGATAACTGGTCGACTTTATTGGTCTTTTGATGCGAGGTAATCCTATTCATACCCGGTATCTTAGTTAGTATATCATTGTTAGAGTTTTACAAAGGCAGGCTTCAAAAACCGCGGAGACGGTTGTCTCTCGACCTTGATATCCGATTCTTCAATGTTGTTGATTTCCAGATACTTTTTCCATTGATACCACTGCTCCGGATGGGCATAAATCAAAGTCTCAAGAAATTTTAGTATGGTTTCTCCAATTGAGGTACCGGGGAAACCTTGGAGGATTTCTGACATATCTTCATAACCATACATCCTTAACCGGTAGTGAGCTAGGGTGTATCTATGTATTATTCCGAAGACAATTTCAGCCCCCGTCCTCTTCTGCATGATATTGATGGTTCTGTCTAGACCGGTGGTACGTCCCAAAAATGATATCCTGTCCCTTTTGGATGGTCTCCACTCTTCTATTTCATCACACTGCGTAACGATGATTCGGTTTTTCCTCAATTCACTGATGGCAGTGCTGATAATGTTTCCGTGTTTCTCGGCATCAATGAGTGCGATACGGTATTTCTCGGCTTGGGCATAGACCTTTCTTTTTAGTTGCTCAGTCTTAAATTTTGCAATCATCGAAACAGGGAAATTGTTGACTGCCAGGAGGGTGGGGATATATTCAATGGCGCCATAGTGCCCGGTGACAATAATAACGCCATTCCCTTTGGATAGTTTTTGGTGCAGCATTCTAAGATCATCACTGATGATTTTCTCTTTGAGAAACGTGGTGGCTTTCTCAACATCTTCAAAGGCGATAAATAATTTTTCGTAATAGTGGGACAGTATGCCACAAAAGACCTCTCTTGTGATCTCCTTTACACTGTCGCCATGATTCCAACGACCGATGACTTCTGAGACGGCATTTTCTATACGAGATTTCTCCTCTTTCTTTAGGAAGAAATACAGTCTTCCAAGAAAAAAGATATAAAATTCCGCTATTTTCCAGCCAAAGGTCAAATACAAAAAGATATTAAACCGCCATTGGAGAAAAGGACTCAATCTTAACTTCATGATAACCGACCTCCCCCGCATTAAAGTTTTTGGACATGATACCCAAATCCATTACCCGCCGGGTTATTGTAAGGTTTCTTTCGGGCCGAGTATCTCAATAGGTCTTAGTATTCGCCCCTGGTCTCCCGCACGTGTTTAAGCCAGGGTGGCCTTTTGCGGGAATTCAGTTGCCATTACGTGGACTTACTGAGGAGTTACAGACTTTAGACTCTCAAGACTTTAACCAAGTGTTAAAATGTTTGTAAGCGTTCACAGGTTTCGGGCTCAACGTTCAGGGTTAGGGACAAGGGCAAAAC
>CAZXCQ010000255.1:0-9039 GCA_964639275.1 uncultured Desulfobacteraceae bacterium | reverse complement strand
CGGTCAGATTACTACTTCAAAAAACCGTCAGAACACTGAGGTAATCAACAACGGCCAGAAAGCAAAAACGCCTTCAGGTACATTCAATGACCTCCGCCAAGCCGGAGGATTGACTGTGAACCGCTCAAAACGGTATTTAATTGCTTAAGTGGCAAGTGTGGCCGGACCACGGCAACTTATTGATAATATCTGAAAATTAAGATTACAGGAATAGGCATTTTCTGGCCCTATATCCTCTTTTTCGGCCACCAGAGAAAGGCGGTCACCACGGTTGACCGTCGCTCAAGGTCTTGACCAGTTTTTCAATTCGTAGCTTAATGCCCTTATCTCTACTCATCTCATATTTGACTCTATCAAAGATGCTGCTAACTGCGCTATTTTTGCTTATTCCAAAAACTCGCCTACCGCCCTTAACGTCTCACCCCTCAGACGCCTCACAGGATAGATAGCAACATTTCTCGGCTCATTGAAATATCCTCTTCTAGAGCTATAGAGATCATCAATCGCTATCTCATAAAGATCGCCAGCAAGAGTCAATCGTACGCTTGACCCTATTTCAGGCTGGGGGCCCGCCAAGAAGACAAGGGCATCATCACGGAGTGTATGAGCGACATGAAAGTTTTTCCCCAATGATTATTCCCCCCCAAATTTGGCAATCGAGGTTTTGTTTGGAGGCCATATCGCATAAAAGGAGTTAAAACTAGCATAGTTCCAAATAATTAAATATTTTTAACAAAGCCCTTTACTACAAAAAATTCAATATTTCAATACAAAAAATTCTGTTATATAATAGTAGCTCAAAACTACTATTAGCGTCATGTACCAATCCCGAACCTTGAATCTCACGACCTGAACAGTTGCACAAATGTTTACCCCAATGCTGGATTTGGATGGATACAGAAAGCGCAGGATTTACGATTGTCGATTGAAAAATGTATGAAAAACAATATGATACCCATCCAAGAAGGCAAAAACATTTTCCTGAGCACTATAGCTATCGTTGGAGTTGGGAAGCTTTATTCTGCGGTTAGCGGGGAAATTCACATTTGGTGGAATTTAGGGGGAGCAGTAATGGCGAATTCTGGTATCTCTAGAGTAACATTCTTTCTGCACGAAAATGAATTTTAGTGCAACATGGGGCGTATTCAGCTTCTGAAAGGCGAAAATTGCTAATATTTTTCTAAATGTCAAGGATTTTTTCAGTTTTGTGGGAAAGGGGTATTATCGGGAATAATGGGTGGGTTTTGGGGTTTTGTTTGATATTTACCGCCCGTCCCGCCGCGAGCGGGACTAGAGACGCCCCAGTACGATCTTCCGGACCTACGGGGTAAACAAAGGGCGGAGAGGAAGCAATTTTTTCATTTGTCCCGCCCGCGCCGGGACAAATGAAAACCTTCAGCCACTGCGTGGCACAGGATCGCCTGGTTGATGGCACCCTGACGCTTGACAATTGTCACGTGACACATTACAATACACATATGATACAAACATTCGGTGACAAGGAAACACAACTCCTTTTTGTTGCTGGCAGGTCCAAACGGTTACCTCCTGATTTGTTCAGAAGGGCAATCCGTCGTTTAGAGTATATTCATTTTGCAAAAACTCTGAACGATTTACGCGTGCCACCAAGCAACCGGTTACATGCCCTGAAGGGCGACAGGGATGGGCAATATTCAATATCCATAAATGATCAATGGCGCATTTGCTTTCGTTTTATTGATGGTGATGCGTATGACGTTGAAATTACTGACTACCACTAAGGAGCAAGGCGATGGCAATAAAGAATACTGAGCATCGGAAAATAGCCCCCACGCACCCAGGGGAAATGATTAGAGAGGATTTTATGCCCGACTACGGGTTGACCGCAGCCTCTTTTGCTAAGGCATTAGGCGTTTCGCGCCAGACAATTAATGAGCTACTGCGGGAGCGACGGTCTATCACTCCAGTGATGGCATTAAGGCTCTCCCGCCTCTTTGGGAATTCCCCCGATTTCTGGCTTAACGCGCAACACTCAAGAGATTTGTGGGAGTCCGAGGAGCTTTATCACGAACAACTTTCACGGATTCATCCATTAACTCAACGAAGCTGGGCCTAGCAGGTCCCGGTTGAACACCCTGAGGGTGCCCGGTTCTACCCCAGTACGATCCTCCAGAGGCGGATAAATCTCCCGGACCTACCCCAGAGGAATGGACTTCGTATTCCACAGGGCAAGCGGGGCCCCGTGAGCGGGATCTCCGCCGTAAAGACGGCGGACAAGTCCGCTTCGCTACGACAGGCGGGGCAGGCCCCGGTTGAACACCCTGAGGGTGCCCGGTTCAACCCCAGTACGATCCTCCAGAGGCGGATAAATCTTCCGGACCTACGGGGCGCGCGGGGCAAGGGAGGGGGTATGGCAATCAGGGTTGAAGCGTAATCCTCTTATGACGGGGTCTTGTGACTGACCTATGCAGGGGTTGAGAATGGGGATGGAAAAGGGCGCTTTAGTGTTTTCAGGCTGCCACAGTCTCAAAAGCGACGTGGAATTTCTCTGCTTCTGAAAGCGAGTAATTTAGTTTTTCAAAGCCAATCACGCGGCCTGATTTATCTTTCATCAACACTACTTCTTTACCGGTCTCCTCACACACATATTCTTCTCTTGGATCTGAGAACCATACGGTAAGGGTATTACCTTCTTTGTCATAAAAAATCTTTACTTGGGCCATATATGCTCTCCTTCCTTTATTGCATCAGTTGGGTAAGCTGAAATAAGAAACCCCTCACCATAACAATACCAAACCATCACAAAAAAGGCTTAGGGAGCATATCTCTTGCCCACAGGTGAATTCTAATGCAACATCTTGGCTTATTCAAGTTTGTAAATATATAAAATGACTAACATTTCACTAAAAGTCAAGAAATTATTCCCAACGCTTGATTTGCATTCTAATCCTTGACAAATTGTTCCGTTGATATGACGGTGAAATTACAGATTACCATTAGGGAGTAAGGCGATGGCAATAAGAAATACTGTGCATCGGAAAATAGCCCCCACGCACCCAGGGGAAATGATTAGAGAGGATTTGCATTAGGCGTTTCGCGCCAGACAATTAATGAGTTGCTGCGGGAGCGACGGTCTATCACTCCAGTGATGGCATTAAGGCTCTCCCGCCTTTTTGGGAATTCCCCCGATTTCTGGCTCAATGCGCAACACTCAAGAGATTTGTGGGAGTCCGAGAAGCTTTATCACGAACAACTTTCACGGATTCGTCCATTAACGCAACGAATCCGGGTATAATTGAGCTAAGACGCCTGACCCGGATAAGCGGGAATTCTGAATGGTGACCCCGTTACAATCATTTCCATCCTTCAGGTCGTTTGAGTATAAAGCCATCGGGTTTTAAAACTTCATCTGGAAAAACGCTGACTGAAAATTTCTTTCTGCCGATAACAAATGAAGCGTTGGCCACCTCTTTTAATGCAAAGGAAAATCGAGCAGGGGGAAAGGCTACCACTACTCTCTTGTCAGAAAACAAAGATCTGATCTTTTTAACAGGGGCAGTCAGATCACTGTCCGCCGAAATTAAGACGGCGGTATCGAAATGATCCATGAAAGCATCTGTTAACATCTCCACCGCGATATTGACATCCGTCATTTTTTCATTGGGTTTCGGAAAGATGTTACCACATCTCTTGCATTCCACCGCGTTGGTGAGGTAATGCCCGTAATAAATACGAAATTTGTCTAATGCCTCAAGGGCTTCAATAAAAGTCCCCTGCCGTTTAACCTTATCCGGGGGGCCTGAAACCCTGGACGTGAAATATTTCGTTTTGATTAAATTTTGTCCGGGTTTCAATATGTTAAGGGCTAATTTCTGTAGATTAAGCCAATAATACCTCTTCCAAGCCTTTGTTTTAAGGCCAAAGTACAAATTGAAACCATCTATGTATACAATGACTCTTTCCATAGCAAATTTCCCATTGACTTAATCTGACGGATGTGTTAAATTTTAAACTCAAGACTAACAGCGCTGACGATAGCATCGTTGGCTTGACGCTCTTGCTTTTAGCAAGGGCGTTTCTTTTTTGTGGTTGGGGGCCAAGTCTGCAGACAGGCCGGGTACCCGGTTCAACGGGGGAGGGGAGGGCTGGCTGGGGATGGATCGTCCCCATCAATGGAAGTAGAAGCCCCCGTTTAAGAGGATCGTCTGCCCGGTCATATAGGCGTTTTTGGCAGCAAACAGAACGGCCTGGGCGACCTCGTATGGCTGTCCCATTCGACCCATGGGGATGCGGCCGGCAAGGTCCTTGCGGCCCCGGAGCATATCGGTTTCAATGATAGAGGGGGCCACGGCATTGACGGTGATCCCTTCCTTGACCAGGCGACTGGCATAGGCCCGGGTGAGCCCTTCCATACCGGCCTTGGAGGCACTGTAGTGGGGGCCGATGATGCCGCCGGTGTGGGCCGCGCCCGACGATATATTGATGATCCTCCCCCAACGGCGCTCACGCATGCCGGGGAGCACGGCCTGTATCGTCAGGAACGCGGACTTGAGGTTCACCGAAAGGGTCTCGTCCCAATCCGCCTCGGTGATATCATCGATCCCCTTTGGGTTTGCCATGCCCGCGTTGTTGACCAGGATGTCTATGCGGCCGAGCTCCCTTTCAACGGTCCTGACTATGCGGTCTACCGCTGCGCCAGAGGACACGTCGGCCTGAACCGTGATGGCCCTCCGGCCAAAGGCCAGGGCCTGCTCGGCCGTTGATTGTGCTTCCTTTTCCATCCGACGGTAGTTTATGGCCACGTCGGCGCCGGCCCTGGCCAGCTCAACGGCCACTGCCCGGCCAATCCCCCGGCTCGCTCCGGTGACAAGGGCGATCCGGCCTTCAAGATCGGTCATGATTCGTCCTCCAATTACAACTGTTCAGGTTGTGAGGTTCAGGGTTCAAGGTTCGGAGTTGGCTGGCTCCTCCATCTTTTTACGAACTGATCAACCTTGAACCCTGGAACCTTGAACCTTTGTAATTACCTCAGGATCTGTAGCAGACGGATCGAACGGCCTCTATGATGTGATCCGGGCCGGGGATGACCAGGGCCTCCAGCTGATGGTTATAGGGTATGGGCGTATCCTGCGCGGCCACCCGGGCGATGGGTGCATCCAGGTGGTCAAAGGCCTTTTCCTGAACCAGGGCCGCCACCTCGGCCCCAAAGCCCCCTCGCAGAGGGGCCTCGTGGACCACGACCAGACGGTTGGTTTTGCGCACGCTGGCCAGTATTGTTTCTTCGTCCAGGGGATGGAGGGTGCGGGGATCGATCACCTCAACATCGATGTTTTCCTCCTCCAGCCGGCGTGCGGCCCCGAGGGCGACCTCAACCATGTACAGGGTGGCCACCACGGTCACATCTCTGCCTGTCCTTTTGATATCTGCCCTGCCCAGAGGAATGAGATAGGGGTCTTCGGGCACAGGACCGGGTTGCCCCAGATAGAGACGTTTGTGTTCGAGGAAGACCACGGGGTTGTCATTTCGGATTGAAGATGCCAGCAACCCCTTTGCGTCGTAGGGTGTTGAAGGGGCGACCACAACCAGCCCGGGGACATGGGTAAACCAGGCCTCCAGGCTCTGGGAGTGTTGCGCCGCCAGACGAAGCCCTCCGCCCTGGGGTCCCCGGAAAACGATGGGGACAGCGGGCTGTCCGCCAAGCATAAACCGGAACTTGGCCGCCTGGTTGGCGATCATGTCCATCATCAATGTGACAAAGTCAAATATCTGGACCTCCACAACGGGTCGCATACCGGTGATGGCCGCGCCCACACCGGCCCCGGCAATGATCCCCTCTGATATGGGCGTATCCAGCAACCGGTTTGGGCCGAATCGATCTCTCAGACCACGGGTCACCCCGAATATGCCACCGGTCTTGCCCACGTCCTCACCCATGATAAAGACAGAGGGATCGCGTTCCATCTCCTGGGTCATCGCCTCCCTCAGCGCTTCGGCATAGGTCAGGCTGCGGCCGTCGGTCCTGGTTTCACCCGGTCCTGAGACCGATGAAAAGGGGGCATAGACGCAGGTCTTTAAGAGATCAATCGAGGGTTCAGGGGATGCCTCGGCAAAAGAGACCGCGCGTTCGATGGCATCGTCGGCCTTTGACGCGATCTTGTCCATATGGCCGGGAGAGAGCCAGCCCTTTTTTGAGAGTTTTTTGGCCAGCCGTTCAATCGGATCCCTGGACCGCCATTCGCGGACCTCGTCTTCGGTGCGGTAGGACGAGAAACCCGCCCGCATGCTGTGATCTTCCCACCGGTAGGTCAAGGCCTCGATCAAGGTCGGCCCTTCGCCTTGGCGGGCCCGGTTGGTCGCCGCGAGGGCTGCTTCATAGACCGCGATTACGTCATTGCCGTCAATCTGCACCCCGGGCATGTCGTAGCCGGCCGCCCGGGCAGAGACATCTGCACCGGCGGTGGCCTTATGGATGGGTGTGGTCAGGCCATACTGGTTGTTCTCACAGAGGAAGACCGCGGGCAACCGCCACAGGGCCGCCAGGTTGAGGGATTCGTGAAAGATGCCTTCGTTGTTGGCACCGTCACCAAAAAAGATCAACACAACCTGTCCCGATTGCCGCAGATGAGCCGAAAGGGCGGCGCCGGTTCCCAGCCCCATGCCGGCCCCGACGATGCCATTGGCCCCCAGGATGTTTAGTTCCAGGGCGGCAATGTGCATGGAGCCACCGAGACCCCGGCAGTAGCCGGTGTCACGACCCATAAGTTCGGCCATCATCCGGTCGATGCGTGCCCCGCGCGCCAGGCAATGGCCATGACCGCGGTGGTGGCTGACGATGTAGTCGGTGGGTTCCAGTGCCGCACAGGCGCCAACGGCGACGGCCTCTTGCCCGATGCATGGATGGGCCGTGCCTCTTAGCTTCCCTTCCTCAAAGAGTACCTTGGCGCGTTGCTCGAACCTGCGGATGAGGATCATATTTTCCAAAAAAGTTGACAGCTTGCCCGTATCTGGTGGTACACTCACCAGAGGGGTGTTCTCTTGTATATGCTCCTTCTTTTCTTGATTCATTTTTCCTCTTGGTGTTTTTCTGAAGGGTTGGCTGGAAAATTAATGACGCTTAAAAGAGGAATGAAGTATCAAGGAATTTTGGGATGAGGTCAAGAACAATCCAAGATTTGGGTTTGATGACGGGTGAGACGTAGGGAGGAAAGACATGGGTGCACAAACCATCAGCGAGGGGGATATCCTTTGGGAGCCCTCTGAGGCGTTCGCAGCGCAGACCAATGTCAAGAAATACCTGGGCTGGCTCAAGACGGAAAAGGGCCTGGGCTTTGACGGGTACGGCCCCCTGTGGGAGTGGTCGGTGACCCGGCTCGAGGAGTTCTGGGCCACCATATGGGAGTTTTTCCGGATTAAGGCATCAAAATCTTACAATACAATACTGTCTGAGCGGAAGATGCCCGGTGCCAGGTGGTTTTTGGAAGCGGGACTCAACCTCTCGGAACGGGTGTTTAGCAACATGTCTTCTGATCGTCCGGCCATCATATTCAAACGCGAGGATGAACCCGTGGTAGAGGTCTCGTGGGGGGAGTTCCACCAGAGGGTCGCATCCCTGGCCGCGACATTGCGCAACATGGGTATACGGCCCGGAGATCGCGTTGTGGCCTACATGCCCAATATCCCGGAGACGGCCATCGCCTTTCAGGCCTGTGCCAGCATCGGGGCCATCTGGTCGAGCTGCTCCCCTGATTTTGGGAGCCGGAGCGTGGTGGACCGCTTCCGGCAGATAGGACCCAAGGTCCTCTTTGCCACAGACGGGTACAGATACGGCGGAAGACCCTTTGACCGCCGTTCCATCGTATCCGAGCTCCAGGGGGCGCTCAGGACACTCGAAAAGACCGTTTTGATCCCCTACCTGGATCGGGATGTCACCCCCGAGGGTCTCGCGGATGTCCTGATGTGGGAGCAGACCCAAAAGGAAGATGGCGGAGAGATTGTCTTTGAACAGCTCCCCTTTAACCACCCCCTATGGGTGGTCTATTCTTCAGGCACGACAGGTCTCCCGAAGGCCCTTGTCCATAGCCAGGGGGGGGTGCTGATCGAGCTGCTCAAGTTTCTGGGGCTCCATCTCAACCTTGGACCCGAAGATCGGTTTTTCTGGTTCTCCACCACCGGGTGGATCATGTGGAATATCGTGATGAGCGGCCTCCTCCACGGCTCCACGGTTGTCATCTATGATGGAAACCCCGGATACCCTGATCTGGATGTACTCTGGAAATTTGCAGAGGAGAGTCGTATCACGGTCCTCGGCACCAGCGCGGCCTTTCTGGTGGGATGCATGAGGGCGGGGATGAAGCCGGGCAGAGACCATGACCTCTCGGCTCTGAAGAGCATCGGCTCGACGGGTTCTCCCCTGCCGGCCGAGGCGTATCAATGGGTCTACGAGGATGTCAAGAAAGACCTGTGGCTGGGCTCCACCAGCGGCGGAACCGACGTGGCCACCGGATTTCTGGGGGCCTCCCCCATCCTGCCGGTCAGGGCCGGGGAGCTCCAGTGCCGCTGCCTGGGCGTCAAGGCAGAGGCATTTGACGAGAAGGGAAATTCGCTGATTGACGCGGTGGGTGAGATGGTGATCACCGAGCCCATGCCCTCTATGCCGCTCTATCTCTGGAACGACCCCGAAGATAGGCGATATGTAGAAAGCTATTTTGATATGTACCCGGGGATGTGGAGACACGGGGACTGGCTCAAGATCACCCCGGAGGGGAGCGGCATCATCTATGGCCGGTCCGATTCCACGATCAACCGGCTGGGCATCCGGATGGGGAGCAGCGAGATCTACAGCGCCGTGGAGGACCTCCCGGAGGTCATCGACAGCCTCGTCCTGGGATACGAACCTCCGGAAGGGGGCTATTATATGCCGCTCTTTGTGGTGCTTGAAGAGGGTTTAGAGCTTGATGAGGCGCTCAAGAAAAAGATCAATACCAAGATCCGGACGACCCTGTCCCCGCGGCATGTGCCCGATGCCATCTATTCGGTTCCGGATATCCCCAAGACCCTGAA
>CAZXCQ010000254.1:0-9040 GCA_964639275.1 uncultured Desulfobacteraceae bacterium | reverse complement strand
CCGTTAGAGAGCGTTAAGAAATCACGGAGATCGAGGTCGCCAAAAACCATAAGACCTTTCAGCAAATACTGCCCCCTGTTTTGACCTCTGGCACGTGATTTCTTTAGGCTCTCTTACGGGCGAGTTATACGCCCGAAAAACGGAACCCCTATTCCCCGGCTTTCAAAGGCCTAAAGTGTTGCGAAACCCGAAACCACAAACTGTGACCATTTCGGGGACAATGTTTTTTTCTAAGACCCTAAAGACGGTCCTTTTTCTGGTCGTTTCGCTGCTTTTTGCTAACACTGATAGCAAAGGCTCTTGTGTCGCGGGCTGACATTTACCCAGGCCAAGTGTTCCTCCTTGCAGTTCGGGCTCGCCCCTGGACACCGGTCACAAAATCGGCATCCATCGGGAGGATGGATCAGGTTGGGTGTTTCCCCAGGGATGGGCTGCAATAGACTCTTTGCCCCTGTCAGCCTGGGATAGGATGCCAGAAGGGCCTTTGTGTAAGGATGGACAGGGGAGTCAAAGACCTCATCTCTGGGCCCATATTCCACCAGCTGGCCCGCATACATGATTCCGATATCATGCGAGACATCCGCCACAATCGAGATATCGTGCGAGATAAAGATCATGCTGATATCAAACTCCCTTTGTAAATGCTTGGTCTCTGCAAGAATCTGATCCTGCACAATCACATCCAGGGCCGTGGTCGGTTCATCGGCAATGATGAGTTTTGGCCTGCAGGCCAATGCCATGGCGATAATGGCCCGCTGTTTCATCCCGCCGCTATATTGATGCGGATAGTCATTCATCCGTTCAACCGGTATCCCTACAATCTGAAACAGGTCTTGGACCTGTTCAACCGCCCCCCTCTTCCCCACGGTGGGGGCATGGGTCAAAATGGCCTCTGCAATCTGGTCGACCACCCGCTGGACCGGATTCAAGGCATTCATGGCCGCCTGAAAAATCATGGCAATCTCCCCCCACCGAATCTGTCTCATCTCCCTATCAGACATCTTGAGGAGGTCCTCACCCTCAAAAAGTATCCGACCCTTTGAGACCGACCCATTGGGCGGGAGCAGCCCCATGAGTGCCATGCCGATGGTGGTCTTGCCACAGCCCGATTCTCCCACAAAGCCGAGGGATTGCCCTTCCTCCAGGGAAAAGGAGACACCTTCCACCGCCTTGAGGTAGCCATTTTTTGTATTATAGCCTATACACAGATCCTCCACTTCCAACAGAGCCATCCTACGCCCCCCGGTCTTCTTTTCTCAGCCTCGGGTCCAGCACCTCATCCATGGCCCTTCCCAGCATATAGAAAGAGAGCGTAATCAGAGATATGCATATGCCAGGAGGGAGAAGCCAGTAGGGTGCCTTAAACATATGCCCTGTCTTCCAGACCCACTGCAGCATCATCCCCCAGCTCACCGTGCCGGGGTCTCCGAACCCCAAAAAGGCCAGGGCCGCCTCGATGATGATTGCTGAAGTCACCCGGAAGGTCATAAACAGAAATGCCAGGGGTAATACATTGGGCATGATGTGTCTTATGATGATCCCCAGGTGCGACGCCCCGGCCACCTTGGCGGCCTCAACAAACGATCGTTGTTTCAGGGATAGGGTCTGCCCCCTGATAATGCGCGATACCCCTGGCCAGCGGAAGAGGGCTATGATCAGAACGATGGTCCAGATATTGAGCTGCCCAAAGACCGACGACAAGAGCAGCACCACAAGCAAGGTGGGCATCACCATAATCATGTCCGCCAGACGCATCAAGAGGGTGTCCATAAAGCTGCCCATGTATCCGGCGATCATACCGATGGAGGTCCCCATAAAGATACTCATAACAGCGGCTGAAACGCCCACCATAAAAGCGACCCGTGCCCCTGCCAGGAGCTGGCTCAAGATATCCCGGCCCATAAAGTCGGTCCCCAGCCAGTGTCTCCAGGAAGGGCCTATGGAAGAGGAGATCTCAGGGTCCACACCGGTCATGGGATTGTACATGGGGTTGATCCAGGGAGGTATATAGCTGCAAACGGCCATAATCGCAAAAATGATCAGGAGGATGAGACCGATCTTTCCCAAAAGGCTCTGTCTGAAGATAGACCACCCCTCCAGAAAAGGGCCCAGCCAGCGAAGTCTTCGCAAGATATGCGGGTCTGACGCCAACGTGTTGGTTTTCATCAGGTGCTACCCATCAGTATCTGATTCTTGGATCCAAATAGGCATAGAGGACGTCCACGACCAGATTGGAGATAAGGACTACAATCGCAATCAGCAAGAAAGAGGCCTGGGCCAATGGATAGTCGTTGTGGCTCACCGAAAACACCAACTCCCGGCCAATACCGGGCCAGGTAAAGACCGTCTCGGTGAGCGCCCCCCCATTGATAGAAAAGGCCAGGCTGAGGCCTACGCTGGTGACCACGGGCAGGGCGGCATTGGGTGCGGCATGACGATCACGGATCACGCTTTCCTCAAGGCCCTTGGCCCTCGCGGTCAGGATATAGTCCTCCTTGAGGGTCTCCAGCATGCTGCTCCGCATGATCAGCAGATAGGCACCAAAATGTATGAGAAACAGGGTGGCCAAGGGCAGGACCATATGATGCATGATATCCAAGGCCTTTACCAGAAACCCCGAATCCGGGTCGAGCCACACCTCCTCGGAAACCATGCCGTTTATCGGAAACCAGCCCAGCTTGAAGCCAAATACCCAAATCATGATCAGGGCCAGCCATGGCAGGAAAAGGGTATGTGTCACCAGGGCCCCGATAGTCATCCCCGCGTCGATCTTCTCTCCCTTGTGCCAGGATGCTATCTTTCCGAGGAACACCCCGACCAGCGCAGATAGGATGATGGAGGTGGTAAAGAGGAGGATGGTATTCGGGAGGCGATTCCATATGATCTTGACCACCGGTTCGCCGTAGTGAAAAGAATATCCAAAACGGCCCGAAAAGAAATTCTTGACATAGATGACGTATTGAACCCAGAGGGGCTCATCCAGACCCAACTGCGCAATGAGGTGCTGGGCATCCTCCGGTGTCATATCAGGATCCACCATCCTGGAGACAGGATCGCCGGGGGCCAGGCGGAAGAGCAGAAACAGGACCGTGAGGATCACAAAGAAGATGATGACGATCTGGATGAGTCTACGCCCGATGTATTTTCTCAGTTCCACGGATCTGATTCCACGTCACATCTTGGGATATGAACAGCCGTTCTTTATCGGCCGGTCTATATCGGCTTTAACTGACAGAAGGACCACAGATTTCCGATACCTTCCAGCATCTGCACCCATCCGCCAAATTTTCCCTTGCGGGTTGCCTCGATCAGTTTTGGGTTGTAGAGGGGGATATAGGGAACGTCCCTCATGATTATCTTTTGCATCTCCCATATCAATGCCCTTCGTTTCTCCATATCCATTTCAGCAGCGGATTCATCAGCTATACGGTCAAACTCCGGATTGCTATACCCGCTCATATTCCATCCACGCTTCTTGTCATTCTTGGTAACAAAGAAGTTTCTCAAGTAGTCCGGGTCAAGGGACAACCTCCCGTATCCCAGGACAAAGGCATCAAAATCGTGCTTCACCTTGACCTGTTGGATCAGGGCACCAAAGGCCATGGGCCTCGAATAGGCAGGGAAACCCAACTCCCTAAGCCATTCCTGCATCATCATCCCGCACATGGCCCGATGCGGGTCATAGTCTGCCGGGGGGGTCAGGATCGTGAATTTCTCCATCGGTCGGCCGCCGGGCATCCGGATACCTTCACCATGCACGAGCTTTCCATTCTTGTCCACCGGTGGCACCTCCCAGGTATAACCCGCGCTCTTGAGAATCTCGTAGGCCTTCTTGACGCGCTGCTCCCTGTTGCACCCCGTGCAATAACGGGGCACGTCCGGGCAGTACCAGAATACATTTCCAGGCGGTATGATGGAGTACATCCTCACCCCGTACCCCTGAAGGATTCGAGAAATGATAAACCCCTCGTCGATTAAGGTGGCCACCGCCCGCCTCAAATTGGCATCATTAAAGGGTGGTTTTCTGACATTAAACCCGATGTAATAGAGGGCACTTCGCTCGTTGGTAAACAACTGGATATCAGGACTCGCCTTGAGATCCTCAATATATCCCGGCTGGACCCCCCACCAAAACATGTCGATACTCCCCTTCTTCATGGCGAGGATGGCGGCATCGGAGGTACCAAAGATCTTGAAGATAATCCCGTCGATATAAGGACCGAGTAACCTGTCCTCTATCTTCTGGCCTGTGCCAAAAAAGAACTTGTTCTTTTCGAGAAAAACATAGGCCCCCTCCCGCCATTCCTTTAAGACAAACGGGCCAGTGCCAACCGGGTTCTTTATCTTCTGATTGAGCAGCCTGGCAAGGGGTTTTTGCGTCTTTCTCGCCTCTTCAATTGTCGCGGCCCACTCCTTTTCCTGGACGATGGGTGTCGTCAGTGTCCTGGCGAGGAAGATGGCCATCGGTTTTGCGAGATAGAATTTCACGGTGTGTTTGTCCGGGGTCTCAATCTTCTTTACAAATTTCCATCGGGACAGGTACCGGGGCACCTTAAACTCCTTGATGAAATTTCCAGTAAAGGCCACATCCTTTGATGTCAATTCTGTGCCGTCGGACCACTTTGCGGGCCTCAGTTTGACCGTGTAGGAGAGGGTGTTGGGGTCAAATACAGGCGCTGCCGCTGCCAGCCACGGGATGAGCTTTAACGTCTTGGGGCTCCGGACAAAAAGGGGCTGGTATATCAGCCCGAGGACATGTAACGACCAACTGTCGCTCGCGCGCCAGATATTGAGCGTCCTGGGCTCCTCCAGGAGCCCGATCTTGAGCATGTTGGCCGCCAGGGTGTTCGTGGTCGATACATGGATGGTCAGCAGCATCACAACAGCGGTCACAAGCAAGAAGGCCCTGCAACCCGAAGTGCTCTTTCTGGTGAAATTTTTTCTGCCCATAGCCGTTTCCTTTCTTTTGTCTAATTGTTTTGTAACATCTCAATAAGCAGGGGTAAAGGCGGCATGGGGTCTTTTTTCCCCATGCCACGCCAGAATCCATTCAGCCCCGGGTTTTTGAGAAGTTACGTTGTTTTTAAAAAAAGTCAGGTAGCCTTCATCTCCGCCACCTTCTGTTCGATAAAGTCTATGACCTTGGCCTCCAGCCTTACATTGTCAAGCCGGTTTATGCGAGGTATGCCGCCCGGGCTGAGACAGTTTATCTCTACCATCTTATCTCCAATAACGTCAACTCCCACAAAGAACAGCCCATCCTGTACGAGCCGGTCTTTGAGGGCAGCACAGATCCCCCTTTCCTCCGGTGTCACCTCGTGTCTGTAGGCCCGTGCCCCCGCATGGATATTGGTCCTGAATTCACCCTTACGGGGCTTTCTCCGCATTGCCCCCAGGATTTCGCCATCCAGCAAAAGGATTCTCACATCACCCTCTCTCTGTGTCACATCCAGATACTCCTGAACCATAATCGCTTCTCTCTCCGGGTAGGAGCGATAGGCCCTGACATAATAATTGATCAAAGAATTCAGGTTTTCACGATCCAGCACGCTCACCTTGATCACCCCCTCGCCCCCGTATCTCTGCAGGGGCTTGACTACCATGGCGCCTCCAAAATCGTCAATAATCTTCTTTAGTCGGGCCGGATCTCTGGAGACATGGGTTTCCGGAATAATGCCGGGAAAATTGAGGATGTAAAGCTTGCTGTTTGCCAAGATCTGACCGCTGGTACTGTTTATCATAAACACCCGGTCATTGACCGATGAGAGGAATTCCATGGTCTGGTAGACCAGGGGGGGATTCTTGCGCAGAAACAGGGCATCAAGATCCGTGATGGTCTCGAATATGAGCTCGTCCTTCTTGAGGCAGTTGATCAGGCGCCTCCAATAGGTCTTCATGGAAAGATCCGGGGGGACCGTGATATTACGCATCCTGGCGACCACTTCGTTTTTTCGGATGTAGACATCGTGCGGTTCAAGAAAATAGACCGAATGCCCCCGCTGGTTGCACTCATACATCAAATGGCTGGTCGTCTCATTTTCCGGTTCGATAGAGTCGAGCCTATCCATCAAAAAGGCGATGTGCATGAGCCGTCTCCATAATTCCCGATCACATATTGAACAATCTGAGACGCAATGTCGAGCCCCGTTGCGGCCTCGAGCCCCCTGAACCCGGGGGAGTAATTGACCTCCACCACCTTTGCCGTGCCATCCCCATCCACAATGATATCCGTCCCTGAGATCTCAAGACCCAAGGCCCGGGTTGAATTGATGGCCAGTTCTGTCAGCTCCTGCCCCAATCTCACGGCCCTGCCTCGGCCTGTCAGGTGGATGTTGGACCGAAAATCCGCAGACTTGGGCGTGAGTTCCATGGCCCCGATAACCCGATCGCCCAGGACAAAGGCCCGGATGTCCCTCCGGCCCTGTGGGGGCATATATTCCTGTATCAAAAGCCCCCGGGTCTTATCCAACAGGTTGTGGATGATAAACTCGGCCGTGGCCGGAGACTCCACCAGGACCACGCCGCTCCCCTGCCTGCTCGCCAGCGTTTTGGCCACCACCGGATAACCACCGAGCTTCCTTACGGCCTCTTTGAAGAGCTGGGAATTGCCAACCAGGTGCGAATCCGGGACCGGGACCCCCTTTCTTGCCAGGCTCTGAAGGCCCAGGAACTTGTTTCTGGCCAGGAGAACCGACCGGAAGTCATTTATCACGGGAATACCGGATAGCTCAAAATGCCGTACAAGGGAGAGGGCATAGTCGTTGATTGTTGCCCCTATCCTGGGCAAGAGGACATCAGGGCCGGCGTCAATTCCCCTTATTTCAAGCCCTGATTTGCCAGCAGTGATCTCAAAGCGGCAATCCCTTGGATGGATGAGCAAGACCCTCTGGCCCTGCTCGCTGGCAGCCTCAATCATCCGCCGGTTCGGGTGGTACCTGGGGTTTCTTACGCTCAGTATCCCAATCAGCATCACCTGATTTTGTGCCTCTATCGGACCAAGGAGTCCAACTTGACAAAGACCTCTTTGACCGCTGGTGAAAACGGTCCTCTTGAACCGCACTCACTTATAGCCAACTGCAGCTCCCGCTTCAAGCGAAAAAGCGCCAGGATCTCATCGGGACGATATCCTTCGCCTCGGAGCAGTTTGTAGATCTCTTCCACATAGCTCTGCCCATCGGTAAAACTACTGTCGATCATGGCGCCCATCTGCGAAATCAGCTCCGAGGCCTCCACCGAATCCATGGAATCATGGATCCATGCCAGGCCCAGCCCCCGCATACCAAACTTCTCTCTCATTTGGTAAACCAGTGTATTAGCGGTATAATAAAACAGAAATGGGTGATAATAGGGTAGCCCGCTCTCCTTGATAAAATCGATCGTCTCGGAGAATGTCTGCCGGGTTTCCCCGGGGTAACCGATGACAAAGCTCCCTCTTCCATAGATCCCGTGTTCGTTTAGCAGCTTTATGGCACCAAGGGATTGTTCCCGTCGGAGGCGTTTGTCCATATTGTCCAGTATGGTCTGGCTTCCTGACTCAAGCCCGAGATCCACAAACTCACACCCTGCGCGTTTCATCAGTCTTACCAAGTCGGGGTCAAAAGAACTGGCCCGTGCATATGAGGACCAGGTAAAATCAAACTGCTCGTCGCACATCATCTCGAGCACCGCCTTTAGCCTTCCCCTGCTGGCAGTAAAATTGTCGTCTGTAAAACGTATGTGTCTGACAAATCCAAGCCTGTTTATCGATCTTAGCTCCCGTCTGAGTACATCTATCGATTTGTAGCGGATCTCAGGAAACAACCAGTGATAGGTACAGAACCGGCACCGGTAAAAACACCCTCGACTGCTGCTTACGGGCAAGATCTTTCTCAAATAGCCCTTGGGGACCCGGTTCCATGAAATGGCCGTACCATCCATGTTTGTGTCTTCTTTTTGTCGGGGGGTAAAGACCACCTGCCCTTGTCTATCAAAAAGACCCAGGTTGGGGACTCTCCCCACATCCTCCCCTTGGGTCAATGCCCGAAGGAGCTTTACGAGGGTCTCTTCCCCCTGCGCCTCGACAACAAAGGCGTCAATCTTTCCAAAAAAGGTGGAAAAAAAGCGGAGTGACTGGATGGAAAGCTCTTGTCCGGCGTTCAAGGCCTTCTTGACCAGCATTCCCCCTGCAATCACAGCCACTTGGGGGGCCAACGCCTTGACCTCTAAAGCCATATCCCTTATATCATCCATATAGATAAAATTGGAGGATATACAGACCGCCAGCGGGTCTTCTTCCAAGAGATCCACCAGATTGGCCGTTGAATAATTTTGAACGATGATCGGATCAAATCCGTGCTCGGTTAGGTATTGATAAAGATAGATCCCGTTGAGGGTGACGCTGTTGGCGAGCGAATAATACTGCGTCACATTGGCTGGTGTCAGGTGTGGAAGACGGCGGCCGCTCTTGATAAAATTCATCAGATCCAGCAGGTCCATATATCGGCCATCCAAGATCAGGACCGACTTAAGGATGTTCCGGTGCACCTCCCTTCGGATGCCCTCAAGGTCCAGGGCGGGGAACCGCGAGGACTGCCGCTGCGCCCGGTCTTGTGCGCTGGCCATCTTCTGCCTCAGATGGGCGTCATTATCCAGCGGGTGGTTCTGTGCGATAATGATAATCTTCGGGCGCTTCATGGGTGGTTTCCGGGTGTCGGTTAATCAGCACTCAGTAGATGGTAACCCCATGCCCCGCCTCATCCAATCGAGAAAAGGGCCTCTGACACCGATTGCACACGATTCCTGCTCCCCTGCGTATGTTGCTTACGGGTTACAAGGCATGGTAGGCAATCGCGGTCGGGTTGTCAATGGACAAGGGTTTTCACCTCCGGGTAACCAAGGATTGCCTGCAGCGGGGGAGTATTTGGCTGTTTCTTGGTTTTCACAGGAGGGGTCTCAAGAGGCCTGAGCGGGCGCATCATGAGAGGTCTGCCGGCAGGGTCTAACTTATCTGGAATTCCGATATAAGGATTAAACGAGAAACAGTGTTGCCGAAAGAAAACCG
>CAZXCQ010000253.1:0-9086 GCA_964639275.1 uncultured Desulfobacteraceae bacterium | reverse complement strand
ATTAACCCATTAAACCTTCCCGCAGGACGGGATGGTCCCAGCTTTGCTATGCGGGTAAGTGAGAGAATATTTTTTACCGCCCGTCGAAGCATTGCGGAGATCCCGCCCCTGCGGGGCTTCGCTAGAGCCGCAGAGTGCGCAAAGAGGAATAATTTTTCCATTACCGTTGACCCCGGTTAAATGGACTTCGTATTTAACGGGGCAGGGACGACGGCAATGGAAAACCACTCAGCTCTGCTTGAATTCTGGATTAATAGGGGGATATGGTACTTCTATATTTCCAGTTCAATCGCAGTTGAGAGCATTGCAAAGTAAAGACTGTTCCTTTTTGCTTTGCGGCGTCTCAGTGGAAAGCAAAAAAATAGATCGGACTCAGCGATCTCGGCGCCTCGGCGGTGAAAATTGTTTTGTCAAAGACCCTTTTAGGGTCACCATTCATGCCACCCCCTTTTAAGGGTGGTGGTGGACTTCGAAAATGGCTAAATTGATGCCAATCCGGGAATCAGGAGGTATCGGATGGATTTTGATCGGGTGAGGTCTGCCATAATAGGGAGCCGGGCATTTAAGGACCTTGATCCAGCCCATTTGGGTATGCTCTTGATGACTGCAAGTGCGAGGGAATTCGGGTCCGGCGAAGAGATCTATTCAAAGGGTGAGGAATCAGGGGGGAGCTTTGCCCTGATCGTCTCCGGGAGGGCGAGTGTCGTGTCAGAGGGCGGCCGGGTCCTGCGGGAACTGGGGGCCGGTGAGGTCATAGGGGAAATAGGGACCATCAGCCCACAAAAAAGACGCACGGTCACAGTCAGGACCACCGAACCCACGGCTACCCTTGAATGGCAGCTTCGGGATATCGAAGGGGGACTCCCTCAACTGGTGGGGATACTCAAGGATCTGGCATGGAAGCGTATTTCCAACTGGCTTGAGTAAGGGGGGGTAGGATCGTTGATTGTTGAAAGGATTTGATCAAGGTTTTGAAAAGGATCATGGAAGATTATACGAGAATTGCCACCCTGGAAAACGAGTTTGAGGCGCAGTTATTGCAATCTATCCTTCTGGAACGGAATATTCCCCATATGCTGAGATCCTATTATGACACGGCCTTTGACGGACTATTCCAGACACAAAAGGGCTGGGGATATATCAGCGCCCCGGAAAGGTACGTGGACGAAATCAAAGAGATCCTCGCCGACCTGAGAAAGGATAACGCAACACCGTCAACCTGATTGGTTGCCAGGATGCCGATGACACACATGACACAAAACAGACCTTACAAAGACCTTTATGTGTATCTCCTGAACGGGCGATTGGGTCCATGCGATGAGGAGGGGCTCGGTGGTGGCTTTCTCGGAAACTGGGTGGAAGGGGGCAACTCTTTTCTCTTCTTTTCCAGACCTTCCACCGACCTTGTGGCGGGTGTTTTAGAGAGACGTCCGGATATTGAGTTGATTGAAGACCACCACTTTAGCTATGAGGAATGGCAGGGTGGCGGCCTGGGGACTGTCCGGATCGCGAATTTCCTGATCGTTCCCCCGTGGTTTGAGAACGAGGCCTGCGAGGGTGTGATCAAGATCTTGCTGGACCCTGGGGTCGTGTTTGGTAATGGCCTCCATCCCACAACAAGGGATTGTCTAAAGGCCATATCCATGGTGGCGGAAAAGGGTCAAATGGGACGGGTGCTCGACCTGGGAACGGGTACTGGGATCCTGGCCATTGCCGCAGCCTTCTCGGGGGCAAGACAGGTGCTGGCAGTTGACCTGAATCCTTTGTGTGTCAAGACGGCCCAGGAAAATGTGAGGCGCAACCACCTTGAGGATAAGGTCGAAGTAGTGGAGGGATCAGTGGAAGATATCGTGGATGAGCCTGCGGATCTCTTTCTCGCCAACATCCATTCCCCGGTGATCAAAGGGCTCTTCCAAGAGCGATCTTTTGGTGAAAGGGGGAGGGCTGTCTTGTCCGGACTGATGAGAAGCCAGTACCGGGGTCTCCTCCCCGAACTAAGGAAGCATCGTTTCCGGGTTCTCCGTGAATGGGACCACGAAATGACGTGGTATACGGTCCTGGCCGAAAAAGGATCTGTCATGCGAATTTAGAGAGAAAAGGGGGATCCGAATGTCGGGAGAGGAAATCATTCCGATTCAAAAACCCGATGGCCATTACTGTTTTGCCTGCGGGACAGCTAATCCCATTGGGCTAAACCTGGACTTCTATCGCGCGGGTGATGCGATCTGTTCCACCGTTACCCTCAAAAAAGTCCACGAGGGTTGGGAGAATCTGGTCCATGGGGGGATCATATCCACACTCCTTGATGAGATCATGTCGTGGGCAGTTATGTACAGGAAAAAGGTCTTTTTGGTAACGCGGAATATGAGCATCAAGTATGTAAGGCCTGTAATGATCGGGGTACCCTTGACGGCCCGGGGGTGGCTGGTGGATGACTCGGAACCCCCCAAGATCAGGGCCAAGGCGGAGATCAGGGATGAGCATGAGAGGCTGATGGTGAGGAGCACGGCCGAGTTTGTCAGGCTCTCAGAGAAGCAACTGCACTTGATTCCTAACGAGGTGAAGAGGTACATGGACGCTCTTTTTGAGAAATTCGAGTAGTTGATCGTGAATGGTTACCCCACCTCATTACTTTTTGAAAAGGTCATTACCATGAGAAGTGTCAATTCAACAAAAAAGCTTGTCTCCATTGTCCGCTATGAAAGACCCCTGGGATCGGTGCGTAAGGCCGTTGAACTCTGCGGTGGATTGAAGGGGCTCCGGCCCAACCCAAAGGTATTTGTAAAGCCCAATATCGTATTCTGGACCAAGGCAGTACCATTCCCCAAGTGGGGTGTTATCACTACGTCCAGGGTGGTGAAAGACATGGTGGTGCTTCTAAAGGAGCGGGGGGTCAATGATATAACCATCGGAGAAGGGATCGTGGTTTCCGACCCAAAGGACAGGGAAACAGCCCCGCATGCCTTTGAAACGCTCGGTTATGGTGTACTAAAAGAGCGATATGGGGTGAGGTATGTCAATGTCCACGACCGGCCTTTTGAGACGGTTGACCTTGGAGAGGGGGTCACGCTCAGTTTCAATGCCGATATGCTCGGAAGCGATCTTTTGGTAAACCTCCCAGTCCTCAAGACCCACTCCCAGGCAGTGGTTAGCCTCGGGATCAAAAACCTGAAAGGAACCCTGGATATCAAGTCGCGTCAGAGGTGCCACAGCGCCGACCCGGAAAAGGATCTCAACTTTATGGTCTCAAGGCTTCCAAAGGTCCTCCCATCCTGTTTCACCTTGCTGGACGGGATCTTCACCAATGCGCGGGGCCCCGGGTTTGACGGGAAGATCAGGAGGAGCAATATCCTGGTGGCCTCATGGGATACCCTTTCGGCGGATATGGTGGGGGCCAGGGTCCTGGGATATGAACCCTCCCATGTCCCCCACCTGTGCCATGTGGCCCGCGACCGGGGAAGGCCCATGGACCTCTCGGATGTGGAAGTAGTGGGGGAGGCCATTGAAAACGTTGCCCGTTACCACGAATACGCCTTTCCATACACCGAGGACAACAGCCTCCCCCTCCCCATGAGGCGTATGGGGATCGAGGGGCTCTCTTACCCGAAGTATGATCTCACCCTCTGTACCTATTGTTCTTCGCTGACCCGCGTGATCCTGACAGGGATCGCTCGGGCCTGGAAAGGAGAGCCATGGGATGATGTGGAGGTGCTGACAGGGAAGCTGATGCAGGCCACACCAGGGAAAAAACACACCATTCTCATCGGCAAGTGTATCTATCAGGCCAATAAGGACAATCCCCACATCAAACAGATGATTGGTGCGAGAGGGTGTCCTCCCTCCAAGAAAAAGATTGTGGAGGCCTTTCATCAGGTCGGGATCCCCATCGATCCGGCCATCCTGGAAGACATGGACAGGACCCCGGCGCATTTCATGAAAAAATATGAAGGCAGGCCGGAGTTTGACGAATCGTTCTTTCAGGTAAAATAGAGGGCCTCACTCCTTCCATCCGTGGATTCCCACCAGGTCCACAAAACGGCAACCCCCTAAGTTTTTCTGGGTAACCCGTCCGGCTTTTTTGGTCACCTTCATCATGTCCTGGCTGAATCGGTTCCCGGTGGGGATAACGAGCCTTCCACCCTCTGCGAGCTGGTCCAGGAGGGGTTGCGGGATCTTGGGGGCACCGGCCGTGACAATGATGGCATCATAGGGTTCGTATTGCTTCCACCCGAGGGTGCCGTCAAAGGCCTTGTAGAGAATATTCTTGTAACCCAGTTCGTTTAGAAGATCCCTCGCCTTTACGAGCAAGGGTTTGACCCTTTCAACGGTAAAGACCGTTCTCGACAATTCGGCAAGGATGGCGGTCTGATACCCGCTCCCGGTCCCGATTTCAAGGACCTTTTCCTTGCCGCCCAGCTCCAGGGCCTCTGTCATAAGCGCCACGATGTATGGCTGGGATATGGTCTGTTTGTGGCCAATGGGCAGGGGATGGTCATTATAGGCCTCTCCGATCAGGGCCTCTTCCACAAAAAGGTGTCTGGGGACCTTACCCATGACCTCGAGTACCCGTGGGTCCTCGATTCCCCGGGGGACAAGCTGGTTTCTGACCATCTTTTCTCTGGCCAGGCGGTAATCGTTTACGCCGGACATTACCTCTTTCTTCAGAAGGGACCTTTCTCAGTATGGCAGGCCAAATATAAAACAGCTTAGCACATTATCCATGGGTATGCAATCCGTGATCTCACCCATCGCCACCCGTTTCGGGAGGCCAGGATGGAGGGCCTTCTATTGACACACGGTTTACCCCAAATTCCTTTAGACAATTATGGAGGGCGTGTGCTATGAAGGCCAATAGAAGCCGCGTTTTTAGACGTAAATGGGCCTAACAGACAACACCAAGGTATCTCACTGCACAGCGATAGGCATGGCGAAGCACCCGGACCGACCCCGAAACCTCCCCCTTATATGTCTTCTCGCCTTGGCGGTTGGCGTTATTGCCGGACTGGGGGCGTGGTGTTTCCGAATGCTCATCGGCCTCATCCATAACATCCTCTTTCTTGGCGAGTTCCATTTCTACTATGATGCCAACATCCATACCGCCGCAAGCCTATGGGGCGCAGGCGTCATCCTTGTGCCCGTGATCGGGGCCCTTATGGTGGCGTGGCTGATAACGACATTCGCCCCCGAGGCCAAGGGTCATGGTGTCCCGGAGGTAATGGATGCCATCTATTATAACGACGGCCGGATCCGACCGGTGGTGGGTCTTATCAAGGCCGTGGCATCGGCCATGTGTATCGGCAGTGGGGGGTCGGTTGGCCGGGAGGGCCCCATCATCCAGATCGGTGCATCTTTTGGTTCGACACTGGGACAACTCTTTGGTCTACCCGCCCGGCAGATCGTAACCCTTATCGCCGCGGGTGCAGGCGGCGGCATCGCGGCCACTTTCAACGCGCCCCTGGGGGGGCTCGCGTTCGGGATAGAGCTGTTACTGGTATCGGTCAATGCCCGGAATATCCTGCCGGTCTCGCTTGCCACCGTCACCGCCTGCTATATTGGCCGGGCCCTCCTAGGCGTGCAACCCTCCTTTTACTTTTCTCCTCTCGTGGGGCTTGACTTGCACCTCCGTCCGCCCTGGCGGCTTGTTTTTTTCGCCCCCCTTGGGCTTATCATGGGGCTTGTCTCAACCCTGTTTGTTCGCGGCATCTATTGGGCCGAAGACCACTTTGACGCCATGCCCGGCAATACCTACACCCGTCATCTCTCGGGCATGCTGGCCGTCGGTGTGATCATCTGGCTCGTCAGGCATTTCACCGGGTATTATTATATACAGGGGGTCGGATATGCCACCATCATGGACATCCTCAAGGGCATCCTCACCGATCCGTGGCTCCTTCTTATGCTTTTTTCCCTCAAATTTGCCACCACCTGTCTCACGCTGGGCTCTGGCGGATCAGGCGGCGTATTTTCCCCCGCCCTTTTTATGGGTGCCATGGTGGGCGCGCTTGTGGGTCATGTCATGTCGTACTCTTTCCCCGGTCTCGTGGCGCACCCGGTGGTCTTTGCCATTGCCGGGATGGCGGCCTGTGTCGGGGCCTCGACCGGCGCGATCATCACGGGTGCCGTGATGATCCTGGAGATGACCCAGGACGCAAATGTTGTCCTGCCAATCATGATAACAGCCTCCTTTGCCTATGGGGTCCGCAAATGGCTGTCGCCCGAGAGCATCTATACCCTAAAGCTCCTCCGGCGGGGTCATATTGTTCCCGAGGGGTTGCAGTCGGCGGTGGCCGAATCCAGGGTGGTGGGGGATGTGATGGTCAAGGGGTATCGTACGCTCGATGCCGATGATCCGGTCGCGCCCTCAGAGATGCCCAGCCTGGTCGTTTCCGGTGACTCGATCGTCGGAGTCATCCCGCCTCATGCCGGAGGAACTTCGGCGCGTGCGATGGCCGTGGATCAATATATCATGACGCCGGAGAAGAACCCGATAAACGATCTCCTGCGGGAAATGGACCGGAGAGGCTCACGGTTTGCACTGGTGACAGGTATCCTGGAAAACACCCGACCCCACGACATCATCGGCATCCTCACCGAGCGTGAGGTTGCGGCCTGTGCCAGGAGCGAGGCGAGGCTGCGATAGGGTGGGAATTTGGCTCACTCGATGATTTGTTCCTTTTCTTTGATGCTTTTTTTGACAAGCGTGCTGGATATTTCCCTGGTATTGCCATCCCTGAAGACCTTCAGATGAATGTCCTGCCCCGGTGCGAGACCCAGCAGCTTTCTCCGAAACAGGACAAAACTCTTTGAGGGATGGCCGTTCATCTCAACAATAATGTCTTTTGGATGGAGCCCCGCCTTTTCCGCAGGGCTGTCCTTTTCGACGGCGAGGACAATGATTCCTCCCTCCCCCGGGTAGCCTAACCCTGCTGCCTCTTCGATGGTGAGTGGAGCGGCCTTGGCCCCAAACCATCCCCTTTCGGTCTGTCCCAGGACCAACATGGGCATCACCTCTTTGACCGTATTGATGGGGATGGCAAAACCGATTGACTGTGCCTCTGTGACCAGGGCCGTGTTAATCCCGACCACCTCGCCAAATAGATTGAGCAGAGGGCCGCCGCTGTTTCCAGGATTGATGGCGGAATCGGTCTGGATAAAATCGACAAGCTTTTCGTTCAACTCTGGGTAAACCCGCTCCTTTGCGCTGATAATCCCCGAGGTTACCGAGTGCATGAGTCCAAGCGGATTCCCCATAGCGAGCACCATTTCGCCAGGCTTCAAATCGTCGGAATTGGCCAGGGGGAGGACCTGTAGAGAGAAATCCGGTTCTATCTTGAGGAGTGCCGTATCGGTCAACCGGTCTATCCCGATGATCTTTGCCGAATATCTCTTCTTGCCCTCGGAGAAGACCACGTTGATGTCGGTGGCATTATAGATGACATGGGCATTTGTGAGGATATAGCCCTCCTGATTGATGACAAAGCCCGAACCCAGGCTGAACCCCTCGGTCTCATAGGGAATGGGCACCTTGAATGGGATGATGTCAAAGAGGTCGGAAATGAGCAGTATCCTGAATGGCAGGATATCGTTTGGAGAGACTCCGAATTTGGCCTCCCTTTCCTCCAACCGGCGGGTGTAGAGACTGACGACCGCATCCTTTGCCCCATCGGCGATCTCCACAAATGTATTGCTGCGGATCACCACCCGGTCATTTGTATGATCCCGGCCCTCTACCCAGAGATCTTTGAGGTCAATGTCTTTGAAAGAGAGCTTTTTGAACCGCTTGTCAAAAATGGGATGCTCCTCGCTAACCAGTTGTTTTCCCGTCTCCTTGGTAATGGGTGGAGAGGCCGTGCATCCAAAAACGGCGATGATGGTGAATAGGACGGGGAGGATTCCCTTTCCAAGACTTGTCTTGAGCATTGCATATACCTTTCCCGGTGCACTCATTTTGATGTCTGCCTTTTCCATCTCTTTTGCAACCTCTTATCAAAAGACTCGGGCTGCTTAGGGCGCTTGCCGGCGGCAATTTCCTCAAAATCTCCAATAAAGCTGTATTTTCTGGAATGCTCTTTCCGCACCCTGTCAACAAGGGATAGCCAAATTTGGCTGCATCCCGCCTTTTCATAACACCCCGACAGAAACAGCTCATAGAACTGAACCGCCCGATCGGCCTCGCCACGCTCTACCAGGTCATCAATCTTGCTTTTTGTATCATCCAGGCCGCGAACAAAATCCCAGGACTGATTGTACGATATGAACCGGTCCAAATCTAACGCCAGCTCTATCTCTGAAATCAATGGATCTATATTCTTTTTCTTTTTCATATCAACCTATTAAACACCAAAAGTGGTCTATGATTTGTTTTCCTGTCTCGCCCTCCATTTGAGAAACTGAGCTGGAAAACTTATGGGGCTTCTTTGTCAGTCTCGAAAAACCAGTTGTTTTGTTTTAGTGCAGAAATATCATTTTCAAGCCTTTGAAACGCACTCAGTTGCTGCAATGACGAAAAATCGGAAATCAATTCCGTGATACGAATGCGGCATTCATCCGTGTTGAACTTTTTCAGACGTCTCCCTGAAAGCCCGCTGGCATCTCTCAAAATCTGAAATAAGAAGCTCTTTGGATCGGGAATTTGTTGAACTAGGGATAGATCAGGCATATCCAATGGATTTGTTCCGTTGGGATTACCAGCAGCACGCCGTATCGCACGTTCGTCGAAAAGCAACCAAGCTTCCGTCATTCTCACAGGCACTACACAGATGGCCGGTACCTGAAAACCCCGCTTCTCAGCTTCCTGTAGTGCATTGCAAATCTCCCTGTAGCGAGTTCCGGGATCTTCTCCTTCAGCATCTCTATGTACGAAGAGCAGATCGCATGGATAAAGATCAATTGCAGACAAAATACGCTGAAGCAGACTTTGCGGTGGACGAGGCAAACGACCCAAATCGGCCCATTCAGGTTGGACTCGTCTTACATCGCCTTTTTTCCTCAAGACCCAGGTAAGGATGGGAAGCAACGCGCGATCGGAGGCCCCGTCGGAGATCAGCGTATAACGAATCTCATCCATCAGATCGACCCCAGAGAGG
>CAZXCQ010000252.1:0-9126 GCA_964639275.1 uncultured Desulfobacteraceae bacterium | reverse complement strand
GCGGGGCGTTGATGTCCTTTATGATGTAATAGATCAGGGTGTACTCAAAGCCGCTTAGCTCGGCGCCGGCCCGGTAAGCCAGACAGTATCCATCGCCTGTGTTGCCTGGAAAATCGTAGACACCATAAAGATAGCCGTTGTTGGGGAGACCAAAGCGTGCCGTGCCCCCGGCAGACAGGATAACCGCCTTTGCCCGGCACACCATGATCTCCCCGGTCCTCACGTTTATGCCGATGGCGCCGCTGACCCTCTCCCCATCTTTCAGGAGTTGAACCGCCATGGTCCGGTTAAAGACCCGGACGCCCAGGTCCATGACTCGTCTGGCCAGGATGGTCTTTAGTTCCGGCTCTTTCATGGCAACACAAAAGCGTCCCCTGGGGTGGACCTGGAGGACCTCGTATTGCCCCTTATCATCCACCGGGAAACAGACCCCCCAGGATTCGAGCTTTTTTAACAGCTGCCAGCTCCGTTGGGCCATCCGGTAGCTGGGGGGCTCATCCATGATCCCGTCGCAGGCGAGGCTGTTGGATTCCACATAGAGTTCGGGTGTCGATACACCGGGCACGGCAACGATGTTGAGGGCATCCATGCCCCGGGCGATACATCCGGAATATTTGATTTCACCCTTCTCAAATACGATGACCTTCTGTCTCGGGTCTGCTTCCTTGGCCCTGATGGCGGCCATGGCCCCTGCGCTGCCTCCGCCGACGACCAGGATGTCACAGTCAACGATCGGATAGTCGGATCTCATCTTGTCTCCTTAGGATAGGGATGACGTCTAGTTCGGGTGCTCAATGGTGGCGGTGGCCCGTATCTTACAGCCAGGGGAACTTCCGTTCCAGTTTCTTTGTGGAGCCTTCAAAGGGAATCCCGGCGAGCTTTTTTGCTATGTTCTTTGAACGCTCCAGATTTGCATCGCGATAAATGGCCACTTTTTCGATGACCGGTGAGCCCCCGCCGTGGAGGGCATCGATCAGCTTGTGCCCGCCCCAGGCCGAGGCCATCATGTCCTGGAAGAGACGGAAGGCCCGGTGCTGATGTTCGGCCGAGATGTCCGGATGACGCATGATATACTTTTCGAGATAGGGTCCGGTCTTCTCATTGAGGAAATCGGCCTCGCTCGGCAGGGTCGCCGGCAGGCCGCCTGCGATCGCGGCCAGTGATTCATACTCGCCGTAGATGGCCTCACCGGCAAGCATCCTCCCGGCGTTACAGTAGTTCGTATCCGGCACATAGGTCCCCGAATCGGTCCTGACGGCATTTGCCGCGGCCGCGATCCCTGCGGCATAGATCAGGTCCACGATCTGGACCATCTCTGCCAGTTTGTGCCGTACATGTTGCGCCTTGGCAATACCGTTGTAATCAGCGGCCAGGGCAGTGGCACCAGTAAATATTTCAGAGAGTGCTGCCTTACAACCCGTGTAGCTGTGGCGGTGGTACAGGGCAAAGAGCAGTGCCAGCTTCCCGGCCAGTTCGGTCTCTCCACACAGAAATACCCGATCCCAGGGGACAAAGACGTTGTCAAAAACGGTTATCGAGTGACTGGCGCCAAAGGTCTCGTAAGGACAGTGGAGGGTCTTTCGTCCCGACGGAGAATAAGAGGCATTGATAAGGGTGACACCCTCCCAGTCCGCGGGGACGACAAAGGCCACGGCCCAGTCGGTTTCTTCTTCCGTCATAAAGCGCGTCGGGATGACGACGATCTCGTCCACATAGCTGGAGCAGGAGTTGTGGGCCTTGGCCCCGTTGACCACGATCCCGTCTGATCGTTTCTCGACCACCCGCAGATAGAGATCAGGGTCCTTCTGCTGGTGGGGCCGCCAGGGGCGGTTTCCCTTTACGTCGGTCTGGGCGCAGTTGAGCGAAAGATCTTCTCCCTGCACCCGCTTCATAAACTCGGTAAATCGCCTGTTGTAGTCTGTCCCGTATTTCTGATCGGCCTCATAGGCAACAATCGAGATCCCGTTCAACCCGTCGATCCCCATGCACCGCTGGGTGCAGCCCCCTACCTCCTGGCTGTAAAGACGCGTCATCTTCTGTTTGTTGAGCAGATCCTCAACGCTCTGATGGATATGGCAGAAGCGGTTGATCCGCTCTCCTGTCAGGTGCGAGGTGGCAACGCCCACGTCCTCAAGCTCCGGGTCAAAGGCAAAGTCATAGGTTGCGGCCATGACATTGATGCCCCCCACCAGTCTTGGATCAAAGCGGCCCACCATTTTACCGCCCATGTATACGTTTGGTTTTAGCCTTGCAATTCGTTCACGGTATTCGTCTCCCTTTATCATCATTTGTCTTTACCTCCTTGGTTTTGTGTTACTTTGGACAGGATTAACAGGATAGTAACATCTCAATAATTAGGGAAAGGACACCTGGATTCCGGGGCCTGCCCCGGACCGGATCCGGGGTTCGCCGGAATCCAGTTCCTCAAGATGCGCTACCGTATTTATGAAACCATCTACTTGGCCTCTCTTGTCATTCCGGCCCCGTATCAAATACGGGATACACTGCAGCCGGAATCCAGACCTTCTGACAATTTTGTCCTTTTCCATAACCCTGAATCCCGATTCATCGGGAAACCCTGTCGAAGATCCCGCTGGGCAGGGAACCTGTGAACGGTTACCCTCCGTTGTTATGAAATTCATAGAGATTGTTACCCCAGTGCACATCGGGGAGATCATTCAAACCCCGGCGGGGGGACAAAGCCTTGAAAATCGCGTTCGAGCAGCCGTGCAAAGTGAAGGCAAAGGTGATCACCGTATTGCGGCCCGACGATCTGGACACCCACGGGCAGACCATCATTGGCAAATCCGGCAGGCGCTACCGTGGAGGGGAGGTAGAAGTTACAGGAATAGCCCGCCCAGAACATCTGGGTCGTGGATGGCTGGGGTTTGTTGTTGACCATGACCATACGCTCCCAGCGCTCACCCTTCTGGTTGTGGGGAAAGGCCGTCGTGGTTGCTGCAGGGCAGAGCAGGATGTCATAATCAGAAAAAAAGTCTGCCCACGCAAGACGCATCCTGTGGCGCATCTCGTTGAACGCGAGCCAGTCTTTGTGATACATGGCCTGGGCCCGAATCATTTGCGCGGGATAGCTCTCATCGTGGAGATCGATTGACCTGAATTCCTCCAGATTCTTGTCGAATTCTTCAGATGTGAGCCGGCCGACTGTTGCCCCGCGCAAGAGCTGAATATAATTGCGGTGCGCTTCGCGTGAATCAATCTTTGGCCGTGCGGTCTCACTGACTTTCACCCTGTTTTTTACCAGAAATTTCGTTACGGCCCGAAGCCTCTTTTGAACCTCGTCATCCACCTCGGCCTCCGGGTCGGTAAAGATGACGGCGACCCTGTAGTCTCGCAGTGTCTTTTTCTTTGGCTTTGGCAGCCTCAGTTGCCAGCCGGCTGCATCGATATTATCCGGCCCGGCCATCACATCCAGGGCCAGAACAAGGTCATCGACACTGCGGGCCAGCGGGCCAACTGCCGAGATATCGGTGGCGGAAACCACCCCGGGGAGTGCCTGGCCCCGGGGCGTGACAATACCATAGGTAGGCTTGTGGCCATAAACGCCGCAGTAGTGCGCGGGGTTGCGGATCGAAGCCCCGATGTCGCTTCCCGCCTCAAGACCGGTCAGCCCGGCGGCAAGGGCTGCAGCCGACCCACCCGAAGAGCCGCCCGGCGTGCGCTCAAGATCCCAGGGGTTATTTGTCGTTCCGTAGATTTCATTAAAGGTCTGCCAGTCTGCAAGATATAATGGAACGTTGGTCTTGCCAAATAGCACCGCACCGGCGGCCAGCAAGCGATCTGCCACAATCGCATTTTTTTTCGGAAAGTTGTCCTTGTATTGTGGCGCACCCCACGTCGTCGGCATCCCCACCACATCATAGGAGTCCTTGATCGTCATGGGCACGCCGTGAAGGGGACCCCATACCTCGCCTCTGATGAGGGCCTCATCGCCGGCCTTTGCCCGTTTACGCGCCGCCTCAATGTCCATAAAGATAATCGCGTTGATCCGGGAATTATGGCGTTCGATACGTTCCAGATAGAGGTCCAGCAATTCCAGACACCCCACCTTTTTCCGCCGAATCAGCGAAGCGAGTTGTTTTGCTGAACGAAATGGAAGTTCAGGCATCGTCTCCTCCCCAAAAGGTTCAAAGGTTCGTAACACTTTAGCCTTTTGAAACCCGGGGTGTGGGGGTTCCGAACCCCCACACCCCTTGTCCCAGTGCCAATTTTGCAGAAAGATAAATTGATTAAAAGGTTCACGCCTCCGGCTCGTAGAGGTTCAAAGGTTCAAAGGTTGGTTTTGGATTCAAAAGACCAAACACAAAATCAAGGTCTAAGGTTTTACTTTCTCTGGAACAATTGAATCATCAGTGACAGGTCGCCATCTACCCTGTATTTTTGTTCCATAAACATCTGCTGGCCGTCGGCCTTGCCGGTCATAATGTCGATCCACACATCAAAAGGGGTCTCAACGGTGATGTCGGGGTTCTCCCATGTCCCTTTCTTTGCATCAATGTTGTCCCTGTCAATCGTGAAATAGCATGAACCTGCCACATCACCGGAGAACTTGAACTGCAAAACCGCCTTCTTGTCCCCCACCGCGCCGGGATTGAGTCCGAAGGGTAGAAACATCATAAAGCTCTTGAGAGAGTCAGGACGAGGGACTATTTCTTTGTCGTGGAATTCCTTTGGTGTCACTCCCTCTGCGATGCAGGTCTTCCAAAAGAGGTTGATCATTTCGGCAGTGGACTGGGAATCCACGATGGGTTGTCTGATCCTGGCCATTGTCTCGGGGGAGATTTTCATTGACCGTACCAATTCCCGTCCTGCCTGTGTTGTGGCATCCAGTATGTCGTTTGTCTCGTCCCGGAAAAAAGGAGTTGCCATTATTTCTGCGGAAGGCCGGTAGATCTCGGCCACAATTCTTGCGTCTTTGTGACACGTGCGATGCAGATAGTCCGAGAGCACGTCAAACTCCGATTCTTCGGGGAACCCGCACACGGAAAGCCATACAGCCGCGGGAACCCTGTGGCGAAGGGGGTGAAATGTCTTACTATCGCCTTGCTCAAAAAAGGGCAGCGACGCCGGGAGCATACGCTCTCTAAAGGTGCTCATGGCCGCATTCATTGTGTGGACGTAAAGCGGTGTGGCGTAGACAACCAGATCCGATTCCAGCCACTTGGGGAAGAGTTCCTTGGTCATATCGTCTTTGTGAATACACTGGCCGGGGGTTTTGGTCCAGCATGTAAAACAACCGACGCAGTTTTTGATCCTTTTCTCGCGCAGATTCACCACCTCGACCTGAGCCCCCGCATCTCGCATGCCTTTGATCAGGTGATTAAGCATCAGTTCGGTTTTGCTCTGGCCTCCCCTTCGGGGGCTTGAATTCAGGGCAAGTACCTTCATGCTGTCCTCCTTTGATATCCTGATCTATTAGCCCCAGCCCAGCCTACTATCTTTCCTTTTCCAGCTGTTGAGATATGGCTTCCCATCTCTGAAGGTCTTTTGCTATGTCCTCCGCCGAATGGCTGCCAGGGACGGTAAACGGCTCTACGGCCCACCCCTTGTCGTAATCACTTACCCACCGCCAGTCGCTCACGGTAACTCTTTTGAACAGCCACTTCCCTTCTTCTTTTATGAAGTCCACGTAGTAGGTGCAGGACGACCATGCCGCACGTTTTGTCTCGTGGAGTATGCACGGCTCGTCAAGATACCATCTTCCGGTGGCATGTTTTTCATCCGTTATGTCAATGATTTCATTCATAATTCGATGAATAAAAACGGCAAACTTTGACATCAGTACTGTTCGGTAGAAGTTTTCGACTTCTGGCCTGGAATTAACCTCTCCAATGCTGAAATGACCAAAGTCACAGGAACACTCCTTGGCGTAACAACTCATAACGCCATCCCAGTCACCTGCATCCATGGTATAGCAGTACTTGTGCATGAGTTCTCTTATCTCTTTGACATCTTCCAGATACCTGACTCTTTCTTCCAAAGACTTTGTCATAATTCCTGTTCTCCTTTTCCGGTCGTTGAGGTTTGTCATCTAAGGCCCCAAAGGGGAAGAGTCCTTATGGTCCAGGATTGTCCCCGGCCCGCAAAGCCCTTTCTTTAGAAGGCCACATTCTCGGGGGATGAGTATAGGGGGATCGGCCTTGTGTGTCAACAATCGATCCGTCTCAGAATCCCCAGGTAATCCGTAACGATCCACCACCCTTTTCCATCTGGTAGATGATCAACGGGGCGTCTTTGTTTCGGTCTATGGAGAAGAGTTCATAGGCGAAGGTTGAGAAAAAATTGCCGATCGCTGCCCCCACGAGGACGTCGGAGAGGTAATGGCGTTTACTCTCAACCCTGGACCATGCGCAACCGGCAGCTACCAGGGTGATACCAGCCTCCATCGCTATTTTTGCTTTTTCTGGCGCTTCCATCGATCGAATGTTCAAAGCGGCGGAACGGGCAAGAGAAAACGCTGCTGTTGAATGCCCAGAAGGCATACTCCTGGTGTCTTGACCTTCGGGTCGTCTGCGGCCAATGGCGCTTTTCGCGGTTTCCGTTATCCCTAATGATGCGCCAAGGCCCAGCGAACCCACCATGAGTCGGTTCGCCATACTGTTACCCTTTCCGCGGTCGGCCCCGGCGATACCAGTGGTAAGGAGTTCTATGCCTGCTGTTCCATAGAGAAGGATATCCTTTGCATCGGCAGCGTTATCCTTGCTCCCAAAAATGGGTGTCTTTCGTGACGCCCAGTCTGAGATTTCCTTATCAAAATCGTCAATGGCACATACCGCTGCTCCTGCAAGGGGTATCCAGGTTGATGGTGATTTGGCCGCGGTGAGGAATGCATTGCCAACCCGCTTACCATCGGTCATAATACTCAAGGCGGAGCAACCAGCTGCAGAACAAAACGCTGCCAGAAGCACTACAATTACTATTCCGTACCCCTCCGCCTTATTTAAAGAGGGAGGAGATGAGTCGTGGGAAAGAGTCGTTGTGGCCATCTATTATTGTATCAGTCGTATCTTCTCAATAATTAGCGGTAAACATGTTTATTGTCAGAAGGTCTGGATTCCGGCGAACCCCGGATCCGGTCCGGGGCAGGCCCCGGAATCCAGGTGTGCTCCCCCTGATTATTGAGATGTTACTATCAGTCTATTTTCTGCAAGTTGTCAAGCTTATCGGAATCGGTGTATGAGTAAAAGAGAGTTGACCCATATCGTTTATGGAAACGAGTTTTTGAGCGCCAGGGTTCCCGGAAGGACAGAAGTGTTGTCACCGCCTTGGGGGTAGATTCCTTATGGAATAAATGCAAGGGGATATGGATAGAAGGGGATTTATAAGGAAAGGGCTTTTGCGGGTGTTTTATGGGATGGGGGCGGTTGTCCTGGCATACCCTGTGCTCTCGTTTATGACCTTTTGGAAAAGCCGGAGCAGGCGGATAGTTTTTCCCCCTGATGAGCAGCAATCGGTCGTGAACTTCAAAGATGGGGTGTGTCTGATAAGGAGGGAGAACGAGGTCTATGCCCTTTCTATGCGGTGCACCCACCTGGGGTGCATGCTCAACTATGACACGGTGTCCCGGCGGTTCCGATGTCCGTGTCATGGGAGTGTGTTTGATGAGTCGGGGAGATGGGTTTCAGGCCCTGCCAAAAAGGATCTCCAGAGGGTTCCTGCGGAGATGAACAAGAATAAAGATATTGTCGTGACACTGAGCGTTTGATTCACCGTGGGCACACGCTGAAAAAGCACCGCGGAAGCGAAAAATTTGTTGCTGGTAGCACTTGATCCCTTTGAAACCGGGGGAATGGGGGTTCGGAACCCCCATTCCCCTGTCCAAGTGTTGATTTTGATGGTCTCGTAAAAAGTCGAAAATGCTCTCTTTACGTCATTCCGGCGAAAGCCATTCGGCTCCGAGACATGTCGACGAGCTCATGTCGAGTCGCTCATGGCCGAGGGGCCGGAATCCAGTGTTTTCAAACGCTTAAAAAACCCCTGGACCCCGTTTACCGGATCGAGTCCGGCACAAGCTTCAACGGGGTGACGCGTTTTTACGAGTTCATCAATTTTGAAAAAGGCTAAATTGATACGGTTCCTGGATAGTCTTTGCGGTAAATGGCGGGGCGGTAAAGGGTGGCAAAGAGAAGCGTGAACATATCGGCGTATTTCCCCAGGCTGGGGCTCGCATCTCTGATGCTGTGTATCATCTCGGGGATAGTTCTTACGTTTTATTACCGCCCCATGGGGAATGTGTTTCAAAACGTGGAGGAGATCACCACCCTTGTTCCCTATGGGTGGTTTTTCAGACAGCTTCATTATGCCTCCGGGCAGGTCTTTGTGATCCTGATGCTGATCCATACGGGGGATCACTTCTTGCGGAGACGTTACCGGATGTATTCCGGGGGCCAGTGGACCCTCCTTATCGTCTCCCTGGGCCTGTGCTTTTTCACCCTCTTTACCGGCTTTATCCTGAAGGGAGACAAGGAAGGGCTTTTTGCCGGGCAGATCTTTATGAATATTCTGAAGACCATTCCTCTTGCGAGGGGGCCGATATCCAGGTTGTTTATCGTCTCCGGGAAAGGCTTTTTTTTTCTCCCCTATCTGTATCATTGTTTTTTTCTGCCGATCCTTATCATCTATCTGCTGAGGGCCCACATCCGCGAATGGCTGCCTGATCGGAAATTTCTCGCTTTGACGACCATCGGGCTTTTTTTGTATGCTTTTGTTGTCAACCCCTTTATGGATATTCCGCCGGATGCGCAGGTGGATATGGTCAAAGGCCCCTGGTTTTTTCTGGGTCTCCAGACCCTTTTGAAAACCCTGCCGGCGGTCCTGGCGGGGCTGATCATTCCGGGGCTTTTTTTGTTGTGCCTGCTTCTGCTTCCGGTGACAGGAAAAGGGGGTCGGTCTCAAGCTCCCTCGGCCAGGAAGGACAGGGGGGGGATCGGCCGGGTAGGAGAGGAGGGGCTTTATTATCTGGTTGTGGGGGCATTTTGTGTTTACGGTTTTCTGACGCTCAGAGCGGTCATTTGGCGGCCGTAGGAGAATAGGGTAGAGAATTTGAACAGCAGAAAGGAGAGATCCGGATGAGAGTTGCAGAGACGTTCGCGAGATTTGTTAGAC
>CAZXCQ010000251.1:0-9289 GCA_964639275.1 uncultured Desulfobacteraceae bacterium | reverse complement strand
AAAAAAAGACCCCCATGCCTCACCACAATCGATTTATCCCCGGGTTTTTGAGAAGGTACGCGGGTTTTTGCAAAACCATCAATTTTGATGGTCGATAAGGCTTAATATGAAACAACCGGTGAACAGTCCCGCGATTTTCTCTCGACGGGAAGAGGTGTTCTCTGCCTGGGCGGTCTTGGTTGGAATCGCAACGGATATGGGCTTATCTTACCTCTTGATTGGGTGGGGGGTGGCCCTGGGTAATGCCCACATGCTCAGTTTTTTGGGGGCAGCCGGTCTCTTTTATGTCATCAGGTTCCGGCAGGGGTTACAGGTGGCATCAAAGGCCCGCCATACGTACGTAAGGGCCTATATCACCGTTATCCTGATGGGGCTATTTTTGCGGGGGGGTGTGCTGGCCAATTTCACCCAGATCTGGGGCTGGCCGGCCCGGGGGGCGATCCCCTTTGCTGCCCTGGCCTCCTATGTGATCGTGTATGTGGGTCTTACCTGCTTTGTCTTCTCCCCCCCATTGGACGCCCCCCTGTCAACGGATCAATGGCGCAGATTGTCCTTGGGGCTTATTATCTACGCGGTGCTCCTGCGGCTTGTCTATCTGGGGTTACCCGAGTTGTTGCATGAAGAGACCTATTACTGGAACTATGCCCAGCACCCGGCCATGGGTTATCTGGATCATCCGCCCCTTGTGGGCTGGGTCAACTGGCTCTTTACAAAGCTCATGGGCCATACCGAGTTTGCCATCCGCTGTGGTGCGTTTGCCATCTGGATAGCGGGGGCATATTTTGTCTATCACCTGACCCGGCGGATCTTTGACCGGACAACCGCAATCGGGGCGGTCCTGTTCTTTGCCTCCCTCCCGGTATATTTCTGTCTGGGGTTTGTCATGCTCCCGGATACCCCACTGGTCGCCTCCTGGGCCGGGGCCTTGTATTATCTCTATCGCCTGCTGATCGACGAGAGGCGGGGGGCGTGGATTGGCGTCGGGATCTTTGTCGGCCTGGGGATGCTCTCCAAATACTCGATCGTGCTCCTGGGGGCGGGGGGTCTTGCCTTTGTCCTTATGGAGGGCCGGTCGCGGAAGTGGCTCTTGAGACCCGAGCCCTATCTAGCGGTGCTGGTCGTCATTTTTCTGTTTTCGCCGGTCATTGCCTGGAACGCCCAGCATGAATGGGCCTCATTTGTCTTTCAGGGCCCCAGGCGGTTTGTCAGCACCTTTGATTTTGACCTCCCCGATCTGCTCGGGAGTCAGCTTCTCCTGCTGACACCCACCGGCGCGCTGGCAATCGCAGCCGTGGCGGCCTCAAGAGGATTCTTTACAACATTTAAGGAGACGACCGACAGATCAAAGAGCGAGCGCACCCACAGGCTGCTGATGACGCTTACATTCCTGCCCTTTGCCGTGTTTCTGATCTTTAGCCTCTTTAGAAATATCAAACTAAACTGGACCGGCCCGCTGTGGCTGGGGACTTTGCCCTATCTGGCGTATCTGGTAATGGATGGGCCGGGCCGACAACCCGGCGGGTTTTTGCGTTGGGCAGGGCGGCCCCTGAGGACCACCATCGTGATTATCCTTCTCCTCTATGGCGCGGCCTTCCATTATCTCGTCTTGGGGCTTGCCGGGCTGCCCTACCCAAAGAATGTATTGGGTCTGGGTTGGCCGGCACTGGCAAGCCATATTGAGTCGGTGGTGGAAGGGTATGAACAAAGGACCGGTGAACGCCCATTTGTGGTGGGGATGGACAAGGACCGGATCAATAGCTGGCTGGCATTCTACCGGAGCCGGGCCATGACCCGGGCCAGGGGGGCTACCACCAATGCAGCGGCTTTTGAGACCGGGGGTAGGCACCTCTTTGGCCGGGACAGCGGTATGTACCAATTCTGGTTTCCAACAGCGGCGCAGGATGGAAAGACGTTGCTTCTGGTTGGTCGCAGACCCAAAGACCTGGACGGGCCCCATATCACCTCCCGGGCCAGGAAGGCCCATGAGATCAAAGAAATGGTGGCCCGAAAAAACGGAAAGATCGCAGGCCGGTATTACTACCGCCTCATAGAAGGCTACAAGGCAGACCGGGACGCTCAAGGTGGATGAACAGCCGGACACTTCTTTGTTGCCCAACGCGGAGCGCCCCCCGAAGCTCTGGGGCTGGCATACCTTTTTGAGTCTGGGTATCACCCTGGTGATATTGGGTGTACTGATCGCAATGGTGGACCTGGGAAAGATCTGGCACGAGGTTGAGGCATCTGATAAAAAACTCGTCTTTCTGGGGGCCCTGGCGCATTATCTGACCTATCCGGTCCGGGGCCTGCGCTGGCGGCGCTGTCTGGCGCACCTGCCCATCCGGGGCAGCAACGGCAAGTTTGCCCTGGTGGTCTTTTTCTACAACTTTTTGGATAACCTGGTACCGGCCAAACTGGGCGATGTCTATGCCGGCCACCTGGCGCGGATCAACTTTGGGATTCGCCGCTCTGCGGCCCTCGGCTCGATTGTCTTCTTGCGTATGCTTGACGCATGGACTATTTTGTTTCTGGCGGGTCTGGCCTCGTGGGTGCTGTTTTCGACCCGGCTGCCCAGGGCGGTTTTCTGGGCCTTGATCGCCGGTGGTGCGATCGCGCTGGGGACCAGCTTCATTATGCTCTGTTTTTTTGTCCTGCAGAGATCCCTGCCCCGGTGGTTGCCCTCAAAGATCCGCCAGATTGTCGAGGCCTTTCATACGGGCATGTGGCCGCAGCCGACCGAATGGCTTTATGTCCTCGGCCTGACCGTTGTCATATGGGCACTGGAGACGGCCTGGATCTATCTTCTGGTCTGTGCCTTTGATCTCAAACTGGGTCTTGCCCAGGCCGTCTTTTTGACCATGATCCCGCTCCTGGCCTCTGCCTTTCCATTGACCCCCTCAGGGGCTGGCGTGGTGGAGGTAACCCTCTTTAGCTGTCTGCGGGTGATCGGGGTGTCGGTGCCCCTGGGGGTTTCATTTACGGCGTTAAATCGGTTTATCGACTACTGGCTCCACATCGCCCTGGGGGTGGTGACCTGGGCCTTTCGACGACGACTCGGACTCCGCACATGGCGCGAAGCGCCACAGGCCGATGGGGCCGGGGACTACGCCCCCGACATGGTTGTGAGACAGGAAGGTTATCTATGAAAGTCGAGTCAGTCTTGCTCTTGCGCGTCTCCTCCCCCGTTGATAAGGATGTGGCGCACCCCCAGTTCTTTGACCCCCCCTATCCCCTCAAACACATCCAGGCGGGTCTCACCCGTTACAGGGAACTGGATGTCCACATCCTGGACTGCTGGATTCACCCCATGGACGTCACCCGGATGCTCCAACACGCAGACCGGGTGCTTCCCAATCTGGTGGTGGTTTCGGCCTCCAGTTTTGACCTGGATGTGGCCAATGGGTTTGTGAAGGGGTTGAAACAGGGTGCAAGGTCACCGCTCGTGACGGGCATCGGACAGGGGTATTACCTGTTGCGCGATTCTTACAAGGGGAGATTTGAGGACTACGACGCGATCCTCCTCGGTGAGCCCGAAGAGGAGTTTTTTCGTCTCTTTGATCGGATCCGCGATACCGCCTCGGGTGATGGCGTGTGGCGTGAGGAGTACTGGCACTATTATGAGCAGGGCAAGCGGTTTCTGGTCAAAGACCCGGACAGGCTGGTCTTTCCTTCCTACACCCGGGAAGAACTCTTCGCCTACCGCTCCATCCACCCTGTCCGGGTCCCCCGCCGGGTGATCTGGGGTTTTTTGACCGCCACCAGGGGATGTCCGCACGGGTGTATGTTTTGCAGCGAGGTGATGCGGGTGAGCATCGGTACCCGGCTCCGGAGCCGCACGGTGGCCAATGTGGCGGACGAGATGGAACATCTGGGCCGGCAGGGGGCCAATGTCTGCTCTTTTCAGGACGACAGCTTTTCGGCCAACCCGGGTTTTGTCCGTTCGCTTTGTGAAGAACTCATTTACCGCAGGTCCCGGATGCCGTGGATGGCCCGTGTGCGAGCGGACGAGCTGGACTACGACCTGCTGGTATTGATGAAAAAGGCCGGTTGCACCATGCTCGGAATCGGTGTAGAATCGGGAAGCCAGCGGATTATCGATGAAATGGGAAAATACCGCAAGCCCAGACCCTGGGCAGAGTTCTGCCGGCAGGCCTTTCAATGGACCAGGACGCTTGGCATCGGCACCAACGCCTATTATGTGATCGGCAACCCCACCGAGACCCGCGAGGAGATCGAGGAGACGATCCGGTTTGCCCTGGAGCTTGATGCCGACAGTATCCAGGTCCACTTTTATACGGTTTATCCGGGATCTGCGGCCTGGGAGAAATACAAGGATCAGATTGGCGCATATGACCCGGCGCAGATGTTTCACTACGCATCCCCCTCTTTTACCCTGGCCGCAGTGTCCCCCCGGGAGCTGGAGGCGCTCCGCTCGCAGTTCTATCGTCGATATCTCTTCCGGCCTGGCTTTGCGCTCAACCACCTGCGGCGCTATGGCACGTTCTATCTAAATAACCCGGATATCCTCTGGAGGCTCTTGGGGATTCGCAGGATACTCTGAGATTGAGAAGTTAGAATTAAGGGAAATTGCGGAGACTGTAATAATGTGGAAGGCCTATCCAAGACACAGCGTCAACCTATCAGTGGGGTGCTATTCAGCCCTTCTAAACACCGCGATCCACGGAGAAGTGCTCCAGGGCCCCCAGGTGGAGGCCTTTGAAAAGGGCTTTGCCGACTACCTGGGCGTCCGTCATGCCATGGGGGTCTCATCGGGCCGCGCCGCGCTGTTTTTGGCCCTCAAGGCCTTTCGATTTCGTCAAGGGGATGAGATCATCATGCCGGCCTATACCTTTCATATCGTCCCCCTGGTGGTCAAGGCCTGCGGCCTGAAGCCGGTCTTTGTGGATGTCCTGCCCGACACCTACAATATGGATGTCTCGCTTGTTGAGGAGAAGATCACCCCCAAGACAAGGGCGATCCTTGCCACACACATGTATGGCCAGCCCTGCGAACTCGAGCCGATCCTCCGGATCGCCCGGAAAAAGGGCCTCAAGGTCCTCGAAGACTGCGCCCATGCCCTTGGGGCCAGTTACAAGGGCAGAAGGGTAGGGGGGTTTGGTGACCTGGGGGCCTTTACCTTTGCCGTGGCCAAGAACATGCCCTGCTTTGGCGGCGGGATGCTGACGACCAATGATGACGACCTCTACCGTACGTTAATGCACATGGTCCGCCCCCCGGGACCCGACAGGCTCAAAGGCCTCTGGAAGGAGATCTTCAAGACCACGGTCAACTACCTGGCCACGCTGCCGAGGGTCTTCTCATTTGGCGTCTACCCCTTTATCCGGGTATCCACCGCCCTTGGCGCCAATCTCTTTGACCGGGAACCGGGACAGGAAACGGTCTCCAAAACCGAATGGCAGTCAGCGTATTTTACGCGGTTGACAAACCTCCAGGCCGCTGTGGGGCTTTACCAGCTTGGGCGGGTTGAGGAGATCAACGCCAGGATGAACCGCAACGCCCATCTCTATAATGACCTCCTCGAGGGAGAGCCGACCATCAAGATCCCCCGTCTGTCTTCAGGGAGGACCCATACCTTTCTTTACTACCGGATCGAGGTACCGGACCGGCAGGCATTACGGAAAAGACTGATCCGCAAAGGCGTGGACACCATGCCCGACGATATGTCCAACTGCGCTGCCCTCCCCCCTTTCAGGGCGGATAAGACCGATTTGCGGGTCACCCCCGGCTTGCCTGAGAGGATCCTGGAGATTCCCAACAATTCCCACCTAAAGGAAAAGGATGTCCGCTATATCGCAGGGGCGATCCGGTCTGCCCTTGCGTCTTGACACCGGGCCTAGGCGGTGGCCCTTTACCCTTGACCCTCGTACAAAATAGGGCCATACTCATTTCGACCGATTAATCGATCAATTAATTAAAAAGAGGTAATACTTTAGCCTTTTGAAAGCCGGGCAATGGGGATTCCGTTTTGAAAGGTGTATCCCTGCCTGCTGCCTATGACGCACACTATCTGGCCCTGGCTCAACATCTGAATGCAGAGTTCTGGTCAGCAGACAAGCGGTTGACCCAGACGGTTCAGGCCGCATAGCCCTGGGTTCATTCTGTCTAATGATCCCATGATTCTTGTGTCTGGCCCGTAAGCAAACATTTTCGAAGGGATCAAAAACAATTATAGCAAATCGAAGGGAGGTGACTAAGGACATGGCTTCATAAATACGGTAACGCATCTTGAGGAACTTGGATTCCGGCTGGAGTTTATCCCCTACTTGATACGGGGCCGGAATGACAAAGAGGCCCGGGTGTCCGTCATTCCGGCGAAAGCCGGAATCCAGAAATACGGCACCTGAACACAATTTGAGTGAGAAATATGTCACCCAATTTATGAGACGAAGCACTAAGGACCGGAGGCTGCGCAGGCACTTAAAGACAATCAAATAAAACAGCGTGAATAAATGTCAGGAGGCAACAAGATGAAAGAGTGTACAGGGGCAGAAGTGGTGGTAAAGGCCCTCAGGAATGAGGGAGTGCGACACGTTTTTGGTATCAGCGGGCATGGCATCGTGGCGCTGATGGAGGCCCTGAGAAACGAGGAAGGGATCGATTTCTTTTCCACAAGGCACGAGGAAAACGCTGCCCACATGGCCGATGGGTGGGCAAGGGCGACCGGTGGAATTGGGGTGTGCTGTTCAACCGTGGGCTCGGGGGCAGCCAACCTGGCGAGCGGGCTCTACGAGGCCTATGCGGACAGCTCGCCGGTCCTGGCCATCACGGCCAACACCCAGAGCTTTCTCAGCTACCCATTTGTAGGGGCCCTTGAGGACATGGATTCGCTCTCTCTTTATCAACCGATCACCAAGTGGAACGCGACAGTACATCAGTGGTCAAGGATCCCGGAACTGATCCAACGGGCCTTCCGGGAGGCATTGACCGGAAGGCCGGGGCCGGTGCATCTGGACATCCCGCTGGATATCCTGTTGCAGAAGGGAGGGACCGGTGACCTGCCATTGCCAGAGAACTATCGTCCCACGGGTCGGCTGAGGGGGGACCCGGGGCTGGTAGACAAGGCAGCTCAGTTGCTCCTTGATGCCAAAAGGCCCTTGTTGGTGGCCGGGGGCGGTGTGATTGCATCCGGGGCCTGGGAGGAATTTCAGGGGCTGGCAGATACCCTTGGTGCCGCCGCTACCACCACGCCCATGGGGTCGGGCAGCATTTCTGCGAAAAGCCCTCGCTTTATCGGAGATGGTGGCTGGCTGGGCGGGGGTGCTGTGATGCAGGCCCTGGGGGAAGCGGATGTTATTGTGGCGATCGGGTGTCATTTTTCATCCTGGCTTGGGCTTGGCAAACCTCCTGTGATGCGGGGCTACCCAGAGCAGAAGATAGTCCAGGTTGACATAGACCCGGCCCAGATTGGGAAAAAGGTGGCCACAGAGATCGGCATTGTTGGTGATGCGAAGGCGGTCTTGGCCGACCTGCTCGTTGCACTGAAGGACCATGGTGGAAAAGGCAAGGCAGACGAGAAATGGGTCCAAGGACTTGTAGGAGCCTATGGCCAATATTTGAAGAGCCTGGAGCCCATGCTCGGAGGTGATGCCGGTCCCATAACCATGGCAAGGCTTGCCAGGGAGGCGGGAGAATACCTGGCCGATAAGGATGCCATGGTGACCGTTGACGGCGGAATGGTCTTCCATTGGGCCTTCACATACCTCCCTGCCTACCAGCCCCGGCGCAGGTTTTTTTGTGCGGGAGGCGGCCATCTGGGGTTTGGACACCCCTGCGCCAATGCCTTTAAGCTGGCCTTTCCTGAGCGGTCGGTTGTTAATTTCTGCGGGGATGGGGCCTTTGGGCTGACCCTGCAAGAATTGGACACGGCCGCACGACATCAACTCGCTGTGGTTCATGTGATCAACAATGACGGCGGCTGGGGGATGTGCAAGGCCGGCCAACTCGCCCTGTATGGGGATCAGGCCCTTGAGGGGATTGATCAGGACTTCTCGGCCGCAAACTATGCTGAGATTGCGAAGGGCTTTGGTTGCTATGGCGAGCGGGTGGAGAGTCCACGCGAGATAAAGCCTGCCCTGGAGCGGGCCTTCAAATCGGGGAAACCGGCCGTCCTGGACGTGAAGGCCCAACTCGTTCCCCATCCCATGTTCGGTGTGATGGCGCAGGTCGTTTTTCAGGGTGTCCCCCTTTCAATGGAAGGCGGTCCCCCACCTGCACCATAGGACAGATCATGTAAAGGGGTCACGTCGCTTGACCCCTTTACAGATATGGGATTCAAATTTTCTTGGGGGCAAGCCCTGCATCAGAGGCATGCGGGTCACCGTTGGAATGATCGTGGGTCTTATTGCCTCTGGGCACCCAAAGGAAGAAATATTGGAGATGTATCCTTATCTCGAAGCTGAGGACATAGATGAGGCTCTCCAGTATGCGGCCTGGCGTGTTGAAGAGGTTGAAGTCCCGGTTGCAATGTGAACCGCATGAAGATCATTATAGACATGAACCTGTCTTAATCCACAATCATAAATCCTATAGTGTATTCCAGGTGCGAACCCAAAATATTTCATTGCAAGACATTGGAACCAAGTCCCCTTCTAATGCTTCCGCTTTTGCTTATTGTGCAGAAGAGTGATAAACTGATCGATAGAGAAAAAGGGATAGCCAAGAAAACCGACCAGTAATTGCTGATGACATTTAGGAGGTGTGAGATGCCGACCGCCAAAGAGAAAATGACAGAAATAATCCAAAATCAACCTGACGACAGTTCTTACGATGAGATCCTAAAAGAACTGGCCTTCGCACGAATGGTAGAACGCGGTTTGGACGATTCAAGAGCTGGTCGCACCATATCTAACGAGGAGATGGGCCGCAGGATAAAGTCATGGCAGACATAAGGTGGACCGAAGAGGCTGTAAATTGGCTGAAAGAAATCCACGACTATATCGCTCAGGACAGTCCATCCGCCGCTGCCAAGGTTATATCCAGCATTTACGAGAATGTGCAATTGCTGAAGTCGCGCAGAATATTCTGCCAGATAGCGGTGAAGAGGATAGGTTATTCTGGTGCGGATGTGGCGCTTTCTTGGTATAAACACCCCTGCTATGAATCGATTAGCTGTTTTTGATGAGTTGCCAGAGATAAAGAAATATATTTAAGTTGTTTTGGAACCTACGTCCCCTTTTCCCCTTTGAAAAAGCTTCCTATTGAAATAAAGTTCATTGACCCATTGGCAAACAAGGCAAAGGCAATAGATGCCTTGAAACCATTGGGATTTGTT
>CAZXCQ010000250.1:0-9325 GCA_964639275.1 uncultured Desulfobacteraceae bacterium | reverse complement strand
ACGATTGAGCGGCGACCGAAGATGGCCCGAAGCTGAGATGGGAAAATGTGAAGTTGTTTTTGAGCGAGCCCTTATACCTGGACAGGGCAATGGGAGTTCCGTTTTGAAGGGTGTATCCCTGCCTGCGGCAGGCAGGCCTGTCTGAGACCGAAAAAGGGAATTCCCATTGCCCGGATTTCAAAAGCTAAAGTGTTACGAATATCCTATTTCTGGTTTGTCCGGGTTAGGGACAAAAGGGGTTGCAAACGGCAGCGCGGGAAGGGTTGGGAGTAGGTCGCGCAAAGACTTATTCCGCTAATATCTCAGCAACGGCCAAAAAAAGGTCTGTATCGCGGATTATCCCGACCAGTTTATTCCCTTCATACACAGGGATTTTGGTTATCTTATTACGGAAAATCAACTTGAGTGCTTCGGTGAGGCTGGCATCGGCCTGAATGGTTCCCCTCGTCTTGAGCATGATGTCCTTTACCTTTACACCTGCATTCCTTATGACACGTTCCTTGAAGTCGGCTCGTGCCTCATCCAGGGATACGGAATCGGCCTGGGCAAAGGCGATGGTCACTTCGAGCGCCTCTAATCTGGCAGTCAGACCACCGGCTACCTCAGGAATCAGGGTCCTGAGGATAGTTGGGAAATCGAGCATACCGACAAGCCTCCCCTGGTTGTCAACCACCATGACGGAGCGAGGGCCCACCTCGGTACACATCCCCGTCTCCAACTGACAATATGACTGTCTCAGGCTCAATACCGCCTCTCGCAACGTGCTATTCGGGTTTACCACCGAGTATCTATCGAGGGGAATCATCAGGTCTCTTACTGTCCTTTTGATAAACATCCGCTATTCTCCTTGACCGTAAAAATGGATCGGTATTGACTCTCCTCGTGCCCCTTTTCTCAATGACCCACAGCAAGAATCCCGCTTGCCGCCAGCGATAGGATCACGACTTCGAGAAACGCCAATAGGGCATAAACCTTGTCTTCATTTCTGAGAAGAATGGGAATAATCGTCAGATAGCATATGATGGTCACACCCGCCAGAATCGCCACCCCGATAAAATTAATAAAGTCCCCATACTTAAGCATCGCAACCCAGCCCCAGCCATTATTGATTTTGGCATGGTGGAGGTAATCATGTACGTTCATGCCCCAGAAGCTGGAGATTTTTTCCAGAGGGATATAGGGCTTCATAACACCAAAGGCATAGATGGCAAAGGTGATAAGAAGCAAGAGTAACCCAATGTACATTCCCTTTTCGAGGATACCGGCATAGCGGAGCTGTTCCGGGCTTGCTTCAAGCGTTGCTTGCACTTTGTCAGACATGACTCTTCCTCCCCGTTTTATGTCTTAAAGACCGCTTCTCTTTTGAAAATATTAGCCGTCTCATAGTAATCTTGATCAATTCTAAAGAGTCTAAAACCCTCTCTTTTCGTCATTGCGGCGAAAGCCATTTGGCTCCGAGCTCATGGCCGAGGGGCCGGGATCCAGTTCTTTTAGGCAATTACAAAACCCCCGGCCCCCGTTTACCGGATCGAGTCCGGCACAAGCTTCAACGGGGTGACGGCTTTTTACGAATTCATCAATCTTGTTATTCGTCATGCCGAACTTGATAGGCCTCCCCCGATCCCGGCTCCGGTGCAGGACAGGCTCTCATATCGCACAGGCCCAAACTTATTGGAGAGTTATCCTATGCCGAGCCCCTTCAAGAGGGCCTTGATGCCGGCAAAGGCCAGCATTCCGATCACGATCCACCGGATAACCCCGGGTTTGGCTATGGCCAGAAGCCGGACGCCTAGAAAGGAGCCCAGCATGATTCCCACCAGCGAAGGCACGACCATCATGGGGATGACGCATCCCTGATTCATGTAAATCCAGGCAGCGGAGGTGTCTGTGATGGACAGGAGAAATTTGCTGGTCGCCACGCTGATCTTCAAAGGTGCTCCCATCAAGAGGTTTAATACCGGCACGTTGGCCCAGCCAGCGCCAAGGCCGAACATCCCGGCCATGATGCCGATGACAATAAATAGACCCAGCCCCAGGGGAGTCCGGTGGATCTTCCAGTCGATGATCTTGCCGGTACTTCTCTCCTGATAAACTCCATAGATCCTGAGGGCCGAGGAAAGCCTGTCCGCCACCGGGACATCAGGAAGCTCTGACTTTTTTGCCTTCAACATAAGCACACAGATACCGACGATGGTCACGCCGAGAGAGACCTGTACAATGTCTGTGGGTAAGGCCAGCCCGATCATGGCCCCAATTATGGCACAGGTTGAGGCAATAAGGGCCACCGGGATAGCAAGCCTAAGGCTTGCCAGGTTCATCTTGAGAAGACCGGGGCCCGCGGCGAGGGCCCCTGAGAGGGCCACAAGCAGCCCGGCCCCGCGTACAAAGTCCAAATGGAAGGGGAAAAATCCGCTGATGATGGGGACAAAAAGGACGCCACCCCCCACGCCCCCAAGCACTGCAAATATCCCCATCAAAAAGGTTACCACCAGCAGAAGCAGCGGCCAGAACCACCAGTGGTGCGTCTGGGCCGGGGCTTCAGCGGTTTGAGACAGTTCTGTGGCACCCACACCATCGACCAAGGCAAGAAATAAGAGAATGCTCAACAAGGCCGTGAGCCATATCTTCGCGGGTTGTATCATCCATAGACCTCCTTACCTCAGTTTTTTGAAACCCTCCGAGATGCAAGGGCTTTTTTTCAGCCCCTGTTGTCATCGTCTTTCGTGACCTGGATTGGCTCGGCCATTCAGGCTGGCACCATATTCAATATAGGCTGATCAGTCAAGAGATTAATCCATGCTTTATTTCAATCTGGTTTTCTGATAGCCTGGTTTAAATAGGAGTTTTTTTAAGGGCTTTCGCGGAATCTGAGCCCTTCCCCGTCCCTTTCCAATGGGAGTCTGAAAAGGGGTATTGATCGGATATAAAATGATCTATCCGAGTTATCTGAATTTGTACCGGTAAAGGCTTTAACTTCCGTCACTTATGGAGAAACAGGATCTTGTGCAGGATTGATCTGCCAGAGGTCATCGGGCTCTTTTCTTTGCCCGTTGCCTTCCGCTCGCTTTTTGATGAAATTCCCTTGGGCGTTATGGTGCTTGATGTGAAGCGTAGGATCGTCTTCCTAAATCAGGCCCTGGAAGCGCTTACCGGCTTCTCCCGTGGAGAGGTCCAAGGCATTCCCTGTTATTCTGTCCTTCGCAACAGGATATGCATCCGAGGCTGCCCTGCCATGGACCTGAGCGGAGAAGCTGCACCGCCCTGTGTGGAAAGCGATCTCATCAACCGCATTCGCCAGCGAATCCCCGTCCGGATTACGATAGCTCCCCTCAAAGACATCGAAGGCAAGATGGTCGGTTTTCTCGAAACAGTAGAAGACATGCGGCCCCTTCGGGCGCGGGAGGAAAAGACAGGGCAAGCCTATAGCCTCGGATCCCTTGTCGGCAAGAGTCCACAGATGGAAAAGATCTTTCAGATCCTCCCTGTTGTTGCCCAGAGCGATTCTTCCGTGCTTATCACAGGTGAGACCGGTACGGGGAAGGACCTGGTGGGAGAGGCGATCCATCAGGCCTCAAACAGGGCCAAGGGCCCCTTTATCAAGGTCAATTGCGGGGCATTACCCGAGACTCTGCTGGAATCAGAGCTTTTCGGGCACCAGAAAGGGGCCTTCACCGGAGCGGTCGAAAACAAACCGGGGCGATTTCGTCTGGCCCACCATGGCACCCTTTATCTTACGGAAATCGGTGATCTCTCGCTTCCCCTCCAGGTCAAACTGCTGACCTTTCTTGATGACAGGGTGATCTATCCCTTGGGGAGCACCAGGGGTTTTCAGGCCGATGTAAGGGTCATTGCCGCCACCCATCGAAACCTTGAACAAATGGTCAGGGAGGGGAGTTTCAGGGACGATCTCCTCTTCAGGCTCAATGTGGTCCGTGTGCACCTGGCGCCTCTAAGAGAGCGGGGTGATGACATCAGGCTCCTGATCGATCATTTTCTCAACACCTTCGCTGCCCAATTCAAAAAGAATATCGGCGGGTTTTCGAGCAGGACCATTCGAATCCTTTCAGATTACCATTACCCCGGTAATGTAAGGGAACTCAGAAACATCATTGAATATGCAGTAAATATCTCCCGGGGAGGACTCATCCATCCAAGACACCTTCCTGCCTATCTTACAGAAAAGAATTTTGACCTCCAGAAAAAATCGACCGGTGAAGACTGGCCCCTGACCTCTGGGCAGCCGGGTGTGGTGGATTTGGAAAGAAAAGGTAAAACAGAGACCTGGTCATCCACGGAAAAGAAAATCATCATGGAGGCCCTGATAAAGGCAAGAGGCCGGAGGACAAAGGCCGCTGACCTCTTGGGCTGGGGAAGGACCACCCTGTGGAGAAAAATGAAGCAGCATGGGATAAGCCCATGAGCGCCCGAGGCGCAAACAAGGGCCCGATGGATACGGGTCCAGGCGGGTCTTCAAAAAGGAAGGCCAAACCCAAAAAAAGGAACTGAAGGGTCAGGCCAAGGTTTCTTCATGTCGCAGAAATTGCTTATACCTATATATGGTAATGAGGTCGCCCCCCGCTTTGATCTGGCGACAGAGGCGGTGGTTGTCTCAACCGATGAAAGGGGAAAAAAGATCGATGAAAAGGTGGTTGTGCTCGCTGAGGCCTCCGGGGAACAGCTTTGTCACCTGATTCTTACCGAAGGTGTCCAGGTGGTCATATGTGGAGGCATAGAAGACGAGTATTATCAGTACATCACCTGGAAGAGGATAAAGGTCGTGGATTCGGTAACCGGCCCTTATGAATCGGCCCTCGGTCACTTTGCAAAAGGTATTCTCCGGCCGGGCGATATACTGTATGACCGGGAGGGCACGGGGGAAAAGGAGAAACCAGATGGATGATTGGAAGGTGTTACTTGTAGACGACGAGGAGGAATTCGTCACGACCCTTGCAGAAAGGCTCCGACTGAGAGGATTTCACGTCCAGAGTGCAACAGACGGAGAAGGAGCATTACGACAGATCGAGGCCGACCCTCCCCGGGTGGTGGTTTTGGATCTGCTGATGCCGGGCTTGGGGGGGCTTGAAGTCCTTCGCATTATCAAGGCACGAAATCCCTCTATGCCTGTAATTCTCTTGACCGGAAGGGGATCTACGAGAGAGGGGATTGAGGGGATGCGCCTGGGCGCCTTTGATTATCTGCTAAAGCCCTTGAGGCTTGATGAGTTGATTATTAAGATACGGGAGGCCACAGAAGGTACTTAAGGACTTGCGCAGATACGGTCGTCTTGAGAAGGACTGCTTTGGGCTTGCCAGTGGAACAGAAATGGTGGGAAATACAGAACAAGGAAATTGTACCAAATTGTCCCTTTTTGTTTTATTTGGATTGTTTCATATCGTTCTATTTCTTTCCTCCTGATTTTATTCAATCCGCGAACAACCTGAAATTACTATAAATATCAGCCTGGCCTATTTTTTGCTATAAGGGACACAAGAGGGTTATCATGCCTATTAGAGCAAGGAGGGCAACATTATGAAAAAATGGCTAAAGAGGATAGAGAGAGACTTCGCGGCGGTCGCCTTTGCAGAGGCCGGATGCCATGAAACAGCCAGGGAATTGATGGGGGTGAAAGTGAAACCAAAAAGGGATCAATCTTTGGAGGCCTTTTTAAAGACTGTCGGGCTATCGAACGTTCGTATATCGTATGGATTGGCACGAATCTGATCCTGAAAATTATCCTCCCCTTGTCTATGGCAATCAATCTCTTGATCATCGAAGCGGATGCCCCATTCCGTCTGAATCTCTCTCGGCGTCTTCGCCTCGAACGGTATCGGGTCTTTGAGGCGGAGCAACAGGCCGATGCCAGAAGGATCCTGGAGAGAAAGAAGATCGATGTCGCCTTGCTGGGACTAAACGGACTCAAGAAACAAGGCCTCCTGCTCCTCGAAAGGATCAAAGAGATTCGCCCGCTTACCGAAGTTATCATCATAAATACCCTGGAGCACCTCTCACTTTCGATCGAAGGCATGAAGCTCGGGGCCTTTGACGACCTCTTTTTGCCCCTTGATCTGGACTCATTGATCGAGCGGATTCAAGAGGCATACAAGCTAAAAAAGAGAAAAGAAAGGGTAAACAAGTCACTGTTCCGCCGTTATCAAGACGTTATGGTTGCCACCACCTTTGCAGAGGCAGGCGAGGCAGACATGGCGAGGGAATTTCTCTCCAAAGATGAGAAATAGACCCCATGCCAAACCAGAATCCATTCACCCCCCGGGCCTCCGGGAAGTCACCATTCTTGTTCCCAATCTGAACCCACGGAAAGCGGAAAAAATATTGCATCAGCGGATAATTGCCTATACAGTAGAGATCGGTGTGAGAACCCCCTTCAGAGATCAAATTTGTTAAGGAGTAAGAAATGGAACAGATCAAGATCCTCCTGGTGGATGATGAAGAAGAATTTGTAAAGGCGCTTGCCGAGCGGATTCAAATGCGGGATCTTGGGCCGGACATCGCCCTCAACGGAGAACAGGCCTTAAAGATTGTTGATAATCAAGTCCCTGATGTGATGGTCCTGGACCTCAAGATGCCTGGCATTGATGGAATGGAGGTTCTTCGCCGGATCAGGAAGGCCTATCCCAAGGTCCAGGTCATCATCCTGACAGGACACGGTACGGAGAAGGACGAAAAAGAGGCCCGCCGTTTGGGCGCCTTTGAATACCTTCAAAAACCGGTGGATATTGAGAGGCTTGTTGGGACCATCAGAAAGGCTTACAGGACCCAGATCGAGGGTCCGATGGCAGCAGCCGCCTTTGCTGAGGCTGGTGACTATAAGACGGCAGAGGAAATCTTGGAGGGGGACAAGAAGAAATAACCCCATCAAGTATTTTCAATGATCGAAAAGGTATCAGGGTAAGCGGCATCAGCGGGGACGGGGGAAGAACGGCTACCTGAGAGCCAAATCAACGGTTTTTCTTAATTCATCTGTTGTGATGATCTTCAGATCCTTCATAATCTCATCAGGAACATCATTGAGATCTGCCTCGTTCTTGGCTGGAAAAATCACCGATCTTACCCCGGCCCGGTGGGCGGCCAGGATCTTTTCCTTTACACCGCCCACGGGGAGTATCCTGCCGGTCAAGGTCAACTCCCCTGTCAAGGCCGTGTCTCTCCTGGCGGGACGATTGGTCAATAGTGAAAGCAGGGCAATAGCAATGGTCAGACCGGCCGACGGCCCATCCTTGGGTATGGCCCCGGCAGGGACGTGAATATGTATATCATGGGTATCAAAGAAGTCTTCGGGGATATCAAATAGATCGGTATTGGCCCGGATATAGCTCAACGCCGCCTGAGCAGATTCTTTCATCACATCCCCAAGAGAGCCTGTCAGGATAAGACGGTTCTTGCCTTTCATCTTTGTGGCCTCGATAAATATGATTTCTCCTCCCGTCTCGGTCCATGCCAGCCCCGTTGCGACCCCTATTCTTTCCTTGGCTTCTGCAACCTCAAAATAGAATCTTCGGGGCCCCAGCAAGGTTTCCACAAGCTCAGGGGTGATCAGGAGCGTCCTTTCTTTTCCGTCCTGGCTCAGAATATCCCTGGCCATTTTACGGCATATTGCGGCGATCTGCCTCTGGAGGTTCCTCAGACCGGCCTCCCGAGTGTATTCCCTGATGATCTTGTGGACGGCATCAGGGGTAAATTTAACCGGATGTTCTGAAAGGCCAGCCTCCGCCACCTCTCTGGGGATAAGATGCCTGAAGGCGATCTGCTCCTTTTCCTGCTCGGTATACCCGGAAAGCCTCAAGACCTCTAACCTGTCCAGGAGGGGGCCAGGTATGGGGTCAACGGTATTTGCCGTGGCGAGAAACATGGCCTTTGATAGATCAAAAGGCACGTCCAGATAGTGGTCCATAAAATGGGCGTTTTGCTCTGGGTCAAGGACTTCCAGGAGGGCAGATGCTGGATCACCCTTGAAATCCTGTCCGATCTTGTCCAGCTCATCCAGCATAAAGACCGGATTCTTTGATTCGGCACGCCGAATTTCCTGGATTATTCTCCCAGGCAAGGCCCCCACATAGCTCCGGCGGTGCCCCCTTATTTCAGCCTCGTCTTTCATTCCGCCCAGAGAGATGCGGACAAATCTCCTGTGAAGGCTGCGTGCAATCGACATCCCCAATGACGTCTTTCCGGTACCCGGTGGGCCCACAAAACACAGAATCGGCCCCCTTGAGGCCAATTGCGCCGTCTTCTTGGACAGGGCCTTTCGGACGGCGGATCTGATTTCGTCCAGTTTGAGGGGCTTGGCAAGGAATTGGTAGGATCCCTTTTTCACGGCCTCAACCGCGGTGGGCACTGTGGCATAACCCGTGATCATAATGACTTCCGTATCGGGGCTCAGACCCTTGGCCCTCTCCAGGACCTCCATTCCGTCCACCTTCTCCATCTTTAGATCAGTCAAGATGACATCAAAGCTGTCTTTCTCCAGAAGCTCAAGGGCCTCGACCCCGTCGGCGGCCGTAAGAACAAGGTATCCTTCCTTTGTAAGGACATGTTCCAGGTTCATCCTCGTTAGTTTCTCATCATCCACCACCAGCATCCTGTGCCTATGGGAGGCCTTCAATGCCCGGACGGCCAAATATTCTACAATTCGGTCTTTGATCTCGGACAGGCCATAGTGGGCTTCATCAAGAATGGATTCGGCGGCCTTAATATCGAGGTGGTCTTCGGTCATTCTGTTCCACGGGAGGCTCACCAGGTAGTCGATGTAGTTCATCCCGATGGTGTACTCGGCAGTAGAAGGGCCCATTTTGGAGATCCTGTCGATTTCGTTCAGCGCCACCTTTTCCACATACTCGGGCATGTGGGCGCGCTGTACCGTATCCTTCAACTCTTCTATCTCTGAAACCACCTCCAGCCGTTCCCCTCTTTTCTTAAATATCCGCATATGGCAACTCCTTACGAAATGAGTAGGACTATAGATCTTTTGGAGATCAATCGCAACTCAGAGCGCGACGTGGTCAGGACCCCCTTCCCCTTCAAAGGCTTGACCCCCCTGTCTTCGTTGCATTTTGTAACATTTTACTTGTTTCTGCAACATGCGTTAATATATCAATTTTGTTAAATAATTTTACCATCTACCTTTCGCCGGTTGCAACCTGCAACATTTTCTTTTGTTTTTTCATTTTCTAGCATCATTCAAAATATATTAATAATATCAGATGGATATACCTTATTTTAGCGTATTGGTATAGAAATTGCCCTACCATAGTCATAACGTAACTTCTCAAAAACCCGGGGATAAATCGATTGTGGTGTGGCATGGGGGTCT
>CAZXCQ010000249.1:0-9328 GCA_964639275.1 uncultured Desulfobacteraceae bacterium | reverse complement strand
TGGCCCATAACCCGAGGATGCTCATCCTGGACGAGGCCACCTCCAGCGTGGATCCTGAGACGGAGCGGTTGATCCAGGAGGCTATTTCCCGGATGGCCCAACAACGGACCACACTTGTAGTGGCTCACAGGCTCTCCACCATCAGAAACGCCCATCGAATCCTTGTCATACACCACGGCCGCATCATTGAGCAGGGAACCCATGAAGAACTCCTCGCCCTTGAAGGGGTCTATCATAGGCTGAGTAAGCTAAAAGAAGGTTAACGCTCGGTACAAGGCTTGTTAACCGTCTCATAATTGACCCTTGAATGCCAACCATCTAATCAAAGTACTTAAAGCCGCCGATCGCCCCCCCGTCAATAACAAGGGTTGTGCCGTTCACAAACCCTGCCTCATCAGAGGCCAGATAGACCGCCGCAGAGGCTACATCCTCAGGGTCACCCAACCGGCCCTGTGGGGTTCGTGCAAGATACTGCTCTGCGACATCTGCTTTTGTCATTGGTGTCAGAATGACCCCCGGGCAGATGGCATTGACGTTGATGTTGGAAGGAGCCAGCTCCATGGAGAGTTCCCTTGTCAGGTTAACCACGCCTGCCTTCGAGGCACTGTAAGAAGGGTAGCCGTAACCCAACATCCCTGCAATGGAGCCCATGTTCACTATCTTTCCATATCTCTGTTCAAGCATGATGGGGGCAACCGCCTTGACGCAATAAAAGACGCCGGTCAGATTGATTCGAATAACTTTCTCCCAGTCCTCTATGTCATGCTCGATTAAGGATTTTCGTATGATAATTCCCGCAATATTGGTCTCGATATCAATACGACCGAATTTGTCAACAGCGCTTGAGATCATGCGTGTCACATCGGCATAATCTGTCACATCTACCTTTTCGAGTCTCACGGCATCGTCGTTGAGGCCCGTCAACTTCTTCGTCTCCTCGAGTCCATCTTCATTGACGTCCGCCAAAAGGAGTCTGGCTCCCTCTTTTGCAAACCTGACGGCCACCCCTCTTCCCAAACCCGAAGCAGCGCCTGTGACCACCGCAACCTTTCCCTCTAAACGCATGTTTAATCCTCCCTTCTCTTCTGGTGTCAAATCAGACCTTAACACAAACAATCATTCCATCCGTCTCTTATGAGTCTGTCTTCAAAATCTTTCAAAAGCTTGGCGTTCTTTATTATCACCCGATCTCATTTCAAAGGGATATCCCGGCATTGAAGAGCAGGCGCCAAAATCATAAAAACCTTGTAAAAACTTAACAAAACCTACAAAAAATGTGAACTTATTTCTGCGCAGGCCTTAGAACCCGAGATCTGCAATGAACATGAGTCAAAAGAAGACTTGACTGCCTTTTTCCCAATTTTTCTTGACATAGGGTACTTCTTGTCATTATAGGTTTCTTCACCACTCATTCAGCCTCAAACCAGAGGTTACCCCATGAGAAAACCCTTCAAAATGTGTATGTCCGGCTCCTGATGGGCCTAGCTCGCCTGTTGGGAGCATCGTGATCCAGCAAATGAAGTTGGCCTCCTGAAAAGTGTATAGCTACTTACAAATTGAATTATGGAGGCCATATCGTTAGTTATTGAAAGGAGACAATGTTATGAGCGAAGATGTTTACACCAGACTAAGAGAATTTATCGACGCGCTGCCGGCAGGGTTTCCCGCTACCCCGACCGGTGTTGAAATCAAGATCTTGAAGAAGCTTTTTACTCCGGAGCAGGCAGAACTTACGATGAAATTAGACAGGGAACCGGAAGAGGTTCCGGCGATCGCGGCTCGGACCGGAATCGATGAGTCGGAATTGACCGAAAAGCTAGAGGAGATGGCTCAAAAAGGTCTTATCTTCAGGGTTCGGGAAGGAGACAAGGCGCTCTACCAGGCATTCCAATTTGTTGTGGGTATCTACGAGTTTCAACTCAATACACTCGACAGGGAATTTTGTGAACTTTTTGAGGAATACCTGCCATATCTTGGGCTTTCTCTGATGGCGATTAAGACAAAACAGATGCGTGTAATTCCGGTGGAATCCTCTATTAAGGCTGTCCCTGCAGTAGAGACTTACAACAAGGTACGGGAGCTAGTAAAGGAGCAGGATCTCATTTGTGTCCAGCAATGCATTTGCCGCAAGGAACAGGGATTGCTGGGGAATAAATGCGATATGCCGCAGGAGACCTGTATCGGATTTGGAGATTTTGCCCAGTATTACCTTGACAACAAGATGGGCAGGGCTGTCAATACCGACGAGGCATTAAAACTCCTTGATCGGGCAGAAGAGGCAGGGCTGGTGCTTTCTCCCACGAACAGCCAGAACATTGCAGCCATTTGTTGCTGTTGCTCATGCTGCTGCCCCATTCTCAAAAACACCAAGATGTTACCGAGACCAGCCGATTTTATCCAGTCCTACTACCAGGCAAAAATTGATCCTGATCTTTGCATCGCCTGCGGACAATGCATGGACAGATGCCAGATGGATGCGATCGAAGAGGGAGAGGATGCATCGGAGATAGTGGACGGCAGGTGCATCGGCTGCGGCTTATGCGTCTCAACTTGCCCGGAGGAGGCCATATCTCTTGTGGCCAAGCCTGACACAACCGCACCCCCAAAAAACTATTGGGATACCCTGATAAAGGTCAAAACTGAAAGAGAGTTATTGGCCGCGGCTCAGCAATAAACAACCACGCCCAGAAAAAGCGGGAGTCAGTCAACCTTTGAAGGAGTGAAAAATCCCTTTGAGTGGCTACCTGGAACTGATGAAATTTTGGAGAAGCCACTGAGACTTCCCTTCAAAGCCAATGTCTATATGTCGTGGTGTGGACTAATCTGTTTTATTTTTTGATGATTTAATTAATTATTTCAGGATGTTATTTTTCTTCAAATTGGATCTTACGTAGGTCCAGTGAAAGAAGACATGTATAACAATCGTGACCATGAATCCAAGGGCGGCCCATTCATGGATCTCAACAAGAAAATGCCTTAAAGTAACCAGAAAACCTCCCTTTGCGGCATATCCTTTGGGCAAGACCAGCCAGTTGATCAGACCGGTAATGCTCAATATTACAAACAGCACGAAGGACACCACATTAATGAGCCATAGATGAGACGTCTTCCGGGTTGTCATATCTTTTGCACTCCTGTAAAGTTATCAGCGGTCCGGTAACAGCGGAAGGACTCAGGTCGAGCATCAAAATGGACGAAACTCCAGGTACATAAAAAGGATTAAAAGCGTTACGCCTAAAGAGACGACGCCCGTGCCGATGGCCCCTGATCTTCTATTCCCTTCGTTGCTGAAGATTGTAACTACCCCGCCGGTTACGGCCATGGCAAATGACACCATACAGGCTATCTGCAGGATAAGAACAGCATCCTGTTTGATATTGATAAAAAAGGAGATCAAAAAGGCGCCTGCCACTATGGCTCCCATGGTCTGCTTATCTCTCTCCTTGTGAAATATGGTTGCCAGTCCGCCGATCACGGCCATGACAAAAGAGACAACAGAAATCAACTCTCGCATCTTTCAGTCCTCCTCACCTCTCAGTTTTTCGTAACACTCTTGAATGGGGACGTCCTCACTGTTGAATCGTTCAGGGTTCAAGCGGCTCTGGAATCGTGCCCCCGGCTGTAATCGGGCTCGCATCATTCCCAGGCCGTTGTACCTGCTAAGGGCTTGCCTCGTCGTATCGACCCCCGATGACGAGCGTGGGCACGTGAATCTCACCCAGCCGATTGACGATGTCCCAGTCTTTAAGTATGCCCGTGACATAAAATTCGCTTGGACCGTTCATGGTGTTATAAACCTTCGGGTTTTGAATAAGTTTTTCAAATGTCCGGTTGAGACAATCAGGCCACGGGTCGAGCCGGCAGACGTGACGGCGGTAGAAAACAAGCATGGCTTCCTCATAGGCCGGGGCATCGGTAGTGCCCGCTTCCTCATGCCTCAGGAGCGTCTCCTGTACCCCGGCTGGGAGTTCCGCCCGCAAACGGTTCGCCTCGGCAACCCACTGGAGCATGCTTGCGGGAGAATCGGCAACGACCAGACTCTCCAGACCCTCGGGTTGTGTCAAGGCATATTCCATTCCAAGCATTCCCCCCCATGACTGCCCCAGGAGATGAACACGATTAAGGCCGAGTGCCCGGCGCAAGGACGTCAAGCTCCTCGACAAATAGAGACACCGTCAACATGGACAGATCGTTTAACCGATCCGAATTGCCTGCACCTAACTGGTCATAAAAAATGACTCGACGCCCGGTAGCCGCTATTGCCTCCAACGGCTCTAAATAGTCATGGGTGGCCCCGGGTCCGCCGTGCAGGCACAATAATGGCAGTTTTCCGGGTGCTTCCCGGTCGCCAACAATCCGATACCAGACATTATAGCCACGAAACGAAACAAAATTTTCTCTGGTTGGCAGCGCTGCATCCATGATCTCCCTCCTTTCCAGCCCGTCGCGTCAAGCCGACTGGCCTAAACTCAACAATATTGCCTGATGCCATTTATAAGGAAATACATCGAGAGTAAATGAAAATGCCTTCCCCCGCTACTTTTTTTGTCACTGATATATTCTTCAAGTCTGTCAGTCACTGAGCTAATGAGCATAAGACCACAAAAAACTATTGATTTTTGTTGGATAAAACATATATTAGGAGCATAAGCTCATAATAGGAGGTCCGATGCCAAGACCGAGAAAACTCAGATTGGTACAGGGACGGCCAATCGTAAGTGCTTTTGTCCCTGACAGGATTCCCCCTTGGGGCAGAGAAGAGGTCATTCTTCCCATTGAGGGGCTTGAGGCTATCAGATTAAACGATTTCCAAGGCCTTGATCAGGAGACAGCAGCTAAGATGATGAATGTCTCACGCCAAACCTTCGGGAGAATCCTGACAGAGGCAAGGGCTATTGTTGCTGATGCCCTGGTTATGGGCAAAATACTCAGAATCGAGGGCGGTCATTATGACATGCCGCCCAGAGGACGACACCGCCGTGGCTGGCGCGGTGGATTATAAAGGAAAGGAGGTGTTTGATATGCCAGGATTTGACGGAACAGGGCCAATGAGTGCCGGTCCGATGACCGGAGGAGGACGGGGATTCTGCAACCCTGCCTATGGAGGTTACGTCCCTGCCTATAATAGCGGAGGTTTTGGTTATGGGCGAGGCTATGGCCGCGGCCGCGGTTCTCGGAGAGGGTTCGGGCCCAGCCCCGGATGGGGCCGGGGCTACGGAAGAGGCTTTGGATGGAGGTCCTCTTATCCGGCCTGGGGAGGGGGCTACGCTCCAGTCTTCGGGCCCTACACCATGAACCCGCGAGACGAGGTCAGCATGCTCAAGGAAGAGGCAAATTCCATCAAAGAAGAGCTTGATGCCATCAACAAGCGCATCGAGGAGCTAGAAGACAAATCGGCTCAGTCTTAAGCGTCAAGCCCAAATTCCCATCACCCCGGATCAATTGCTGGGCAGCCTCTGACCTCTCCTCCAAAGGGGGGAGAGGTCTGCCTTGTGAGCGAGAAATGTTTCCACCTCCTGTAGTCAGGACTATTATCGTCTGCAAACCCCTTCATCGGAACAGGGAGGGGTTTCACAGCGTTCCTCGCGGCCGCAGCAGGTTCGACCGGGCATATGCCCGGATGACTGCAGGGTAAACGAAGAAGCGGAAAGTACTCTGTTCATTCCAGAACCGCCACATACTTTGCAGCGAATTTTTCCATCATCTCCCAGGCCTACCAGATACTCCGATACGGCGCGGCAGGCTTCGCATCGATATTCATAGAACGGTATTTCAATCGTTCTTTTGTTCTTTTCTTCCACGTGTCACCACAAAAGACCCTTTACCATGACCGGGCTTGACAGGTTCGTCTTCAACGGTTTTGTGTAAAGTTCCGAAAATCCTCTGATTGAAGCTCAGATCCGTAAACCCTTCCCTTACTTGACTTTGCAAGGGAACCTCACTGAAACGCCTTTCATTTTGGGTTGTAGTCAGATTCCGAAGGGATACACAGTACCGGCCGTTTTATAAGCCTCAGCACCTTTCCGTTGTGCTGCCGAAGAAGATTGCCTTCATATCACCGGAATTTCCTTTGGTTCCCATGATGATCGTCTCAACATCATTCTCAACCGCCTTCCTGTTTATTTCCATACACGGGGCTCCCTCGCAGACGATCATTTGGGTATGGTTTAAATCCTGATCGATGACATGGAGTACCAGGATTTTACCGCTGTTTATTGCAGCCCAAGATTTGGCACTCCTCAGGGTAATTCTGGAACAGTGGGAGAGGTAGTCCCTGGACTCGTACTCTCTCGTCCTTCAGTAGTTAACTGAGGGGAAGAGTCTTCTATCCGTATGCGGCAAGAACATGGCCGCCACATACTCATCCATGAACGGCTGATAGTTAGAGAGTTCTATGTTGGTGGTCCCTTTTGCGATTTGTGCGGCACGCTCCATAGTGTGGGTCGATAGCAGGCACATGCGGGCGCCCATGAGGGAACTGTTGCCCATAAACCGTATTTTATCCGGATCAATGTCGGGCAAAAGGCCTATGCCAATCGCTTTGGGGATGTCGAGGTAGCTGCCGAATCCGCCGGCCACATAAAAGGTGGCGATGTCCTCGAATTTCAGACCCACGTAATCCATCAAGGACTTGATTGCTGCAAAGACCGCTCCCTTGGATCGAATCAGATGGCTGATGTCCGATTGGGTAATGACAATCTCCCGGCCTGTCTCAGTTTCGCCAGCAGGGGCGAGTATGAACTGGGTCTCACCGTCTTTCTCCAAAAACCTCTCATCCTGACGAGACGAATGAAACCTCCCCTCTCCGTCGATGAGATGGTTTCTCGCAAGCTCATAGAGGCAGTCTATCAGTCCGGAACCGCAAATGCCAGTAACCTTCCCTTTGCCGATGCTTTTGTACTGAACCCGGCCGTCGGAGATGATCAGCTTCTCAATGGCGCCCCGGGTGGCGCGCATGCCGTGCTTGATGCCCCCACCTTCGAAAGCCGGCCCGGCAGAGGCCGAACAACAGACCATCCACTCATTATTACCCACCGCTATTTCACCGTTGGTCCCCACGTCGATGAGAACTCTGATTTCAGGTCTATCGGCAATGCCACAGGCGATGATCCCTGCTACAATATCGCCACCAACATAGCTCGCCACTCCAGGAACCAGTTCAAGGATGCCCTCCGGATGAATATTAATCCCGATCTCACCAGCACGGACCTGGGGATAAGCATTCACCGTCGGCACATAAGGATCGAGACGAATTGAACAGGGAATCAGGGAGAGGAGCAAATGGCTCATGGTGGTGTTTCCCGCTGCCACCGCACAGGTGATTTCATGAGAATCAATTCCCTTGTCCTCGGTGAGTGTCTTTATGAGCTGGTTGATATTCTTGATGACCGCCCGATGGAGGGAATTGAGCCCTTCCTCCCTGCCGCATGCGTATATCATCCTGGAGATGACATCCTCACCAAATCGAGCCTGCAGGTTATAGCTTCCGGCCACCCCGAGAACATTTCCGGATTTGAGGTCGATGAGCTGGGCAACGACCGTTGTGGTTCCCACATCCACTGCGAGCCCATAGTTCTGTCCGGTAGTATTTCCGGCTTCTATTTGAAGGATCCTCCAGATGTCGCCGTGCTTGGCGAGAGTGGCCGTTGCCTTCCAGTGGTGTCTCCTCAACTTCAGAGCAAGTCCTTGAAGACAAGCCAGGGAAATTTCAAAATTGCGATATTCTGTTTTTCTCCTCAATTCCCTGACGATGCGGTCCATATCACTTACGTTGTCTTCAAGGGAGGGCTCTGTAAGCTCCAGGTAGATCTTTTGGCTAAGAGGCTCATAAAGGGTCATGGGGTCGGCAGGAACACGGCGAAGGGAGATCTTTTCCGGTTCACTGTAATCGACGGGCATGTGTTCAATAAGGATCTGCGCTTCCTCCATGCGGGATTCGGGTGGAATGAGGACCTCCATGTTCGAATTGACCTTTGTCTGGCAGGCAAGGACATAGCCTTCTGTTATTTCCTCTTTGGATAAAAGGCTTATGGAATGCTTGTCCGCTCTTATCTTGCCGTTGATGACCTTGACCCGGCACGTCCCGCAGACCCCTTCCCCTCCGCAGAGATTGTTGATGTGGACTCCCGCCTTTTCGGCAGCCTTCATCAGGGCCGTGCCGGTTTCCACCTCGACGGTTTTTTCATCCGGCAGAAACCTCACTTCATAGCTTTCCATATACGATAGATTCCCCTTCGCTAATCAAAACAGATCATCCAGGCTGGTTTCATCCATCTTCAACCAGACCCTGCACAATTTCTCCCCGGCATCCTCGAAACACTTGAACCCTCTTGAGTCTACATCTTCCACCTGTTCCTGGTCCCTGGCCTCTTGGACCTGTCCCGTCTCCGCTTGGCATTTTATTTACCTCCTTTGGTTCATCTCTCAAGACCTTGTGCCAGATCTTCCCAATACTTTTTGACCGGTGTGGCCCCGCCAGGGGAAGCGTTCACGGGGCAGCCTATCCCCGGATGGCCGTCCGTGAGAAGCAAATCCAGGTTCTTTCCATCCGCAAGCTTCTTGCCTTGCTGCCGGATAATGGTCACCAGATTCCTCGAGTTTTCTTCCGCAATGCCCAGCCTGGGGTGGGCCATGGGGCCAAAGCGGGTCTCGGAAATATACCATTCGTCGCATGTATTCACGGGAAAGTCAATTGCTTCTTCACGACAGAAATAATGACACGCACCCCGCCCTCACAGGCGATGGGATCCACCACAAAATCTTCGCTAATGGCATTCCACCTACACAAATCCCGGCAAAGACCGCACCGGGTGCATTTATCCTGATTTATTATGGCTGTATGACCGGACTCAAAATCATGGCGTTCCCTGATCTGTGGATTCATGATGAGGTGAAGATCAGCCGCATCCACATCCGCGTCACAAACCACCTTGCTCCTTGCCAGAAAAGCGAAGGCGGCCAGTATGCTCGTTTTCCCTGTTCCCCCCTTGCAGCTTGCCACAACCAGTCCCTTCATTCTAATCCACCCTGCTTCAATGTTTTTGCTTATAACAGTGCGTCCATCATGGACTTAATCGTTGACTCTGGCACAGCCCCAACTACCTGATCCGCCTTCTGCCCTTGAGGCTTGTAAAATAGCACATTTTAGGGATTTGATTGAACCCGAATTTCGCAAGCCTACCGGCAAAAGCCTTGCCATTTGTGGCTGCAAAGACAAAACCGCTTCGCCCAGAGGGTGAAGGGAAATCCACCGGATAGCCGGGGCGGTCGGGAACTAGTGTGTTGTCTCAAAAGTTCTGTCACCGATTTTGGCAATATGTTCCCTTTT